>NZ_LT670844.1:7576561-7909999 GCF_900141755.1 Bradyrhizobium lablabi | reverse complement strand
CCCACTGCGGACCCGCGATCACGTGGACGACGTCGTCGGCACAGATCGCCAAGCTGAACAACGGCGGGAACGACGCAAAGGTCACCAATCGAAGTAGCTTCAAATACCACCTCTTCAGCCGATCAGGGTCACCCTGGAGACGGCTCAGAGTCGGGACCATGACCTGGCCGAGCGGCCAAGAAATCTGCTGAGCCGGAAGAAGAAGCAGTCGGTTCGCGAGCGCGAAAGGCCCGAGTTCAGTGCTTCCGTAGCGCCAACCGATCAAGACGTTGTTGGCTTGCCGCCCGATCGAAAAGAGAAGCGAGGATCCGATGCAATACCTGCCGTATCGCAGCAGGGCCCTGGCGGTGTCGTCCCATTCGGCGCGGGTTGGCACCCAGCCAGTCGAGGTCCAGACCACGATGCCGTAGACAAATGGATCGGCGAGCGCACGGATGGTCAACGCCCAGTAACCGGCGCCCTTGAGCGCAAAGGTCACCGCCATTACCGATGACACCAGCGATGCGGCGATCTGCGCGCGCAGCAACGTGTCAAACATCAGGGCGCGGCGAAGAAGCGCTTGCTGCACGGCTGTGAACCCGGAAAAAACGAACATGAGACTCAGGGCGGCCGCGACCTGCGTCACCTCAGGATCGCCGTAGAACGAGCCAAGCAACGGCGCGCAGAGCAGGAACAGCCCGCCGAACGCGATCCCGGCCACCAAATTGATGCGAAAGACGGCAGAGGCCTGCCCTTCGTTCAAGTCGCGCTGCTGAAGCACCGCGGCCGCCAACCCCAGATCGCCAAAGGTCATGAGGATCCAGACGAAGGGTCGCCATCGCGAACACTCCGAAATCGGCGGGGAGTGAGCAATCGCGCCAGGATGACCATGCTGACGAACTGGAAGAGGAAATCTATGCCGCGGGCGCTGAGATTGAGGAAACTCGCGCGTTGGGCATCGTACCGCAGCCGCTGGTTCGAGATTTGAAATGGGATAGGCACCTGAACCCCGCACTTTGATGCTGGCAGCGAACGAAGTTTTGGTACGGACACGGAGCGTCATGGGGCCGAATGTGGCACCGGGTTCCCGTTCCACAGGCGACCTCGCGCCATGCTTGGGCGAAAACGCACAAGATGGCGACCTCTGTCGCTGACACTGTGACAGTCTACAATAAAGAAGCCGACATTGCACTGCCGATCCCCTGGTCCGGCTTCGACAGGACGTCGACGGAACAAAATAATCGAGGGCCAGACCATCGACCGACTTGTTCGACTGAAAGCAACTCTTCTCGGGAGGGGTCAATTGGGGGGGCGACAGTCTTCTTGGCCCTCCAAACCGGCACCATCGATCATTTCACCGCCCGAACACGCACGACCACGGGATACGCCGGATCATGGACATCGAGAGCAGTGCGATCGACTTCCTCGAGGGCAAGCCCGTGCAGAAAGGCAATCGCGGCGAGCACGTTTCCGGCGGATTCGACGCAAACGCTGCCGCCAGGAAAGGCGTCCGCAATGAGCCTCTCTACCGATGCCGGTCTGAAGGACCAATAACATGGCCAGCTTTCCGGCCCGATGGCGCATATGCCGGGGACGGTCGCAAGCAGCACCCCGCCGGGCGCCAGAATTCGATAAATCGTTCTCACGGCGGCGGGCAGGTCGTAAATGTATTGCAGCGTCTGAGTTAGAATGATGCAATCGAACGTGCTCGACGGAATTTGATCTGCGGACGTGAGGTCAGCGACGATCGTCACCTTGCTTCCAGGTGAGACACTCAGTACCTCGCTTCGTTTAACGTGGCTCTTGCCAAAACGCTTGGTATACGCGTCATCTTGGATCTCAAGCACGACGCCGCGGATGTCGTTCGCATGGCGAGCCAGAAAGTCTTCGATGTAGTACCTATCGATGGCGGTGCCGCGATCGGCACCGTACAGCCGACTTATCGGGGAGGTTCGACGCAAGAGGTCATGGGATGCAACAGCACCGAATGGCGGCCAAAGTAGAGACCTGCGTATGGCCGCGTCTTGCCACCAGGCTTGAAGCCTCTGCGTGACGGCGATGGGGAGAATCGACTTCAAACCAGCAGCAAGTCTCTTTTGGACCGAGGACATCATCTCGTGCTCTACATGTCAGATTTGACGGATATCAGCTCCCACATCTTCAGGCGAATGGTGATCCGCGCCGGATGGGACATCCGCGCGGCGCTCTACGAACAGTGCAGCAGCGTGAGCGAGCCTCTTTCGGTTCCATGGCGCTCTTGGACGTCCGCACAGAATGGTCGGGTCAACCTCGAAGAAGTTGCGATTGACCACTGTATTACCCGCTCCGCCATGGCGCCTCGCTCTTACGAGCGCACCAAATCCGCTTGACACCGGGAGGCGCGCAAAGGCTCGTATCGTGCTCACGCGTAGTGTAGCGAACGGATCTTCCCTCAGCGCCGTGAGAAGTAGCCGCGCTCCGGTCAAGAAGCGTCCGTCGCTAAGGTGAGCCAGACCGAACTCCCGGTCTTGATGTGCGGTTGCCCACCGAAAGAGCTTGTTGGGCAATTCAGGATGGCGCGCTCGCGCCTCCTCGATCACCACTTTGCGGGAGCGCAACATGGCATCGATATTGGTCGACATGCTTCCGGCACGGACGCGGTACGAAAACAGGAATTCTGGGACGAGATCGAAGTCGCAGCGCTCGGCGATATCCAGGTTGAACTTCAAATCTTCACAGCAAGGGGCTCCTCGGGAAGCGAGTGTCGCATCATAGCCTCCCACCGCTGCAGCGCAGCATTTTCTAACCAAAGGCGCGCCGCTGGACAGAAAATTTCTTATAATCAGAGCGGCGTAGACGCTACCCCGAAGATTGCACGGCGTAACATCCCAGAGCACGCGGTCCTGCTCGTCGATCGCCCGCGACCAGCAGTAGACCAGCCCAACCTGATCCCCACGGTCCTGCATGACCACCATTTGCTTCTTGATCTTGTCCGGATGCCAGAGGTCATCGGCGTCGATGGGGCAATGAACGCTCCAGCCGCATGCGCAATTCCATAGTTGCGAGCTGACGCGAGGCCGCCGTTAGGCTTCCGTAGAAGCGTGATCCTGTGGTCTATGTCCGCCATGCTCTGGACAAGTGCGCCGGTTTGATCCGTCGAACCGTCGTCAACAACGAGGACTTCTAGATCTGAATAGGTCTGGTTGAGTACAGAGGAAACAGTCCTTTCGACGGTCGCGGCATCGTTGCAGGCGGGAATGATGACTGAGACCAGCCCCGCACCGTTGGGCCTCGTGCGATCAGCATAAGAACGCCCAGTGGGAAGAGGCCGCTTTAAGGAGTGCTGCCCTTTGGTCCCTGTGCCTTGCATTCGTTCAGGCCCATGTGCCGATCAAGGCTCTGATCTCAGTAAGTGGAGGTTCAGAACCGAGCGACCATACATCCAGACGGTTCCGCACGCCATAATGGCGGCGATCGTCACTCCGGTCAGGAGCAAGCGAGGAAACGGAGTCCAGTCTTGTGCGATGAAATGCCTGAGCGCCCATACCGCTGGCACGGTCATCATCATCAACAGGAAACAGGGAAGCATGGCCTCTAGCGCGTCCATGAGCCGGATTGTTGTGCCTTTTGCGGCATAAGCAAAGCCTGGAAGAAACAAAACGAGGTTCGCTGTGGCGAGCCCTGCGGCAACGCCAATCGCTCCCCAGCGAAGACCGAGAACGCAGCCGAGAAGGCTGGCTGTCGTGTCGATTACCGTCCAACGAAAAAAACGGTCCGCCTGTCCCTGCGATCGCATCAGCCAATCAGTGCTGGCGTAGCCCACCTGCAGGGCGGCCACGGGGGCGAGCAGCCTTAAGATATTGGTCGCGTGGCCCCACTGCGGACCCGCGATCACGTGGACGACGTCGTCGGCACAGATCGCCAAGCTGAACAACGGCGGGAACGACGCAAAGGTCACCAATCGAAGTAGCTTCAAATACCACCTCTTCAGCCGATCAGGGTCACCCTGGAGACGGCTCAGAGTCGGGACCATGACCTGGCCGAGCGGCCAAGAAATCTGCTGAGCCGGAAGAAGAAGCAGTCGGTTCGCGAGCGCGAAAGGCCCGAGTTCAGTGCTTCCGTAGCGCCAACCGATCAAGACGTTGTTGGCTTGCCGCCCGATCGAAAAGAGAAGCGAGGATCCGATGCAATACCTGCCGTATCGCAGCAGGGCCCTGGCGGTGTCGTCCCATTCGGCGCGGGTTGGCACCCAGCCAGTCGAGGTCCAGACCACGATGCCGTAGACAAATGGATCGGCGAGCGCACGGATGGTCAACGCCCAGTAACCGGCGCCCTTGAGCGCAAAGGTCACCGCCATTACCGATGACACCAGCGATGCGGCGATCTGCGCGCGCAGCAACGTGTCAAACATCAGGGCGCGGCGAAGAAGCGCTTGCTGCACGGCTGTGAACCCGGAAAAAACGAACATGAGACTCAGGGCGGCCGCGACCTGCGTCACCTCAGGATCGCCGTAGAACGAGCCAAGCAACGGCGCGCAGAGCAGGAACAGCCCGCCGAACGCGATCCCGGCCACCAAATTGATGCGAAAGACGGCAGAGGCCTGCCCTTCGTTCAAGTCGCGCTGCTGAAGCACCGCGGCCGCCAACCCCAGATCGCCAAAGGTCATGAGGATCCAGACGAAGGGTGTCGCCATCGCGAACACTCCGAAATCGGCGGGAGTGAGCAATCGCGCCAGGATGACCATGCTGACGAACTGGAAGAGGAAATCTATGCCGCGGGCGCTGAGATTGAGGAAACTCGCGCGTTGGGCATCGTACCGCAGCCGCTGGTTCGAGATTTGAAATGGGATAGGCACCTGAACCCCGCACTTTGATGCTGGCAGCGAACGAAGTTTTGGTACGGACACGGAGCGTCATGGGGCCGAATGTGGCACCGGGTTCCCGTTCCACAGGCGACCTCGCGCCATGCTTGGGCGAAAACGCACAAGATGGCGACCTCTGTCGCTGACACTGTGACAGTCTACAATAAAGAAGCCGACATTGCACTGCCGATCCCCTGGTCCGGCTTCGACAGGACGTCGACGGAACAAAATAATCGAGGGCCAGACCATCGACCGACTTGTTCGACTGAAAGCAACTCTTCTCGGGAGGGGTCAATTGGGGGGGCGACAGTCTTCTTGGCCCTCCAAACCGGCACCATCGATCATTTCACCGCCCGAACACGCACGACCACGGGATACGCCGGATCATGGACATCGAGAGCAGTGCGATCGACTTCCTCGAGGGCAAGCCCGTGCAGAAAGGCAATCGCGGCGAGCACGTTTCCGGCGGATTCGACGCAAACGCTGCCGCCAGGAAAGGCGTCCGCAATGAGCCTCTCTACCGATGCCGGTCTGAAGGACCAATAACATGGCCAGCTTTCCGGCCCGATGGCGCATATGCCGGGGACGGTCGCAAGCAGCACCCCGCCGGGCGCCAGAATTCGATAAATCGTTCTCACGGCGGCGGGCAGGTCGTAAATGTATTGCAGCGTCTGAGTTAGAATGATGCAATCGAACGTGCTCGACGGAATTTGATCTGCGGACGTGAGGTCAGCGACGATCGTCACCTTGCTTCCAGGTGAGACACTCAGTACCTCGCTTCGTTTAACGTGGCTCTTGCCAAAACGCTTGGTATACGCGTCATCTTGGATCTCAAGCACGACGCCGCGGATGTCGTTCGCATGGCGAGCCAGAAAGTCTTCGATGTAGTACCTATCGATGGCGGTGCCGCGATCGGCACCGTACAGCCGACTTATCGGGGAGGTTCGACGCAAGAGGTCATGGGATGCAACAGCACCGAATGGCGGCCAAAGTAGAGACCTGCGTATGGCCGCGTCTTGCCACCAGGCTTGAAGCCTCTGCGTGACGGCGATGGGGAGAATCGACTTCAAACCAGCAGCAAGTCTCTTTTGGACCGAGGACATCATCTCGTGCTCTACATGTCAGATTTGACGGATATCAGCTCCCACATCTTCAGGCGAATGGTGATCCGCGCCGGATGGGACATCCGCGCGGCGCTCTACGAACAGTGCAGCAGCGTGAGCGAGCCTCTTTCGGTTCCATGGCGCTCTTGGACGTCCGCACAGAATGGTCGGGTCAACCTCGAAGAAGTTGCGATTGACCACTGTATTACCCGCTCCGCCATGGCGCCTCGCTCTTACGAGCGCACCAAATCCGCTTGACCTCCAGAGGCGCGCAAAGACCCGCCTCGTCCCTCGTCGGATGGTGGCAGGAGGATCTTCGACCAGCGCTTTGAGAAGCAGTGGGGCTCCTGTCGACCACTGCCCACCGGCCACGTACGTGAGCCCGAGCTCCAGGTGTTGGTGTCCGTCTGCCCAGCGAAATAGCCTAGCCGGCAATTCAGGATGTCGCGTTCGTACCTCCTCGATCACCACCTCGTAGGAGCGCAACATGGCATCGCTATCGGTCGACATGCTTCCCGCACGGATGCGGTGTGCAAGCAGGAACTCCGGAACGAGATCGAAGTCATAGCGCTCAGCGACCTCCAGATTGAACTTCAGGTCCTCGCAGCAAGCGGCCCCTCGGGAGGAAAGTGTCGCATCGTAGCCACCCAGTTCTTCGACGCAGCGTCTGCGAACCAAAGGCGCGCCGCTGGACAGGAAGTTTCTAAGGATCAGAGCCGTATAGACATTGCCTCGAAATATGCACGGCGTGATATCGAAGAGCACCCGGTCCCGTTCATCGATCGCCCGCGACCAGCAGTAGACTAGCCCAACATGATCCCCACGGACCCGCATGACCACCATTTGCTTCTTGATCTTGTCCGGATGCCAGAGGTCATCGGCGTCGATGGGGGCAATGAACTCTCCACCCGCATGCGCAATTCCATAGTTGCGAGCTGACACGAGGCCGCCGTTAGGCTTCCGTAGAAGCGTGATCCTGTGGTCTATTTCCGCAAGGCGCTGGACTATAGCGGCAGTCTCGTCGGTCGAACCGTCGTCGACGACCTGCATCTCCAGATCTGAATAGGTCTGGTTGCGTACCGAAGAAATGGTCCTTTCGATGGTCGCAGCCTCGTTGTAGGCGGGAATGATGACTGAGACCAGCCCCGCACGGCCGGCGCTATCATGACCTGCGAGCGCGCGGGCCGCAGCAGGAGGCCCGGTCGACAAGTGCTGTCTCTTGGACTCTGTGGCTTGCATGCAGGCCGGTCCATGAGCCGATAGGGCTAGTCTTCAATAAATGCGTTCCATGGCTAAATTGCGGACTTTGGCATCAGTCGATCAATGTAGGAGAAAGGTAGTCAACGCTGACCTAAAATCGCACCTCTGTAGCTATCAGCGCGGAGAGACGTTCGGAACGAAATCGCTTGAAGAGACACTGCGGAGCGACAACGCCGACCTAGCCGCTCGAAAAGGATCAGAGTTAGACAGTCGAGATCGAGAGGCAACGCAGATGGCGCACCACCCCGATCTGATTTTCGATGTCGGCTTGCACAAAGGCGAGGACACCGACTTCTATCTGAAAAAAGGGTTCAAGGTTGTCGCCTTCGAGGCCGACCCCGACCTCGTCGCCCATTGCAGGGACCACTTCCAGCAGCCGATTGCCGACCACCGATTGCGAATAATCGAAGGTGCCGTCGCTCCAGAAGCAGCGGGTGAGCGCATCGCCTTTTATAAGAACCTGCAGAAATCCGAGTGGGGCACTATTGATCAAAGATGGGTGGAGCGAAATGAAAAATTTGGAACGCGATCAGTCAAGATCGAGGTTGGCCGAGTCGATCTTGCTGAGATGTTTCGCACACATGGAATTCCGTTCTATTTGAAGATTGATATCGAGGGCGCCGATCACCTGGTTCTGGACGAGCTGGGGCGATTCGAGGATCGCCCACCCTACATTTCGATGGAGGCTGAAAAAGTCGACTTCTCGCAGCTCGTCTCCGAATTGAACCTCCTCAAGCGTCTTGGTTACCGGACATTCAAGCCTGTTCAGCAAGCGTCGATCCCGGGCACCCGAATTGCGACGACAACTCTTCGGGGCGAACCGCTGCACCATGTCTTCGTCGACGGCGCTTCTGGACCATTTGGGGAGGATCTTTCCGGCCGCTGGTTGAACTATGGCGAATGCCTTCGGCGATTCCGCGCGATCTTTGGTCTCTACCGTTTATTTGGCGATGATGGGATTGTGCACGACTTTCGAGGCGGAATGCGCATACCGCGCCTGTTGTCGCGGCTGTACCGACGGCAGTTCCCTGGTTGGTATGATATTCACGCCAGCTTGCGGTAGCGAGCTTACGTAACAAGCAGAAATAGTGGGGCTGGATAACGCGATCAATTCATCTGCGCCAAGGAGTGCGCGAAGGAAAACATGTTGTCGGCACGTTGCATGTAGTCCCGAGGATGCGTGCTGAGGCGTGAAAACACGGAGTGTCCCGCCCCGCGCCAACCGCCTTGCCAATCGTGCAGCTCGAATACGATCAGGGGCGTTTGCTCGATCCATTCGACGTTCGAGCGGAATAGCTCGATCTCGCCGCCTTCGATATCGATCTTGACGATGAGCGGGAGGCCATTGGGCTCGCGCTGCAGGAGGTCGCGCACGGTGACGGTCTGCACCTCACCGGAACCGGATTCGCGCGCCGCCCATGCCCAGGGCTCACCGTCCGGATTGACCAGATCGACCCGCGTGTCGCGATCCCATATGGCGGCGTGTATCGGCGTGATGTTGGGATGAGAAGAAACATTCTGGCGCAAGAGTTCGAAATTGTCTTGCGCGGGCTCGACCGCGAATATGCGAGCACGAAGAAACCGCTGTGCGAACCAAAGGGCAGCAAGGCCAATATGCGCGCCGCAATCCAAGATCACGGGAATTTGACCGCGCTCGAGCATCCTGTCGTAGTTTGAACGAATGGCGCGCTCGTGCCCCGGCCAACGCGACAAACTGAAGCCTTGATCGATAAAAATCTGCTCCATGACGTACCAGTCGGTTGTCGCCGGGCGCAGCCAGATCGGGTGCGGGACGCTGGGAATGCGCATCGGCTTCGCCTTCCTCCCGGCAAATCGGGACAGGCGAGGCAACGCAAGGAAGAAGTATGCGCTCGTTCCTTGTCCGAGGCCGAACGCTTTGACGGCTTTCCACCAACGCCCAAGTTCCAATTGTTCCAACATTCCGCAACGCAAGCACAGACCCTGATTGCAAGCAAGCGGTTGAGGCCGGGTAAACACGATCGCCCGCGCGGAAACCGTTCCCAATACAAATGGTTCGTCAGGGGTCAGAGGGCGCAGGAGGTATCGCGTTCACGATGCTCTCTTGGCTACGCAAAGCGCCAGCCGGCCGAGCATCGGCGTTCTAAAGAGCTCCCGCTTGAAACGGCCGTTAGGCGGGGGTCGTCGTCGACCAGAGTGTTTTCCGGCGAAGTGGGCGCTCGTCCGCTGTAAAAAATGCGTCAGTGCAATAAGTAGAACGCTCAGGCCAACTTCACCGCTTGTATTAGCGCGCTGCTCGTCGTGAGATCGTCGTCGGTCAGATGGCGAAAGCGGGGCGCGAGTTTCGCTCCACTGATACCCGACCGCCGGACGCTGCGCTCGTCGGTCACGACTTGGCACCCCGCCTTTTCCAGCAGTCCGATGTGCGTCGAATGTGGCTCGCGATTGGTCGCATGCCGCCGCCTTCCCACCGCTAGCTTCCAGAGCGTGTCCGAGCACGACCAGTGGCCATTCCATTCGGCCGTGATCCCAATCGACTGGAAAGCGATCTCATGAGACATGATCCCGCCCTGTTTCAACCAGCCCACCATTTCTGTGTACGCTCTCGGCAAATCACGGACAAATTGGAGTACTCCTTGGGAGAATACGAGGTCCGCTGCAGCGTCCCCGATCATTTCCGCGGTCCAAGGAGCGTTATAACAGACCGCCTTCCCGTCACGGAGGCTCGTCCCTGGACTAGCCACCGCGGCTCGGATCAGGTCGAGCCGGCCGGGGCCGAGCGCGGCCTCCAGGCGCGCCGCCGTAAGAAAAGCTGGAAAGGCGTATGACGACAGCGGCGGTTGAACGAGCGGGAACTCCACTTGATCAGGTATTGGCTCGCGATTTCGAAAGAGTGCAACCAGTTCCTCCAGGATTTGAAGGTTGCGGGCGCTATCTGCGTACCGGACTACATCCAGCGCGACGTATTGTCCTGTTCCGGACAGGAGTGCGGCCAAGCCCGTGCCGAGGGAGTCGCCCGGACCAAGCTCAGCGACCGTTTCGAACGTCGTAGGCAGACCATGCCAGTGCAGCATGCATAAATGGCGCAACCAGACAGAGTAGCAATACCGCGCGGACACCGTGCCGCCCGTTCTCCTGCCTGTGAAGTTTCGCAGCCCAGGAATGTACGTCGCAGCGCCGATCACGAGTGAGCGTGGTTTGATTGTCACTATGCCTCCCTCAGAAAAAGGATCGGCGCACCCATTGATGTCGGTCCTGACGGGGTTCCCGGCCACGTCCTTGGTCAGAGCGGCGCGGGGATGTAAAATGCGGTGATGTTCGTGACCCGCCGCGCTCTGCTCGTTGCGAGTCTCTCTTCACTTGGGAGACCCGCAAAAGCTGCTTCGCCCAAAGCGACCTCTGCGTCGCCACCGCTCGCGACGCACGTCCGCTATATCGCGCCGGCGCCGGCAGGCAACGGAACCGGCGATAGTTGGGCGAATGCCGCATCAATCTGGCAGCTCAACGATATGATCGCGGCGGCCGGTCCTGGCGGCACCGTCTACGTCCGCGCCGACGCCGGGCCCTATTCGTTCATCGGCAACAGAATCAGCATTAGCAAGGGCGGTCAAGTCGGATCGCCTGTGACCGTCATCGGCGTCGACCGGAGGCTCGCACCAATGAGGGCGACCATCGTCGGAAGCCGCACCGCTTGGACGCTCCCGGCTGATCCGGAAGCCGTGACGAACGTCAGGAATTGGTCCACCGGCGGGGACGTCTTCGTCCTGACGTCGGGCGCGGATTATCTTACCTTCCAGTACTTCGATTTCCAGAGGACCGGGCAGCCGTTCCACCTGGCCGGTCCAACGCACAAGGGGATCACGGTCAGCGAGTGCACCGCCTATAACTTCCAGCGCTTCTTTGAGCACGATGCGGGCACGTCGCACGTTGATACGGTCCTAACAAACATCACGGGCACCGGATTCTCAAAAACGGCGATCCGCATTCGCGGCGATAGCCACAAGGTCCTCTTGGAAAATATCACCTTGAACTCAGGACGTCAGGACGGCCACAATTTCGCGACCGGGGTCGAATGCAATGAAACGGCGCACGATATCACCATGCGCCAGGTGACTGTCACAAATTGCCATGACACCCACAATTCCAACCCGGATAGATTTTGGAACGCCGACGGCTTCGCGAGCGAGGGCGGCAACTACACCATCTATCGCGAGGAATGCACGAGCAGCGGAAATACCGATGCTGGCTATGACGACAAGGGCACCGACGTCACGAACGTGAATTGCACCGCCAGCGGCAACAAGGTGAACTACAAGTTCTGGGGTCCCTCCACCACCAATATCAACTGCCGGGCGCTCAATCCGAAATCGCGCGGCGGCACCGGCGCGCAGATGCAGTATTACGTGTACGGCGGCGATGCGCCGAATGTCGCCGGGGCCGACGTGCTCATTCAGGGTGGCGTTATTTCCGATAACGACCCCAACACCAACGTGTTTGTTGCCGAGGCCTATAATAGCGTGTTCCGCATCGCCGCTGCGGCAATCACGCATCATGCCAAGGCGATTGTGCAATCGGAGCTGGCAGGATGGGGCAACGCCTTCCTCCATGGCCTAGCCTCGGATGCGACGCCGCCGACGATCACGTCCGCCGCATCCGTGACCGCGGCGGCGCGCGTCAATTTCGCGCATCTGCTGAAGGCCAACAAGCTGGTGACGTGGTCGATTGTCGGGGGTCGCGATGCGGCCTCGTTCAAGGTGCTGCCGGACCGACGTGCAGGCACGCTCGCTATGACCGCCGCCCCGAGCGGCGCCAATCGCCAGGTGATCGTCCGGGCGACGGACGCCAATGGCAACAAAGCCGATCAAACGATTACGCTTGCCTTCGGCACAACGGAAAGCGCGTTCTTCAAAGACGACTTCAATCGCGCCGACCAAGACCTAGGAGCGAGCGCCGATTGGAGGTTCGCTCCGGACGGCGGCGGCGATGGCGCGCCGAGCGATATCGCCATTCGCGGCCAAAAGCTCGCCATCTTCAATACAGCATACCGTGGCGCTGCCTACGCCTCTCCAGATTGCGGTTTTGCCGATCATTATGTGCAGGCGACGGTGGCGAAAATTCCCACCTACTACAATGGCATTCTGGCCTGCCGACTCACGAACCCGAGCAACCTGATCGGGGTCGAATTCAAGAACGACCGCATCGCGCTCTATGAGAGGACGAGCGGTGAATTCAAGGAACTCGGGTTCGTGACAATCCCGCCCCTGGTAGGCGATATAATTCGCTTGGAGGTCAAGGGTGCCAACGCAACCGTGAAGAAGAACGGTGCGATCATCATCGGGCCGAAGGCCACGGCCGGGACGAATGCGACATGGACATGGTCGGGTGTCGTCTCGCGCAGCTTTGCGGTCGATCCCTGGATTGACAACTACGAGGCGGGGCTACTGTAGCCCGAGTCACCGGCTTGATCTGGGCCGTTCAATCACGTCACGGGCCCAGAGCATGCCCTGACGCACGATTTTCAAAAGCCAGACCGGCAGATATGAAAGCGCGAGCAACAACAGGTAACCTAGCGGATTTTTTGATACAAAGAACCCACGGTAAACGTCTGGCGAGAGGCGTTCGCGCCCACCAACCCACCGCGCATATTCGATGACCTGCTGGTTGAAGAGCCGCATGAGCAAGTGGCGGCGCGCCCCCGACGCCTGAGAGATCATCTCTTCAAGCGTGGCGCACAGGCAATGGCGCACGTTGGTACTGATCGTTTCGTTCATCGCACCAGGTATATCGCGATAATACGAACTGCACACTCGCGGTGAACTGAGCGCGTCGGTTATCGCCAGCACACGCAACCACATGTCCTTGTCCTCGCCACGACGGCAACGCTCTTGAAACAGACCGGCGTCGAGCAACATGTCGCGGCGAATAACAACCCCGGAAGGGAATACGGGACAGGCGTCAAGGTCGAGCCACGCGGAAACGAAGCTATCAAGATCCAACCGCCTGAAGCCCAAACCTTCGCAACGCACGCTATATGCATCACGCGTTACGACGCCGTTAGGCGAGACGCTCTCCCAGCCGGTGAAGAGAAATCCTATACGATCGAACGCTTGGGCCATGAGCTTGTTGCTCTCTTCGATGTAATCTTCATGCCAGCGATCGTCCGCGTCCAGGAGCGCAATCCAGCGCGATGTTGCAGACCGGATTCCAAGGTTGCGAGTTGCCGGGAGGCCTCTTTGCATGGGATCCGTCCGGCGAAGCACGCGTATTCGCGAATCTTGAAAAGCCTTGATCCGTTCAAGGCTGCCGTCCGTAGAGGCATCGTCCACAACAATGATTTCGTCGACGGGCCTCGTCTGAGCGAGTACCGACGCGATCGCTCGCGCGATATAAGGTTCCTTGTTGTACAGCGGGATCACGGTAGCGATGGTGCTGGTTGTCATATGCAATCCCCCTCCTGACGGTCCGTAGACCAGAAATACGAATCAAACGAAACGCGCGTGCGACGCTATGACCGACCAGTATTGTTCAATCGAGTTGCGAGTTCCGAAATCCCGCGCACGTTCCTTGCTGCGTCGCGAATACCTGGCGCGGATGCTCTCACGGCACCCGATACGGATCGCGTCTGCGAGCAGATCAGCTGAATTCACCGGGACCAGGATTCCGTATTCGGCGAGCGTTACCTCCGTGCATCGGGCCTGCATTTTGCCCGTCAAGATCTCCATCGGACCAGTATCACAATCCGTAGCGACAACCGGACATCCTAATGCCATTGCCTCAATTAGTGCATTCGGAAACCCCTCCAGATTGGAAGAAGAAACGAACAGCCGCGCGGCCCCAACAATCGGATATGGGTTCTGCATGTGGCCCGGCAGGATGACGCGCCCTTCCAATCCGAGCCTCGATACAAGTTTCTCGAGTTCCTGGCGCTCCTCCCCCTCACCCAGGATAACCAAATTCTCGTTGATGCTCGATGATCGATAGGACTCGATCAGCAGCCGAAAATTCTTACTTGGAACCAGGCGTCCCAGACTCACGATATATGGTTCTGGAAGTCTCGCGCTCGGCGTCTCCAACGCTCGTTCACAGATCCGATCCGTATCGACGGGATTGTAGATTACGCGAATCTTCGCTCCGTCGACGCCGAAATTCGCCATCAGATCGGCTCTAACCCCTTCGGATACAGCGATCACTTGGTCTGCATGCGGATATGTGAGCCGCATAATCACTTTGGTGATCACGGCACTCAGGCCGGCTCCAAAACGGCTGGTCGGGTAAGTACGCTCACTGACTATGCATGGATATTTGAGGATCTTGGAGGATAAGACGTTTGCACAGTTCGATCGGTTCAGGAAGCTTACAGTTACCGCAGGCGCCAAACCTCTCAGAAGCCGAGTAAGCGAAATCGTGCTCCAAAGGAAACTAAAGTTGGCATTGAGAACATGCTTTTGCACCCAAGGCGGCACGGCGTGCAGCTCTTCTTCGACGTCCAGAAGCACAAGATGGACAGCATAGCCTCTTAGGCGATCCTCAAGGTACGCCAGCACATCGACCAGGGTACGCTCCGCGCCACCGGCAGTGAGCGAGTTGATAACGAAGACAATGCTCTGACAGGCCGAGCGCATCTGACTGCAATTACTCATTTGCCCGCGACGTGCGCTTCCCGAGCGAGGCGACCAAGAAGGCGTACAGCTCGAGCCGTGCCACGGCGGAGCTGCCGCCACTATTGGCGCTCACGACACGAGCTCACTGTGCCGTCAACTGGTCTCGTACCCGGGACACAATAAGATCCACACCGACTCCGATACAGAAACCCAACGCGTCCATTGCAAAGTCGATCCATCTCGCATGCCGACCCGCCACCCAGATCTGAAGCACCTCAAGCGCCGCCACAAAGCCGACGCCGGCCAATGGAGCAAGCAGAGGGCGGGACCGATACCCGATAGAGAATAAGAGGCCCGAGATGCTGAAGGCCACCAAGTGCTCCAGATTGTGGGGCAGCACGGTTTCAAAGCGATACCTCGGCGAGCCGAGGGTCAAAAAGACCAGCGCCGCTGCGTAGAGCCACGCGATAGCGCGGGTCAAACCAGTGCTCATCCGATCTCCTTAGCCGGTTCGCACCGCAAGTCAATCCGCGGTCGCTATGGCGCAGAACCTTCTGCTCGAGGAACTAGGAAGTGTTCCTTGGTCGGCTGACCCATCCAAAAGCGGCTGCACATCCGAGTCACAAAGTCTGGCCCGTCTTGCCCGCAAGTCGTTGTTCGGCCTCGTGCACTCCCGCCATCTCCGCCGGCTGTTTTCTCCATTGTGGGCCTTCAGGCTGCTTGCCGCCGGTCTGGCTGGTGCAACACTGGCACTGCGCCAGAAGTTTGCGCGCCTGCGAGGCGCGAATCCTGGCGCGAAACCGGCGCAATCGGATGGGCGGCGCCGGGTCGGTCACATAGTCATCGAGCGATGCCGGAAACAGTTGTGCTCTGCCCGCGATCCAACCCTTCGACAAAGCGCGCTTCATCAGATACCCCGCAAGTCGTCGGCGAATCTTATCGCGCGAATCACAGCAAACAGAGCGCTTTCACACACCCTGGGCCCCGAGCTGCAGGTTGACTTGCTCGGGGCGAACGTCGGCTTTCGGAGGAAGACCAGGCTATGGCAAGAGCCGCTATGCAGGCCCGACTGACCCGTAGCATACAACTTGCGCGTATTGCGGCGCGTTGGGGATCGTTAGATGGCTACGGCCCGAAGCGCATCGCAACGACAACACGATTTCTTCTTCGAGCGAGTTTCGATAAAAAGCGGCAGTAAGGTTTGAGCAGAGCGAACAGATGACATTCTCGTATCGCTCAGGCGAAAGTGAGACCTGAATGACAGTACTTATTACCGGCGGCGCAGGCTATATCGGCGGACATGCGGTTCTGGCGTTTCTAGATCGCGGAGAGACCCCGGTTGTCTTGGACGACCTGTCTACCGGCAGTCGAAGCGCAATTCCTTCGGAAGTACCATTTATCTTCGGCGACGTTGGAGATACTTCGCTATTGCTTCAAATTATTGAAGCGCACAAGATTGATGCAATTTTGCATTTCGCAGCGAAAATAGTCGTACCCGAGTCGATAGCTGATCCGCTCGCTTATTATTTGAACAACACCGCAAAGACGCGGGCTTTACTAGAGGCAGCAGTGAAAGGAAAAGTTAGATATTTCGTTTTCTCTTCAACGGCAGCTGTCTATGGTAATCCAAATAGAGCGACGGTGAATGAAGAAACCGTCCCGGCACCGCTGTCACCGTACGGGATGTCGAAGTTAATGTCCGAATTTATGATCCGTGATGTCAGCGCTGCTTATGGTCAAAAGCATGTAATCTTAAGATATTTCAACGTGGCGGGGGCCGACCCAAAGGGCCGCCATGGTCAATCTACGGCCAATGCCACGCACCTGATTAAAGTAGCAATCGAGACTGCACTTGGTCGACGGCCTTTCATGAATATCTTCGGCAATGACTACCCGACGCCGGATGGGACATGCGTCCGAGATTATGTACACGTTTCCGATTTAGCGTACGCCCACCTTCTCGCGCTCGATCAACTGCGGCTCGACGGAGTTTCTCGAACACTTAACTGCGGATATGGCCGGGGCTACTCGGTACGAGAAGTTGTGGAGGCGGTCAGGCGCGTCGCGGGCACTAACTTCGAAGTTCGTCAAGCGCCTAGACGGCCGGGCGATCCAGCCTCAATAATCGCCAGCAATGACCAATTGGTGAGGCTGGGTTGGAAGCCGGAACTGCATGATCTTTCGGTAATTGTTCAGCATGCCTTGGCTTGGGAAAAATCATGCGTGATCCGGGTGTAAGGGCGGTCAGGGCGGCGGCCTTCACTTCCGGCGGTAGCTTCGCGGTACACCGACAAGAACGGCAAGCTGCAGCCGACCACCAAGGGCCTTGCCCAAGAGGACTCTCCGGATCGAACGGGCATGGGAACAAACGAAAAAGTTCGGCCTCAGACTCAAGCCGCCAAAGACCAAACGCGGGCTGCGGACCATCTCCTTGGACGACGCCACGGTCAGGATGTTGGTTGCGGAGAGAGAGAAGCACCAGCGCATCCAAGCCGGTATCCCGGACGGCGCCGATGTTGATCTCGGTCTGGTCCGCCTGCCGCCCGGCACCTTGATGTTCCCCAACGTTCCGATGAAGGGCGAGGAGTTCGAATTTAGAGCACCTCGGAACCCGCGCAATTTCTCAAAGGAGTTTGCAAGGCGCGCCGGCCGGCTCGGTTTCGGCAGGACCAGATTTCACGATCTGCGAGGTATCCATGCGACTGCGCTGCTTGATGCCGGCATCCCGGTGCATACCGTGGCGCAGCGGATCGGCGATGACCCTGCCGTGGTGTTGCGCAACTACGCGAAGAGAACCCGATCGAAAAATGCCGACACGTCGCTGTCGAATGCAATCGAAGCGTTGGCGGCCGGTTTTCTCGGGTCAAAATAAGCGAGATTGGTCCAAAGATTGGTCCAAGTTCGGTTTGTTCACAGGCCGTTCTTGATCTCGCGGTAGCTAAGTGCTTGATGTCGCGGCGACGGAAGGGTGGCCGAGTGGTTTAAGGCACCGGTCTTGAAAACCGGCGTGCCCGCAAGGGTACCGTGGGTTCGAATCCCACCCCTTCCGCCAGAACATTGTTCTCCCGTATCCACCCACGTCTATAGATGTTTTTAAAGCCTCGGAAAACCGGGGCTTTATTTCTTCCGGCGTCTACCGGTGTCCGCCGAAATGTGCCAGCATCCACGCTACAGACGTGGGTTGGCCCGTGGGATTAGGCGGACACTTCAATGGCATTGACCGCATTTCAGGTGAAGAATTCGAAGCCCGGTGACAAGCTGAGTGACGGCGGCGGATTACGGCTCGATGTCGACAAAAACGGCAACCGAAGTTGGATTTTTCGCTTCACGTCGCCGGTCACTGGCAAAGAGCGATACATGGGCTTGGGGCCTGCTGACGACGTGACATTGGCGCAGGCGCGCGACGCGGCGCAGGACACCCGCGCCCTGATACGCGACGGCAAAGACCCTATCGAGGATCGCAATGCCAAGCGCGCCGAGGCCAAGGTGGAGGCCTCCCGCTCCGTCACGTTCAAGGTCTATGCCGATGGATTCATTTCCGGTCGCGAAGCCGGCTGGAAAAACAACAAACATCGCCAGCAATGGCGCAATAGTCTGCGCGACTATGCCCATCCGCATATTGGCCATTTGCCGGTCGCTGACGTCGACACGGAGGCTGTTCTGAAAGTGCTGCGGCCGATTTGGACCAAGAAAAAAGAAACGGCTCGGCGTGTCCGCGGTCGCATCGAAGCAATTCTAAATTCCGCCAAGGCCGAAAAGCTCCGCACTGGCGAAAATCCGGCGCTTTGGCGCGGTCATCTCGACCAGGTGCTTGCCCGACGCAAGAAATCGGACGTGAAGCACCATCCTGCCCTGCCCTATGAGGAGATGCCGAAATTCTGGAAATCGTTGGCCAGCGACACGAGTAACGCAGCGCGCATGTTGCGGTGGATTATTTTAACCGCCTGTCGCTTTAACGAGGCCTACGAAATGGATCCGACCGCCGAAGTGAAGGGCGATCTGTGGACTGTCCCCGCGATCCGCATGAAGGGCGACCGACCGCACTTTGTGCCGCTCACGCCGCTCGCACTGGCGCAATTGCCGTTCCGGCCGGTATCTGACGTCACCCTGGCGAATTGCATTGCGCGCCACACCGATACACCGGCAACGACGCATGGCATGCGGTCGACGTTTCGGGATTACGCGGGTGACGAAACCGAGGCCGCATGGGAAACGGCGGAAGCCGCGATTGCGCACGTCGTGGGCGACGAAACCGAGATCGCCTATCGGCGCCGCACTGCGCTGGCAAAGCGGCGCGAACTGATGATGACTTGGGCGGACTATTGCAACGGTGCGGTTTGAGCCCCGGCGCGCGCCACAATCCCTAGCGGCTTGCCGCCGGCGTGAACCGGCGGGGTTTTGTCACCGCCCTACGCGCGCGAAAGCCGCCGAGCGGGGGCCCGGCGGCTTCGTACAGCGCTGGTGCTGGATCTTAGGACGAGTAGAAGGGCATGCTGCAGATCGGCGCTTCCCAATCCTTGGCGGCGAAATCGGCATGCTCGCGGATCAACCCCGTCAGCATCGGCCGCAGCACCATAAGCACGGCGATGTCGCCGATGGGTTGCCGTGCCAGGAAATGCCGATATTGCGTGATCATATGCACGGCCGCAACCTTCTGCGGCATGTCTGCAGCTGACACATCGAGGTTTTCGATCCTGTCATTGAGATCAAATATCCGATCACTGATCGCATCGATCTGGGCTTCCAGTTCGGGAAGCCCAGCCTTTCGCTCTTCCTCGCGTTGACACCGAAGCCGCGCGACCAGCTCGCGCATCCGCCGGCGATATTTCGCACGAATTTCCGGCCGTTGTTTTTCGCCAAAAAATCGAAGATCGCGCTCGAAATCCCTGCGGATGGTGTACGGCGAAGGCCGCTTCAGGAGCTGGACGATGTAATGCGCCGGCTTGTGGTCATCATCGATCGCCGGCCAGCCGACAATGCCGCCTGTCCATGTGCCGTCACCGCGTAGATACTCGTGACCGGCCCGGGCCCACCAGGGAAGACTCGCGTCGGCAGCGACGTATTGCGCATGCAACTCGCGCGATCGAGCAGCGAGCGCCGTACGTTCCTCATAAAGCTTGTCGATCTCTGCGCGCCCCGAGTTCTGGACTGCAAACGCTGCGGCAGACTGCGACGCCAAGAAAGTGGCGCCGGCCGTTGTGGCCGCCGCCGAACCCATTATGCCCATGACATTTCTCCGGGTGTGTTTGTCAGTGCTCGGAGAAACGTCTGATTGCTGGACCGGTTCATCTTGTCCGGTGGAAAGCTGTGGACAAGATGACGACCGACCGAGCCTCGCGATTTGCCTACAGGCCTCGCGGCGCAGGCGCGACAGCGCTTTGAGGGCGCCGGCATGCTGTTCAGGGAGCGGCGACGAAACGTCGACCAGCGGCTTGCTGGCGGGCTGTGAAAGGCGCTTCATAACTCAAACCTCCGCCATCGCGAGAATGTGCTCGGCGGCGCCGCCGTCGAGGGTCTTGGGTCGGTCGACCTCGACCAGGGCCGGCGCAAGCCCGTCGTCTTCTTCCGTGGCCTTGAAAGCGGCCGCGACGAAGGGATCGCGTAGCAGCTGCGATATTCTCAGACGGTTAACGGTGATCAGAAATTCGGACGTGCCTGTCCGTTGCGTGATAAACACGCCTGTAGCCTTGGGCATGGGGTAAATCCTTGCTCGGGGTTAGAGCCGGCGGCGAGGTTGCACCCTTGCCCCGGCTTGATTTCGTGATATCATGACCTCATGAGCAAATCAATCACGAAATCGCCAAAGAAACGAGCCGCGGCCACCGGAGAGCCCGTCCTGGTCCGTGTGCAACCGCATATGGCGAAACAACTGGACGATTGGCGCCGGCAACAATCCGATTTGCCCGGCCGCCCGGAAGCAATCCGCCGCCTGGTCGAGATCGGGCTGAAGGTAAAAGGCAAATGACCGAGGACGGTCGGTAGGCCAGACGGCGTATCATCACTGCATACTTGCCCTCCCGCCCCGGTTGCGGAATCATGCCCTGATTATTTTGGGGCATTTCATGAAAATATTTATTGGCTGGTTGGTGGCCGCGGTGGCACTTCTTATGACGGTCACAACTGCGTCGGCGCTGGACCATCAATGGAATTGGAGAAGTGTCGAGGCCGATAATGGTGCGGTCTACAAGATCGACCTAAATTCGATCAATCACTACAGTAACGGCACTGCTGACGCCTTTGTCTACTTTGTCGAGGGCGCCGGATACAATCCCGAAAACCTCCGCGTCCTATGGTTCGACTGTCGCGGCCACTATCGCGACCAGACTGGCGGTCTCGGGCCGGTTCTCTACGCGCCGCCGCGGTCGGCAGCCGGCGCGCTCGCCGACATTGCATGCGGAACGCAGCGGACGCCGCCGACACCTGACTATTGCAAAGGATTTTCGGAGACGGATTGCGCGCGAATCCGCGAACTCGTCAAAGCAAGGGTGTCGCCAGTTTTCTGCGCTTCCGACTATCCGCACAACCGATTGTCGGCGGAACAGGAGCTAATCTGCGTCGTTCGAATGGTCGAGGGCAAATAGCGACGGTTCATCCTTTGACCGTCCGCAGCTGCAGGCCTGAGCGGCTACTTGCGCTGCTTCTTCGATTCGCGGCGCTTGAGCTCACGCTCGACCGCTTCGCGGACCAGATCGGCCCGCTTTTCGTTGGTCTCTGAATCCAAAACAGCATCGATCCGAGCAAGCGTTCCCGCTGGGAAACGCGCCGGCATTTGCTCTTCGTTGATTCGTTTTCGGCCCGGCGCAAGGGGACACGTCGTGAGCCATCTGCTGAAGCGGTTACGCCTGGCGATTCGTCGGCTCATCGAACGGTACGAGCACCAAAGGGCCCGGAAACGTTCAGGCCCAATATGGCGCGCGCTGAGCCGTATCAGGGACTAGTTAGTTCACCCTGGCGATGATGATGCCGGAGCCGCCATTGCCGCCGCTCGGCGCGTAGGCTGTAAAAATGCCGCCGCCGCCGCCACCCGTGTTCGCCGTGCCAGATGTTCCAGACGACGCGCCAGCCGCACCACCCCCACCAGAACCGCCACTGCCCGGTGTTGTGTTGGCAGCACCACCGCCACCACCTGCATAGGTAACGGCGGAACCACTAATCGATGATGAGCATCCCGCACCACCATTGCCGCCCGTCCCTGTTGTTCCGGGGCCACCATTACTACCGACCGCCCCACAGCCGCCGCCACCGCCTGCATTTTGTGAAGCGCCGCTGTTGCCTCCAGCATTACCCTGCCCCGCCGTTCCTGCCGCGCCCGCACCGCCACCGCTACTATAGCCACCACCGCCAGAACCACCGCTAACAGATGCGATAGAACTAATACCGCGCCCACCTCCTACCGCAGTGACGAGCGCGCCGAGTGATGAGTTACCTCCGCTCGTAGCATTATTTGATGCCGTCGCCCCCAATCCACCGTTGCCAACCGTAATCACGTAGCTGCCTGCGGATAGCAAAGTGGCTCCAGTCAACAGACCGCCAGCGCCACCCCCGCTGATGTCGCCCCCGCCCCCGCCCGCCACGACGAGATAGTTCGCTGTTCCGCTGCCCGTGCACGTCAGTGTGCCGCTGGCCGTGAATGTATAGACATCGTGCCCGCTAACTACTGTGTGCGTGCCGCCAGAGCAAGACAGCGGCGTTCCCGATGCAAAATTCACATAGGGCGGGGCAAAGATTTGAGCCCTTGCGGCTACGACGCCAAGCAGCAGGCAGGCGGCAACCGCACTCCGCAGGATGATCGCTGGCCTCATTGGAGGGCCTTCACAGAATATGTTGAATCACCACCGGCACGGATGATCGAGATAACGAACTTGTTGCCGTTCGTGGTGGTCAGGCCGTCCCCGGTGTTGGTGCCGACCGAAAAGCCCGTGAATGTTGTGGCGCCAGCCGAAGCACCGTTCGTGACCTTGAGCAGGCAGAAACCATCGTTGGATGGTGCCGTGATCGTGTAGGCGCCGTTGTTGGTGATGGTCTGGATCGGCCGTGAGCCGCAGTCCACCGTGATGTTGCCGGTCGATTGCGATTGCGCCGTGACGTTCGCTCCGCCGGTCAATACTTGATCGGCGATGTTGAGTGCGGCCAGCGTCATATTTACGCCGGCGCCGGTCCATGTCGTGTTGTCGGTGCCAGCAAGCGTGATCGAATTGTTGACGACATATGTCTTTCCGTCGGCGATCGTCAGTGTCGATCCGGTAGCCGGTGGCGTGATCGTCAGCTTGTTGATCGTGGTCGCGGTCGCAGCGCCGAGGTTCGGTGCAGTCAGCGTCAGCCCGGCGATCGTTGCCGCCGTGCCGCCAAGAGCAACGTTGGTGCTGCCGATGGTGATCGACGAATTAGCAAGCTCGCTGTTCGTAATGCTGGCGGCAGGAAAGGTCTGCGTCGCCGTCCAGGTGTTCGGATTGGCGAGATTGATCCCGAGATTATTGCTGCCATCCTTCAACAGCGACGAATTGAAATTGAGCGCGTAGGTCGTCACGCCGCCCGGGAACGTAACAGCTAGTGGCTGCGTTGCCGCAAAGCTGGCCGACGAGGCGCCGCCGAGCGGCCCGACCGTCACGCCGTTGACCTGAGCAAAGATGCCGGCCGCGGTCACCCACATGTCGCCATTGACGGGGCTTGGCGGCGTCGTCCCCGGCGCAAGATTAAATCCAGCCGTCGTTCCGAAAGGCGGGGCCACCGTCACCAGCCGACCGAGCATCACGCCGCCGGCGACGTTCAACGGGTTGTAACTGAGGACGTCCTGTTTTCCGGCCAGAATCGAATTCCACTGCGCGGGGGTGAGGACCTGGCCGAATGTCAGGTTCGGCGACGTCTGAGCGAGCGCCGGTGTCGCGCATAGCGCGGCCGCGAGCGAGATTGCGAGATGTTTTTTCACTTTCGCTTCTCCATCGCTCGATGGCGCGGATGAACAGCGCGACGCTCCGACTTCGGATGCTGCCCAATCTGGCATGCGCCGACCGCGGCGACGCCGATCGCGCAAGGTTCAGCGGCGATGCACGGCGCAAACTGCAGAAGCGACGCGACGATAGCGATTGAGCAGGCGACTGAGATTCGCATGTTGGTTTCCTTCGGTTGGACTGGATAGTTGCCCGCCGCCGTTACGTCGTCCGCGGCGGCGGGCAATGATGAAGGTCGTCATGGACACCGCCCTTCACCAACTTTGTCGGCCACCGAGCGCGAGATTTTCGGTACGCTCGCGCCGACGTTCGGGGTTACTTGGTATCGCGCCACTCGCCGAATAGGTCGCGCCTCGCGCAATGCGTAGCGCGAGGACAGGAGCGCTAATGCTTTCCCAAACACGCGCTCCATTCTGATCAGCTCGCCGGCAACGGCGTGTCGGCGTCGACGGCCAGCTGCTCGAGGGCCGCCGCCCAGGGCGCAGTCAGCTCTGACAGCGCGTTGGGTTGAGGCTCATGCCGAATGCCCTCGAGATCCCAGTTCTTGAATTCATCAGGAATCATAAACTGCCGTGAGAACCACCGCAGATCGAGGTGGCGCTGCTCTAAGTCTTTCTTGGCAGCTTCGAATTTGGTGAGCAGATTTCGAATGCCAGGCTCAGAGCTCACAACGTCGCGGACGCGGTCCCGCAGGTGACGCTTCGCCCAGTCGAGCTCGCTGGTGCAAGCCGTAAGACGTGTTTGCAACGTGGCTTCCACCGCCTTCAAGGCTTCTAATTCGTCCTCTGCATCCTGCAGCGCGCGCCGGGCTTCCTGGATGCTGACCGGCGCCTCGCCTGCCTTTCCAAGCAAGCTCTCGGTCATGTGCTTTGCGGCGTTCGCTTTCGCATTCTCGACGGCCGCTTTTGCCTTCTCGACGGCCTCCGCCTGGTTGCCGTCGTGGTAGATGCGGGCTTTGGCTTCGTCGAGCGCCCGCGTGGTGGCGTCGTGTTCGCGCACTGCAGCGGTGTGGCGCTCGATCGCCGCGGCGAGCGCGACGCGTTCCGGCGAGCGTGGCGGTGGTGGCGCGGATTTGCTGGTGGCCATGCGCAGAAGTGCCATAGGTCTTGCTCCTCAAAGTTTCGGCGTCACGCCAGGCGCCGGCGTCTGTGGCGTTAGCCAAGCACGCGGATCCGGCGAAGCCCGAGGCTCTTCCGGTGTTCCTCGAATTTCGAGTAAGACGTCGACCGCGCGTCGGCGATCGCTGCCCGCATCGCGTCCTCGCCAAATCGTTTGCCGCCGGGCTGCATGCCCCTGAACGGGGCGGGATCGTCGGCGCCCAAGGCACCCTTGCTTGCACCAAAATATCCGCCGAACCTCTGCATGAATTCGTTGAATTCTTCATCACTGAGCTTTTCCATGAGGAGTGCCATCACCTCCTTGAGGCCCGAACCGCCTTCGTTATCCTTGGCGGAGTTGCGGCGGCCTTCGCGGTCTTCGTTTCGGCGGCCTTCGTGATCGTATGTCGACATTGTTAGTGCCCTTTCATTGCGTTGAGGTTGGAACGTGAGTTCATGTTGCGCGTCAGCGCCGCGAATTCCGCGGCGAATTCGGAAGTGATGATGAGGGGCGCCGCAGCGCTGGATATCTGAACGATCGCGCCAGCGCAGGCATTGGCGGAATCATCATTCGCGGATGCTGAGCCGTTATCGTCTACGCTTTCGCGGCCGGTAGAGTGCACGCGGCGCTCAAGGCCGACGAACTGATCGCGGAGAGTTTGATTGTCCAGAAGGCGGACCTGGCCGGAAAGCAGCATCGGCAGCGCCGCGAGATAGAGCTCCGACTTTGTAAGTTCGCTCGCTTCATACTTGATGCCGGCGCGCGCCCATTCGTCGGCGTTCCAGCCGGCGCTGTATCGATCACCCCGGATCGAGGTGATGCGGTAGAGCTTCAAAATCGCGGCGTATTCCTTGACGACCGCGGCAGGGATGAAGCGAGGCTTGCGCTCGCGGAGGAAGTCAAGGACGGCTGTGCCGTCCCGCTCACGATGGGCGATGGCGAGGCTGAAAGCGTCCTTTCCGGTACCGCCGGCGGCGTCCGTGAAGGCAACATAGTCCATGTCAGGCAATGGTGCTCGCTCTCGAACACCGAAGTCTGTCGCGGCCTCGACGACTTCACGCGGTATGAAATCGGAAACGTCGTCGCGCCATTGGGAGCCGAATTCCGCTCCCGCCCGCTGGGGGTCTTTGCTCATCGCCTTCGCCACAACCTTCTCAGGAAGGGCGGGATTCATCGTGCGGCTTGGTGCCAGCCAGCAGATGGCTTCGGCTTCGTTGTTACCATGAAGTTCTTTCCACCGCCGGTACATGTAGCCCTTCTTGCGGTGGACGGAGGAAGCCATAATCATCAATCCGCCATCGGGGATCATGGCCATGCCGGGCTCGGCTGCGGCGACAACCTCCTCGTCGCTCGAGGAGGACGCGGCGTCCGTCTGCCAAAAACAAACCTCTGTACCCAGCACGGCGATCGCGCTTCGGCCGCGCACAAGTGCAGCGTCGTTTGTCGTGATCTCAAGGGCGGCGCCGTTCTTAAATTCAATCTGCTCATCCGTGTCGCGCGAGACCAAGGCCTTGATCATCGGAGCCTCGAGGAGGCCTTGGCAGTACCGCCGCAGGATCCTCGCCTGTTTTTTGTCGGCGCCGAGCAGGATCACGGTCGCCATTTCGCCCGCGCTCATGATCTCCTGCCACTTCGCCGCCAATGCCGCGCGGAAAATCGCCGTTGCGGACATGAACCGGTCTTTGCCGGTGCGCCGGCCGCCGAGCAGCGTCAAATCGCTGACCGGCCCCTTCGGGAGCTCCGTTCGCCCGGTGCATTCGCGGAATAGCGCGGCCTCTCGCTCGTCAAGCGGTTCGCCGCTGATCACCTTCGCGACCGTATGCCACGTCCAAAAGGAAGGCGCCTGAAATGGCGCCCCGAGCAAGTTCACGTCGCGCATGGCTGCAGCGAGGGTGATCGTCATGGACCACCGCCGGCGGCCTTATTGGCCAGGTATGACTGCAGATCGGCGACGGGTTCGCGATGGGCGGCGGCGCCGATGTTGAGGCCCAAGCGGCGGGTGGCGCGGTCGAGAGTGCCCTCCAAGCGCGTAAGGTCGGTAATCGCTACATCCTCGCCCCGGAGTGCCTTTGCGCGCATCTCCTGGGCGAGAAGTGTCAGCCCCGCGGCGCGCTCGATCTCCACCATCTGCAGCGGTGTGACGCGATCAGGCCCGCCGAGGGCTGTGACGTAGCCATCGACCAGCTCTTTGCGCCTCCGGTTGATGCCGGGCGGCCGTCCACCGAGGTTACGGGTTGCTGGTTGAGGTTGCGCGCTCATTGTTCGATGTTGCCGCACTGGTTTCGCGAGGTTTGAACCGAGTTTCAGCAAAGAAACTGGCTCAAAGTGTTAACGCAAGAGCGCACCGCTCCGCTGGCGCGCGGCTCGATTGGCTAATCAGAGTTGGTCGAGGCTGAGCGGGGTTGAGGGAAGCTGAAAATAAATTTCGGACGTGTGCCGATCGCTGGCTGTTTCAGGCCGCTTCGCCGCGCCGTCGCGGTTTCACACGGGCGAATCAGCCCACGTCAAAGGCTCGCGATCACTGCACTCCGGGCGAAATAAACCCCGGCGATGAAACCGGCCACACAGACAATCACCAGCACATAGGTTAGCTGGTGCCATCGAATGGCCGTGCTGGTGCTTCCGTTCCCGTAATATAGCTGCGTCAGGTAGCCTGCAACAAACGTCGTCGCGGCGCTCACCGTTCCCACACCAAATGAAATCAGCGAATTTCCGATTGCCTGGGCGATTAGAGTTTTGTTGGAGCCGCTTGGCGCGTGGCTTCCGATGAACGTCAACAGCGCAATTGCGGCCCCGCCGTTCAGCAGCAAGAGCGCCTTCATGCCTTCGATCGCGTACTTGGTGCCCTCGCCCCAATGCCATTGCTGCTCTTGGGGCGTCATGCGGTCTCCTGCAGCCGCTCGAGGACGCGCGCGACCTGGTTGGCGGACCATGTGCCCTGCCCGCGCGCCGTCGGGATGCCTTGAGCATTGAGCCCCGCTGCGATGGCACGCAGGCTCGCTGCCCCGGCTGCCTGCAACGCTCTCACGGTCGGGCCGATGTCGGCCGCCCTGGCGTCCGCACGCTGCTGTATCGCCGCCTGAGCCTTGGCGATGGCATCGGCAGAGCCGCGGACCACTTCGCCATAGATCTTCCGGCCACGTTCGTTAATGCCGATCACCTTCCGGCGACGCCCGCCGAGCTTCGTGCCGCGCGCCTTGGCGGCGGCCAATGCCGCCTTTGTGCGGGCGCTGATCATGCGCCGCTCTTCCTCCGCCACCATGGCCATGATTCCGACCGTGAGCCGGTTGGCATTCGGCATATCGGCCGCAACGAAATCGACGCCGGCCTTGTCCAATCCGAGTAGGAAGTGAGCATCGCGCGATAGGCGATCAAGCTTGGCAATGACGAGCTTTGCGCCGTGCAGCCGGCAGGCAGCCAGTGCAGCCTCGAGCTGTGGCCGATCGGCCCGCTTTCCGCTTTCCACCTCGACAAATTCCTTGATCAGTTTCCACTGGCCGCCGTTGAGATAATCGGCCACAGCCGCGCGCTGCGCTTCGAGGCCAAGGCCGCTTTTGCCCTGCCGATCGGTTGAGACCCTGAGGTACGAAATCCACTTGCCGTCTGCCATTGCCGCCCCGTTACAAACAGTCCAACCTTCGTTGAGTTATCCGTAACAGGTACAGAGTTGCTGTCAAGCGGCGCTTTTTCGCGCCGCCGATCGGCGAGCATATTCCGCAAACGCCTCATTGATCGCGCTCTTCAACGCGCAGCGCGCCGAGCGGCCTGGCGGTTTGAAGGTCGGAACGGTGCCATCGTCGACAAGCGCTTTTGCCTGGCCAACGGTGATGCCAAGCCACCGCGCTATCGCGCCCAGGCCGAAGAGCACGTCGCAGTCGATCGCCGGCAAGGCCGGCTCGTCGCGCGGCGCTATTTTTTTCTCGGCATCGGTTTTTGCGTCAAGCGGCTCTCCAAGGGAAGTCATCCCAATTCGACGCCTCCGCTTGCTTGGATCGATGTGTCCGGACCGGCCGTCAGGCCCAGGGATCGGCACCTTCGATCACCCGGGGGTATGGGGGGTGAGTAGGAAGGGTGATCGAAGCATGATCGAAGATGATATAAGGGGTGTTCGAATAGGTGAAAGAAGGATGATCGAAGCCAAATTTTGATGATCGAAGGATGATCGAAGGGTGCTTTAGCCATCCTTGGACACCTCGGCGCGGGCGATGCGGGTTACTCTTTTCGATGGCGGTCCCTCCTCGATGGTGACGATTTTGCGCTCGCTGAAGAGCCTCTCCATGGAGGTTGCGAGGGCCTTGGGGGTGATGCCGGCGGCGTCCGGGTCGATCGCAAAGACACTCGGCGCGTATCCGGAACCCTTGGTCGGATAGACCCGGCGGCCCTGAGCGGTCCGCTTGTCGAGCAGCTTCAGGAACAGGTCATCGATCTTTGCGAAAGTGGCGGCCTGCTGTGGCGTTGACTGAACGGTCTTGAGGACGAACGATCCATCCTCCCAACGGAGCCTGACCTTCTCGCCGGCGGGACCATAATTGCTCTTGACGACTTCGAGCTCGCGGAAGGCAGCCTCTTCCTCCTCCACCGTCCGCAGATACAGGCGGGACCGGACGACGTTGCTCCAATCCATGTTGCCGCCGCGGCCGGTGCCGCTGTTCATGCCGCTCAGCGACGGATGGTCGAGCAGCACGATGGCGCATCCCGCCTCTCGCGCCAGGCGGCGAAACATGCTCACGAATGTTCGGGCTTGGACCCGGTCGTTCTGGTTACCGCCGAAGACCGCGGCGACGCTATCGACGATCAGCAGCGCCGGCCTGACATCCGTCACCGATCTGGCAAGAGCCTGGAACGTTGCCGTCGGGGCGATCGTGCCGGCGGGTGTAGAGATGCCCAGCAAGGCCTTGTCGGGTTCCGCGAAGTGAAAATAGAGATGCTCGATCTGTTCGGGCTCGATCCCGCGCTTTCGAGCGACGCGATCGAGGCGCCGGCGCATTTCGCTTTCCGGCTCCTCGGCGCTGAAGAAAATGACGGGGCCCGACAAGGTTGTCGTTCCGAGCCAGTCGCCAAGATTGCGCGCGACGGAAACGCCGAGTTGCAGCGCGACGGTCGTCTTGCCGAGGCCTCCATCACCGGAAAGGATGGTGACGTCATCGGCCGGGACGCGATGTGTCGCGAGCCAGCGCATGGGCTCGAGCTCGACGCCTTTCCACTGCTGTGGGGTGACGAGCGCGAGTGGTGATTGATCGCTCGGCGCCGTGGACGCGCTGTGCCCGCCGTAATCATCAGGTCCAGCCGGCATTGGCGGCTCGTCCTCGTCGGCCAATGCGACCGCGCCTTCGATCACATTGGTGATGTGTTCTTCCAGTTCGCTGCCTGGCGACCCAACGAGATTATGAGCCCGGGCCGTTTGCCAAAGCTTTTCACTCACGGCTGTCGCGCTGAGGAACCCGTCGCGGACCAAACCGCCGACGGCGTTGGCGCGGTCCACAAATACGGAGAGCTTTTCGCCAGGCTGGGCGAGCGAAACATCGCGGCCGATATAGGCAAGGCGATCGACCGGCGGGGAGAGCTGGTCCATCATCGCCACCTCGCGAATGCTTCGCTGAGGATCTGTTGAATTTCGTCCTGGCCGTACTTTGCGACAAGCCCTTGAGCTCCGGCGGTCTCCTGCATACCGTCGACCGCGGTTTGCAAGTCCATCAGGCCATTTGCGACGAGCATCGCGCGCGCCCTGGCGCGCTCGCGGAACACCTCGATCGGCGAGGGCTTTGCGCTTTGATGATGATCGATCTTTCGGGCTGCGCTGCTCATCGCACTGCCTCAAAAGGTATGTCGTCGTTAAAAAACGCTGGCCCCCCTGCTGCAATCTCTGGCGTCGCGTCGGGCAAGATCGATTGTTTTGCAAGCGCGTCCGCAGCTTTGCTGCCCGCCGGAGGCGCCTTCTGCTTTTTCTCGCGAGGCGCGGGACGCAGCCCCAATGCAGCATCCGCGAAGATCGTCCTGCTGATCTTCGTTGTCCCGTCGTTCGCGGCGTAGGTTTCGACCTTCAGTTTGCCGCGCACCGAAACGGCGTCGCCAACCTCGAGCCGCAACAGCTCGAACTGTCCGCTTTCGGAAAAACTCAAGACGTTCCAAAAATCGCCGCCGTTGTCGTCCGCCCCGGCCTTCACTGTGCAGGTCGTGAAGAGCTTCCCGCTCTTCGCCGTCTTCTGCATCGGTGCGCGAAAGATGACGCCGCTGATCAATGCAAATGCGGTCATGCGCGCCCCTCGTCGACGAAGAGGACGCCGCGCGCCCGTGTTGTAGGGTTGCCAGCGCGGTCACGCGCTATCGCGACCACCACCACCGCGGATCGGCCGCGACCCTGCTTCAGAATCTTTCTGGAAAATTCGCCTGGGAAAGCTGCTCTGATACGCGTTCGCACATGCGGCCGCGCCCGGAAGAATGCCAAGTCATCCTCGCCGTTGGCGTCGGGGCGCGAGTCTTCCGGATACAAATTTGGTCTATGGGGTTTGCGCCGGTTGGGAACTTCGGTATTATGCGGGCTGCCAAGCTCTGCAGATACCGGAGGAGCGGCCCACACCGTTGGGCCGCTTTTCCTTTTGCCGCGCAATCAGGCCGCCGAAGTTTCCGTTTCCATCCGGCGGCGCCATTCCGCCGCGGCTTCAACGCTGATGAGCGTGCGAGTCCCGACTTTCATTTCCGTGGGCCCCTTGCCGCGTTGTCGGAGATTGTAGAACGTCGCGCGCGAAATGCCGTGATCTGAACAGAACTGGTCGACCGAAAAGGCCTTTCGGCCAGGGGCAGCACCAGGATCGGCGATATGCATGGGCGTGATTCCTTGGAGATGATCTCAAGACGAACGAATCGAACCCTCCAAGGCGGGTGTGGATGTACATCAGTGGGCTACAAAAGACAATCCCGAACTAACCTAATCTTCGAAGTCATGACCATATCTTTTTGAATTGTCATATAAATATTTTTTCGCGGTAAGCACCAAAATCGCGGTGCGTACCCGCTCCTGACGGCATCGGGCGACGTAAACCGGCGCCATGCGCGGGCGAGAGCGTGGGGTAACTCGTGGGTAGGCTTCACAAAATCCAAAATAGCCGAATTATATCAATTATATGCGGAGGACACCCCTTCCGCCAGACCCGCCGATTCTACGCTATTGTGTGCGAAATGATATCCAACGCCGTCCGGCGTTGCGCCAGATGCACGTGACCGACGGCGAGGAATTGGAAACTTGAGCGAATTCGTCTTTCGGGAAGTAAGCCATGAAAATTGGCCGGATTTCGCCGGCCTCTTCGAAAGCCGAGGCGGACCAAAGAGCTGCTGGTGCATGGTCTGGCGATCGACGGCTACGGAAGCTAGACAACGCGATGGCGCAAGCCGCCGGGCTGCGATGCAATCCAAGGTCGAGGCCGGCGTGCCGATCGGCATTCTCGGCTATCGTGACGGCGCCCCCATCGCCTGGTGTTCGATCGCGCCTCGGGACACCTACCGCCATCTCGGGGGCCTTGATGATTTCGAAACGACTGAACGAGTCTGGGCGTTGGCGTGCTTCTTCGTTAAGCGAGAGTATCGCGGCCACGGAATCTCGAAAAAGTTGCTTCTGGCAGCCGTTGATCATGCCGCGCGCAACGGCGCGACCATCGTGGAAGCCTACCCTGTCGATCCGGATTCTCCGAGCTATCGCTTCATGGGCTTTGTCGAAACCTTCAGCGAAGCCGGCTTTCAGAAGGTAGGACAGGCCGGTCAACGGCGTCACGTCATGCGCTTTCCTATCCCGCGTTGACCAGATGAAGCCGGTCATAGGGCTATGGCGTAGACATAGTGCTCATCATCGTCGGTCGTGGCCCGCCAAGGTTCAATTCTCAGACGCTCGCTGCCTTCAGAAGAGTCAATAGAAACAGCGTATTGTCTGACCGATTGCATTTGCTGGTTTAATCTCCTTCGTGAGAACCGCAAGCCCCGTTCGCGGTCTTGCCGAGGTTCCCCCATCAATACCCAAATTGAATTGACCGATGCTCAATCGGTTGTCGATCCCCGCCCCGCACGTCTCCTAGAAACATCGCACCCAACCGCAGGGAACGACGACGAAGTTCACGACCAGCGGGCTCGGGTAGCGTTCTGGGAGGAACCAATGACCGTGACGATCGCCGCCGTCGAAGCCAAGAGGTCCCGCGTCCGCATCTTCATCGTGCTGATGCTGTTTATCGTGACGACGGTCAATTACGCCGATCGTGCGACGCTCTCGATCGCGGGCGCGGCGCTGTCGAAGGAGCTTCAACTCGATCCGGTCGCGCTTGGCTACGTGTTCTCAGCCTTTGGCTGGTCATATGTTGCAGCCCAGGTCCCTGGCGGGTGGCTGCTCGATCGCTACGGCTCAAAATGGGTTTATGCCTGCAGCATTTTGATTTGGTCGGTCTTCACATTCATGCAGGGCACTATCGGCTTCTTCGCGGGCGGAACTGCGATCGTCCTGCTATTCGCGTTGCGCTTCCTGGTCGGTCTCGCGGAGGCGCCGTCGTTCCCCGCTAACGCCCGCATCGTCGCGGCCTGGTTTCCGAGCAATGAACGCGGGACCGCCTCGGCCTTCTTCAATTCGGGGCAATATTTTGCGACCGTATTGTTCGCGCCGCTGATGGGCTGGATCGCCCATGATTTCGGCTGGCGCTACGTCTTCTTCGTGATGGGCGCCGTTGGTCTGGTCATCGGGCTAATCTGGATCATGACCATCCATGGTCCGAAGGACCACCCCGGCGTCAATTCCATCGAATTCGACTACATCAAGGACGGCGGCGCGCTGGTCGACATGGACGCCGGCCAGGGTGCGCAAAGCGGGCCAAAATGGGACCACATCCGGCAACTGCTCGGCAATCGCATGATGCTCGGGGTCTATCTCGGACAATATTGCATCAACGCCCTCACCTACTTCTTTCTGACCTGGTTCCCGGTCTATCTCGTCAAGGAACGAGGCCTGACCATCCTGCAGGCGGGGTTTGTCGCGACGCTGCCGGCGCTCTGTGGATTCTTGGGCGGCGTGCTCGGCGGCGTGATCTCCGACGTCATCTTGCGCAAGACCAACTCGCTGACGCTGGCGCGCAAGATCCCGATCGTCGGCGGCATGCTGCTCTCGATGGCGATCATCGGCTGCAATTATGTGGACGGACAGGCGTTCGTCGTCGGCCTGATGGCGCTGGCCTTTTTCGGCAAGGGCATCGGCGCGCTCGGCTGGGCTGTGGTGTCGGACACCTCGCCCAAGGAAGCCGGCGGGGTTTCGGGCGGCCTGTTCAACATGTTCGGCAATCTGTCGAGCATCACGACGCCGATCATCGTCGGCTACATCCTCAGCGCCACGGGCTCCTTCAACGGCGCGCTGGTGTTTATCGGCGCCAATGCGCTGGTCGCGGCGGTCGCCTACCTCTTTGTCGTCGGCAAGATCGAACGGGTGCAATTGCAACCATCCTGACCGCGTTCACCCCGGCTTGCGGGCGTTCGGGACAGGCGGCCGCCATTGTGTCTATCGAGGGATCGATGCTAAACTTGACATCAAGGCAGTCCGTCCATTCCGGACACGCATCGATGTTCGATCTGAGCCAGCTTCGCTGTTTTGTCACTGTGGCTGAGGAGCTTCATTTCGGCCGGGCGGCGGCGCGGCTCAACATGACCCAGCCGCCGCTCAGCCGGCAGATCCAGGTGCTCGAGCACATCGTCGAGGCGCCGCTCTTGGAACGCACCAGCCGCTCGGTGCGGTTGACGCCGGCCGGGCGAAGTTTTCTGCCCGAGGCCAAGCGTATCCTGAGGCTCGCGGAAAGCGCGTCCCAGGTCGCGCGCCGGATTGCGACGGGAAAAGCCGGATCGATCAAGATCGGTTTTACCGCGGCAACGGCTTACGGGTTCATGCCGGAACTGGTCGCGGCCTGCCGCACCCGCCTGCCCGAGGTTGACCTATCGCTGAAGGAAATGGTCTCCGGCGATCAGCTCGAGGCGCTGGCGTCGGGCCAGATCGACGTCGGTCTGTTGCGGCCACCGGTCGCGCGATCCGAATTCGCCTCGATCCGGGTCGTTGCCGAGCCGCTTCTCGCCGCGGTGCCCGAAGCTCATCCGCTCGCCGCTGTCGAAATCGTCGCGCCGAAGGATCTCGACGGCCAGCCCTTCGTTATGTACTCGCCTTACGAATCCCGATATTTCCACGACCTTCTGGTCACGCAATTCACGCGGGCGGACATCCTGCCGCGCTATGTCCAGCATCTCAGCCAGATCCATTCCATCCTCGCGATGGTGCGGGCCGGGCTCGGCCTCGCCGTCGTGCCGGAGGCGGCCGCCAGTCTGAATTTCAGGGGCGTCACGCTGCGCCCGCTGCGATTGCGGGCGCCGGCGCTGGTCGAACTATTTTTGGTCTGGCGCAGAGAACATGAAAACCCATTGCTGCCGTCGCTGATCGAGATCGCCGGCGGCCTCGCATCGGCCCACACGAGAAAAGAGGATTGATGCGTATTCGGCATTGTTCGATCCAGTGATTGGCTTGGACGTGCATCGGCGCGCTCACTAGAACTGCCCGCACAGCAAGCGCCTCGCCAATCATTTTAGGCACGCGCATCCCCGATTTTTTGGACACGGAGCGGCTACGATGAGCAAGATGACCCCGCAGGACATGGCCCGGCACATCGGCAGTGGCCTTCTTTCGTTTCCCGTCACGCCGTTTCGGCCGGACTATTCGTTCGATGAGGCAACCTATCGCTCCAACATCGACTGGCTCTGCGGCTACGACGTCGCCGGACTATTCGCGGCCGGTGGAACGGGCGAGTTCTTTTCGCTGACACCGGCGGAGGTCGCAAAAGTCGTCGCCGTTGCCGTGGACGAAACCAAGGGCCGCACGCCGGTTCTCGCCGGCACCGGCTATGGCACCGCCATCGCCAAAGAGATCGCAGTCTCCGCCGAGCGCGCCGGAGCCGACGGCCTGCTGCTGCTGCCGCCTTATCTGGTGCATTCCGAGCAAGAAGGCTTGGCCGCGCATGTCGAGGCCGTCTGCAAATCGACCAGCCTCGGCGTCATCGTCTACAACCGCGACAATGCGATGCTGAACGAGGACACCCTCGCCCGGCTGTGCGAGCGTTGTCCGAACCTCGTCGGCTACAAGGATGGCGTTGGCGATATCGAATTGATGACCCGGGTTTATTCGCGCATGGGCGACCGGCTGACCTATGTCGGGGGATTGCCGACCGCCGAGACCTTCGCGCTGCCTTATCTCGATATGGGCGTCACCACCTATTCGTCGGCGGTGTTCAATTTCGTGCCGCAATTCGCGACCGACTTCTACGCCGCGGTCCGGCGCCGCGACCACGCCACGATCGCGGCGGGTTTGAAGAATTTCATCCTGCCGCTGATCGCGATCCGCAACCGCAAGAAGGGTTACGCCGTGTCGATCATCAAGGCGGGCATGAAGGTGATCGGCCGGGATTCGGGTCCGGTGCGCTCGCCGCTGACCGATTTGACTGCGGCGGAGATCGCCGAAGTCGCGGCGCTGGTGGCAAAGCTGCCGGGCGCGGTGGCGGGCCGGCCTCAGGCGGCCTGATAAGGACTTAAACGGCAGGCCAAAGCGGGACCTGCCGCCGGGAGGAAAGAGTGATCCAGGATTCCGTTGGTGCGGGTTTCTCCGGTGCGCCGACCGTTACGGCGATGCAGGTCATCCCGGTCGCCGGGCGCGACAGCATGCTGCTCAATCTGAGCGGCGCCCATGCGCCGTTCTTCACCCGGAACATCGTCATCCTCACCGACAATGCCGGCCATACCGGCGTCGGCGAGGTTCCCGGCGGCGAAAAAATCAGGCAGACGCTGGAAGATGCCCGCGCTCTTGTCGTCGGCCAGACCATCGGCGCCTGCAACAACATTCTTGCCGCCGTTCGCGCGCAATTCGCCGATCGTGACGCCGCCGGACGCGGCAAGCAGACATTTGATCTTCGGGTCACGATCCACGCCGTCACCGCGATCGAATCGGCGCTGCTGGATCTGCTCGGCCAGCATCTAAAACTTCCGGTCGCCGCCTTGCTCGGCGAAGGCATTCAGCGCCACGCAGTTGAGACGCTGGGCTATCTGTTCTATGTCGGCGACCGCCGCAAGACCGATCTCCCCTATGCCGACGGAGCGGGCGCGGAGAACGATTGGTTTCGCCTGCGCCACGAACCGGCGCTCACGCCTGACGCCATCGTGCGCCTCGCCGAAGCCGCGCAAGACCTTTATGGTTTCGCCGATTTCAAGCTCAAGGGCGGCGTGCTGCGCGGCGAAGACGAGATCGAGGCGGTGACCGCGCTCGCCAAGCGATTCCCGAAGGCGCGCGTGACGCTCGATCCCAATGGCGCTTGGTCGCTTAGGGAGGCCGTTCACCTGTGCAAGGACATGCACGGCATTCTTGCTTACGCCGAGGACCCCTGCGGCGCCGAGGACGGATTTTCCGGTCGCGAGATCATGGCGGAGTTCCGCCGTGCCACGGGACTACCCACCGCGACCAACATGATCGCCACCGACTGGCGCCAATTGTCCCATGCGCTGCGCCTTGGTGCCGTCGACATTCCGCTTGCCGATCCGCATTTCTGGACCATGCAGGGCTCGGTGCGCGTGGCGCAAACCTGCCGCGACAATGGCCTGACCTGGGGCTCCCATTCCAACAACCATTTCGACGTGTCACTCGCGATGTTCACCCACGTCGCGGCGGCGGCGCCCGGCAGGGTGACCGCGATCGATACCCATTGGATCTGGCAGGACGGCCAAAACCTCACCAAAAATCCGTTGCGGATCGTCGGCGGCAAGATCCCCCTGCCCGACCGCCCCGGCCTTGGCATCGAGATCGATATGGCTGCACTCGAAGCGGCGAACCGGCTCTACAAGACCCATGGGCTCGGCGCCCGGGACGATGCGATCGCCATGCAATTCCTTATTCCCGGCTGGAAATTCAACGACAAGCGTCCCTGCCTCGTACGCTGACGCTTTTTTGCCTGCCGCCCATTGGAGAAGTCGAATGAACGCTATCCTGAAGAACTACATCGCCGGCGACTGGGTCGAGGGGCCCGGCATCAGCCGCAATATCAACCCGTCGAACACCAACGATATCGTCGGCGAATATGCCAAGGCCGATCCGGCCCAGACCCAAAAGGCGATCGCCGCCGCGAAGGCTGCTTTCCCCGCCTGGTCGCGCTCGACGCCGCAGGAGCGGTTTGACGCGCTCAACCGCGTCTCCATCGAAATTCTGGCGCGCAAAGAAGAGCTCGGTCGCCTCTTGGCGCGCGAGGAAGGCAAGACGCTGCCGGAGGGCATTGGGGAAGTCGCCCGCGCCGGGCAGATTTTTGCGTTTTTCGCCGGCGAGGCCTTGCGGCTGACGGGTGAAAAGGGCGCATCAGTGCGTCCGGGCCTCGAGGTCGAGATCACGCGCGAGGCAGTCGGCATCGTCGGCCTGATCACGCCGTGGAATTTTCCGATCGCGATCCCGGCATGGAAGATTGCGCCGGCGCTGTGTTATGGCAACACCGTCGTGTTCAAGCCCGCCGAGATCGTGCCGGGCTCGGCTCACGCGCTCTCCGAAATCATCGCGCGCTCGGGGCTTCCTGCCGGCGTCTTCAATCTGGTGATGGGCTCCGGCTCCGTCGTCGGCCAGACCATGCTCGAACATCCCGACGTTGCCGCGATCTCCTTCACCGGCTCGGTCGGAACCGGGCGCCGGATCGCGCAGACCTGCGTCGCCTCGACGCCGATGAAGAAATTCCAGCTCGAAATGGGCGGCAAGAACCCGCTGGTCGTGCTCGACGACGCCGACGTCAAGGTCGCGGTCGAAGCCGCCGTCAATGGCGCGTTCTTCTCGACCGGCCAACGCTGCACGGCTTCGTCGCGCTTGATCGTCACCGAGGGTATCCACGATCGTTTCGTCGAGGCGCTGACCGAACGTGTCAAAGGCCTCGTCGTCGACGATGCGCTGAAGGCCGGAACCCAGATGGGACCTGTCGTGGACCAGACCCAGCTCGATCAAGATTTGCGATATCTCCAGATCGGCAAGGAAGAAGGCGCAAGGCTGCACTGGGGCGGCGAAATGCTCAACCGCGAAACCCCCGGCTTCTACATGCAGCCTGCGATCTTCACCGGCGCTGCCAATGCGATGCGGATCGCACGGGAGGAGATTTTTGGACCCGTGGCCTGCGTCATCCGGGCCAAGGATTACGACGAGGCGCTGGCGCTCGCCAATGACACGGAATTCGGTCTGGCTGCGGGCATTTGCACGACAAGCCTCAAATACGCCTCGCATTTCAAGCGCAACAGCGAGGCCGGTATGGTGATGGTCAACCTGCCGACCGCGGGCGTCGACTATCACGTGCCGTTCGGCGGCCGCAAGGGATCGAGCTATGGCGCGCGCGAACAAGGCGCTTATGCCCGCGAATTCTACACCATCGTGAAAACGGCCTATATCAATCCGGTCTAGGCGCAGGACAAGGCAAGGGAGAGTGTCGTGACGGTACATGCGACGGCGCAGGCCTACGAGCCGCGCTACATCAGGCTCGACGCCAACGACAATGTCGCGATCGTGGTCAATGATTTCGGACTGCCGGCGCAAACCCGCTTTGCCTGCGGCCTTGAGCTGCGCAATTTCGTGCCGCAGGGTCACAAGGTGGCGCTGGCCGATATTCCGGAAGGCGCCCCGATCCGCCGCTACAATGAAGTGATCGGAACGGCCGCGCAGCCGATCCAGGCCGGCGAATGGGTGGACGAGGCGCGGATTCGCATGCCGACGCCGCCGGAACTAGACAAGCTCGAACTTGCGACTGCCGTTCCCGCAGCCCAAGCGCCGCTCGAGGGCTATACGTTCGAGGGTTTTCGCAATCCCGACGGTTCCGCCGGCACCAAGAACGTGCTGGCGATCAGCACCAGCGTGCAATGCGTCGCCGGCACGCTGCAGTTTGCGCTCAAGCGCATCAAGACAGAGCTTTTGCCGAAATATCCCAACGTGGACGACGTCGTCGCGCTGACGCACAATTACGGCTGCGGCGTTGCGATCACCGCGCCGCTCGCAATCGTGCCGATCCGGACGCTGCAGAACATCGCGCGCAATCCGAATTTCGGCGGCGAGGTCATGGTTGTCGGCCTCGGCTGCGAAAAGCTGGTTCCCGAACGGCTGCTGCCGGGCGAAGCAGGCGACAGCGTTGTGCGTATGCAGGACGAGGCCTTCGACGGTTTTGGCGCCATTGTCGACGCCATCATGAAAATGGCGGACGAGCGGCTTGCCGTGCTCAACCGGCGCCGCCGCGAAACCTGCCCGGCCTCCGATCTCGTCGTCGGCCTGCAATGCGGCGGCTCCGACGCCTTTTCCGGCGTCACGGCCAACCCGGCCCTGGGCTTCGCGGCCGACCTTCTGGTGCGTGCCGGTGCAAGCGTGATGTTTTCCGAAGTCACCGAAGTGCGGGATGCCATTCATTTGCTGACCCGTCGCGCCATCAACGAGGATGTCGGTCGCGCCCTGATCCGCGAGATGGATTGGTATGACGATTATCTCGCCAAGGGTGATGCCGATCGCAGCGCCAATACCACGCCCGGCAACAAGAAGGGCGGACTGGCCAACATCGTGGAAAAGTCACTCGGCTCGATCGTCAAATCAGGCTCGAGCCCGATCGTCGATGTGCTGTCGCCGGGCGAGCGGGTGCGCAGGAAGGGCATGACGTTCGCGGCGACGCCGGCCAGCGACTTCATCTGCGGCACGCTGCAGCTCGCCTCCGGCATGACGCTGCAGGTGTTCACGACCGGGCGCGGCACGCCTTATGGGCTCGCCGCGGCACCAGTGATCAAGGTGTCGACGCGAACGGAGCTGGCGCGCCGCTGGAAGGATCTGATCGATTTCGATGCCGGCCGCATCGCCACCGGCGAAGCCACGATCGAGGAAACCGGCTGGGACCTGTTCCGGCTGATTCTGGATGTCGCGAGCGGACGCACCAAAGTGTGGTCGGACCGCTGGGGCATTCATAATGATCTGACCCTGTTCACCCCAGGGCCGGTCACTTGAGCCGAAGCAAGGCTTGGGCCTTGCCTGCACGGTAGACACCGGCTTGCGTCGGCGGGAAGGCCTTGCGGCGACGATTGCCTTGCCTTCGCATACAACCCCACCAAATCGCTCAAAACCTCCGCAAACGCATTTGTGATTGCGCCCGGCCAAGGCGAGCCGCACAATCGCCCCATAATCGAGTTAAGATTTGAAGTTCACTCTGATAGAGGCCTGCGCCTCGGAGCGGCGTGGGTTGGCTATCTCGATCGAGGAGCAAACCAAATGTGTGACTATAGTCTGCACGCTGTAGCAACGCGTCCTGCCCAGGTTGGAGAGACATTGATCACGACCACGTTCCGCGGCACGTCGACGCGTGGTTTCGCGTCGCAAAGCGAGCCCAATGTGGCGGTCTGCATGCTACCCGGCACCGAACTCGCGTTCGCTGAGGACGTCCGATACGACAACAGGTGGATCTGGACGCGGGTAACCAATTTCCGGGTCGGAAAATTTGGCCAGATCGACCCCGATGTCCCGCATCGTCACCATGATGCGATCGAATTTCCGGACGGAAGCCATGTACTGGTGACGCAGCTCTGTGAGGGGCAGCGTGCGACCGTGCTGCAATTGCCAGTGGTTCATCAGCCGGGTTCCCATGCAAAGCCCGCTGTCGAGACATACCCGGCAAGGCCGCTGTCGGTCGGTTGAGGTCGTTATCTGAATAGCCCCGCTGGTTGCGGCCGGCGGGGATAGCGACGCTGCATGGCACGCTAAATGCGGCGCGTGGGATGTTGTGCGCCCGAAATATCCCCCGTTCGAGTTCCGTGCTCGCGTCCCCTGCCCTCCCTTGTCACGCCAGAACGTTGTTCGCCAGGCGGATCGATTCCCGAACGCAGGTACGGTCCACGGCGACCGCGGTTTTTGCAATCCGGCCGCGCGCGACGGAATTGTTGCTGATCTCGGCATTCCTTGAGCGGCCGATAAAGATGCCGCTGTTCGGGGTCTCGCCGTAGAATTTCCCGGCATCAAAACTGCCGCGAATAAAAGTCTGGCCGATCACATTGTCGATGATGCGCACGCCATCGGCATTGCCGACGAAAATCCCGTAGATGAAGGAATTGTCGATCCGGTTGCCCTGGATGGTGATGTTGCGGTTCTGGAAGCTGTTGGCAAAACCCTTCGTGCCCTCGGGCGGCGACATGCCGATATAGATGGTACCGAGCGCACCGTTACCCTCCGTTAGCGCGTTGGCGCCGGTGATGCTATGGTCGAAATGATTGTTCCCCAGTGTCAGATTGTCGGAAAAGCCGGCCTCGGACCAAAAGCCGATGTCACTCCCGGCCTGCAGCGCGATCGTCGACGAATAGGTGAACTGGCAGTCCTCGACGACGGAATTGGGCGACTTCACCACGACGTGGCCGCAGGCGTGAAAGCTGCATCGCCGGATCGCCGTGCCCGTGCCGATCCGGCTGAGCGATGTGACAGCATCGGCGATCTTCAGCGGCAGGTCCTCCGCTAGCTCGATGTCGTAGACCAGATCGGGCTGGGTAGCCGGGCTCTTGTTCTTCCAGATCGGCGTGATCCTGGCTTTGAGTTCGGGCGCCTTTCGCTTGGTCAGCTGAACGATCTTGGTGCGTCCCAGCGAGCGGAACGTTCCCTGCTCGCAGGTCTCGATCTCGTCTCCCGCCATCAGGCCGATATCCCATTTGGGACTGACGACGTAGCGCCGCGGCGCGGTCTTCTGCACCACGTAATAATAAAAGCCGTGCACGTTGACGGCATCGTCGGAGGTGTTGGCGAAGGTGCAATCCTGCATCGTCGGGCCGCGTTCGACGGTGATGAAGTGGGTCCCGTCGGAATTGGTGGAAACCAGCCGATCCGTGGTCGCGCCGACCGGCCTTGGCCCGGGAACAATGGATACGTTCTGTAGCACCATTCCGCCCGGTCCGCCGTTCTCCAGGATGCCCATGCCGGGAGAAGCCAGGAGTTTCAGTCCGTAGAACGTGGTCGCGAGGCTGCCGTCGACGACGATCGCATGGGCGTAGCCGTTGCACATCGTCACCACGTCGCCTACCGCGATCGGCAATTGGCTCGGAAAGGTATCGTTGGCGCTCCATCGCAAAACGACCTTGATCAGTTTGTCGCCGACCCGCTCGATCCGGCTCGGGGTCAGAAAATCCCTCGCGCCGGGCTTCAACGCACGGGTGCGGCGATCCATCACCTTGAAGAAGCCGTCATTGATGCCGGCGAGGAATTTTGGATCGTCGGGATAACCGTTGTCGACCTTCACCGTGATCTGCAGTGCACCATGGTCGAACGCACTGATGGTCCCTTGCGTAAACGGCAGCGGGTCGTAGTCGATTGCGAGGTCACGGATGGTGACGCGGCTCGCCTCGGAGATCAAAAGCGTCGACGCAAGCGTCGTATTGACGAGCCGCGCCTCGTTTCCGTTGAGTTCGAAGTCCTTGAGCCGTTTGAGCTGAAGAGGCTGCTTGATCCTGTAGGTGGCGTTCTTTTCCAGGTTGAGAACGATGGGAACGGGTTTGCCGGCCTTGCTCGCCTCACCGGCCGATTTGGAAATCGCGGCGAAGGCTTTTGCGAAGGCTGTATCGGCGTCGGGAACCCCCTTGCTGAATTCCGCCATCTCAAAAACGACGGCTCCGGGTTTGATTTGCGCACGGCTTCCGGCGCTTTTCAACAAGGGCAAGGCCGCGGCGAACGACGAGGCGAGCTTCATCGCTTGCCGACGGTTGAGGAACTGCATTCGAAGAATCTCCCGTTTGCGATTTCTACGCCGGGAGGCGTCGCGCGATAAACTGCTGGGTGTCACTCGTCGCAACAATTTTGACCGGCACCGAGCCGGCGCGGCTTGCCTGAAAACGATGCAAGGGTGCCGGCGCGCGTTCAGGAAACTGCTCTACATTTCATCGCGCCGTGCGGGTCTGGCTCGTCATCCCGCACCGCCATTGCCAGATTTGCCGTTTCAAGCTAGCGAACGGCGGTTGTTTCGAATGACCAATGCCGGTTTTGGAGCAGAGCCGTTGATCGTTATCCGCCGCGCCTTCGCCACCGCTTTGACGCTGGCCGGACTTGCCGCTCTCGCCGGCCTCGCGCAACTCAATCCCGTCGCCGACGCCATGGCGGAAAGCAGGACGGCGGCCCTTCTGGCCAAGCCGGGAGCGCTCCCGGACATGGCGCTCGGACCCGCCAAGGCGCCGGTTACCATTGTCGAATACGCCTCGTTGACCTGCCCGCATTGCGCGGCATTCGGCGAGAACGTGTTTCCGATGCTGAAATCGAAATATATCGACACCGGCAAGCTGCGCTTCGTGTTTCGGGAATTCCCGCTCGAGATCAAGGCCGCGGCGGCCTCGATGCTGGCGCGCTGCATCGCCGATGGCGATGCCGAGAAATATTTCGGCGCCGTCGAGCAGCTGTTCAAGCAGCAGGATCAGCTGATGGACCAGACCACCGCCACCCTGAAGCAGATCGGTGCGCAACAGGCCGGTATGAGCGAGCGGGCGGTGGAGGGTTGCGTGAAGGATCAGGCGCTGCTCGACAAGCTCAAGGCCGATCAGGAGTTCGCCTCAAAGCAACTGAAAGTCGATGCGACGCCGACCTTCTTTATCAACGGCGAAATCTCCAAGGGCGCGATGTCGTTCGAGGAACTCGACAAGAAGATCCGATCGCTGTTGAAGAAGTAATGATGTCAATTCATTTGTCCTGCTGCCGCACTTCTTGCGGCACCGCAGCGAAAGCCACGCCGATGCGGTTTCGCTGAATCCAGACGGTTCGGCATTCGAAAACCGAGGAGTCCTTCGCCACCACGAGGCGAAAGCGCGGGGGTACGAAGGCCGGGTTCTCGACGTCGATGGCGGCGCCCTCCGGCGAGATATTCCGGACGATGCAGCTCATGACCATTCCGCCCGACGAAACGTAGGCCGCTTCCTCGATTTCGGTCCGCGGATGCTTTCGCTTTTCTTCCATAGGCTTCGGTCTCGACGGGAACGAGCGGGACGCAAGCTTAGCCAAAAACCTTAAAGAAATTGACCTTGCGCGCCCGGGCTTCCGTTCGCCGCGTCGAAAGCGTAGCATTCGAACGATCGGCGGGACGCAGGCGCGGCGCCCGCTCAGAAACGAACATGCGCCAAGGGGGAAAAAACGCCATGTTCGAGATACTCGATCGACGCACGAGTCTGACCGGAAACCAGATCAAAATCCTCGCCGCCGCCATCATCGGCGACGCGCTGGAATTCTTTGACTATTTCCTGATCGGTTTTGTTCTTGCCTTCCTGATCGGGCCCTGGAAGCTCACCTTCGGCCAGTCGGCGACCGTGCTGATGAGTTCGGGCATTGGCGCCATTATCGGCGCCTATGCCTGGGGCTGGCTCGCCGACCGCATCGGCCGCCGCAAGGTCTTTATCGGCACCGTGCTGAATTTCTCGATCGCCACCGGCCTTTTGTATTTCACCCCCGACAATGGCTGGATCTACCTGTCGATCCTGCGCTTCTTCGTCGGCGTTGGCGTCGGGGGGCTTTATTGCGTGGACTTGCCCCTGGTGCAGGAGTTCATGCCCTCCTCCAAGCGTGGCTGGGTCGGCGGCCTCGTGACCTGCGTAATCCCGCTCGGTGTCGGGCTCGGTGCGGTGATGGGCGCCCTGGTCGGCAGCGGCGACTGGCGGCTGTTGTTCGCTATCGGCGTGCTGCCCGCCCTCCTCGTCCTCCTGGTCCGGCTCTGGGTGCCGGAATCGCCGCGTTGGCTCTGCCGCCAGGGGCGCTATGAGGAAGCGCGCAAATCGCTCGCCTGGGCGCTGCAGATGGAGCCATCCGCGTTGCCGCTGCCGACGGCCGCCGACGCCGGGCCGATCATCAAGAGCAACTGGCTCGACCTTTTCAAATATCCGCGCAGCCTGGTCGTCTCATGGCTCGGCAATGCCGGCGCGCAGACCGGCGTCTACGGCATCACGCTATGGGCGCCCTCGTTGTTCGTCGTGCTGTTGAAGGTCACCCCGCAGGAGGCCGCCAAGATGATGATCCTGCTCTCGGTGTTCGGCTTCATCGGCCGGCTGTCATTCGCGTTCTTCTCCGAACTGATGGGTCGGCGCAACGCCGGCGGCCTGCTCGGCTTCGGCGCCGGGCTGATGACCATCGTGGCGGGCTACAATTACGATGTCATGTTCATGGGCGTGTCGGCGTTCTGGCTGCTGCTCGCGGTTGCCTTCTTCTTTGCCGATGGCGGGTTTGCGATCGTCGGCCCCTATGCGGCGGAAGTCTGGCCCTCGCATTTGCGGACCTCGGGCATGGGCTCGGCCTACGGTTTTGGCGGCATCGGCAAGATCATCGGGCCGGTCGGCCTCGCCTTGATCGTGGGCTCCGGCAACTACCTAAAGCCGGACGTGCCGTTGCCACAGATTCCGCTGGCCTTCGTCTATCTCGGCTGCTGGTTTTTGATGGCGGGCGCGGTATATTATTTCCTCGGCATCGAGACCCGGGGCAAGTCGATCGAAGAGATCGATCGGGAGTTGACCCTTGCGCCTGATCTGCCGGCAGCTACGGCCTCAGTTCGGCAGGCATAAGCGATCGCACATCCCGATACCGATTTAACGTTCCTCTCAAGGAGAAGACTCTATGCCACTCGGCGGACTGCAACATTACACCATCGAACCGCAGGATCTGGAGCGCACCAAGGAGTTCTATTGCGAGCTGCTGGGACTGGAAAACGGCGACCGTCCGCCGCTCGATTTTCCCGGCTACTGGCTCTATTCCGGCGGCACCGCGACGGTGCATCTGATGGGTACCCGCAAGCCGCGCGAAGGCATCGTGGTGCGCGGCACCGAGAAGAAATATGAGGACACCGGCCGGCTCGACCACATCGCCTTTGCCGCGACCGATGTCGAGGGCGTGCGCAAGCGCCTGCAAGCCAAGAACGTAAAATTCCGCGAGAGCATCGTGCCGCGCACCGGCGACACGCAATTCTTCCTGTACGATCCCGACGGCGTCGGCGTGGAGCTGAATTTTCCGAAGGCGTGAGACGTCACCCGGCCAAGGCGATCTAACAACGTTCCACACGTTGTTCCCGACAACGCCCCGACTCGGCCATCACCCTGGCGTGGAACCGTCAGCTTTTCTCCAATTTTGCGTGACGAGTTGAAGGGCCGCGCCGCTGCGGCAGGATAGCCGGGTGCCGCGCCCTTCAAACCCTACCCCAGGGGCATGAGTGCCCGGCTATTCGCCCGCGCCGGGCCGATGCGTTCCCCGCCGGAGTTGCGGCCTAGAGCCCGGTTTCGATGGAATCGAAACGGGGCTCTAGATTTTTGATTTGGCGCGTTCTCTTCGCTTGAAAACGCTTTAATCGAGGCCGCGCTCATGACTTAAGCGCACCATTTCCTCGATGAAGAGCGCTTTTTGCTTGTCGTCGAGGCTTGCAAATAGCGGCTCGGCGGCGTCGGCGACACTGCGCTGATCCACCGCGCGATCATTGAGAAACTGGGCTTCGTTGCGCATCTGCTCGATAATATCGTCGGGCGGGTCGCGCTTGGCGCGGGCAATACGCAAGTTGAGACGGTCGGCCCCGTTATGGCCGAGGTAATGCATCGCGCTTGAGAACCCGGCCCAGTTCTTCTCCTGCTCGGGCGTGAGTTTCAATTCGGCCTTGATCCGTTCGATGTTGGCATCGCTGCTGGCGACGATTTGTTCGGCCGTCAGTTGCGGCTCGCCCTCCTGGGTCAGCACGGCCTGCTTGGTTTCCTTCGCACCCTTGGCTCCCTTGGCATTCTTTGCGGAACCAGGCTGCTTTGGGCCCGCCGCCGGCGCCGGCTCGTTCTTGCCGACACCAAGCACGCCGGTAAAAACACCGGCCACACCGCCAATCGCTCCGCCGAGCACGGCGCCGACCGGTCCGGCCGCCTTGTTGCCCTCCTTGGCTCCTTCTTGAACGCCTTTGACCAGCCCTTGCGCGTCCGCGGCCGAAGGCGCGTTGAGAAGCAGGACGACAACGGCCCCAAGCACGACGCGCAATCTCAACCGCGCACGCGCCGTCGGTGTCGAACTGATCATTCTTTAATCTCCATGGTCGATGTGGATTTTCGGGCTGGCTGTTCGTTGGAGGGCGGCATGCAACCTGCCGTATCCGGACATTATCGTTTCCGAGACCTGCAAGTCTACCGTCCCGCCGCCTTGTCCACGATCTGGAAACTTGCGCCGCAAGAGCCGGTTACGCAGGATGAAACCGGACTGCGGCGCAATTGCGCATCCCGGCCCGCGATCGTATGTGCAGCGCAACAACCGTTTTCATCGCGCCTCGGCGACGGCATGCACGAAGCGGCAAGGATTCCAGCTGCGGCAAATTTGCCCGCAACGTTAGTACTAGAACCGCACGGCGCCGGATTTCTCGACAGACGCCGGCAATTCTGCTCTGATTGCGACAACGAAATCACCGCGCAGCCCCGTCACGCCAAGTTCGGCCTGACGGCGGCGAAGCAAAAACGACGGGATTTCCAAGCTTACCAGGATTGGCTCACCAGGGAGGGAACGCCATGTCACGGAAGAAGCTTTCTCGGCGGCAATTCGTTGCTGCTACCGCCATGTCGTCTGCAGCGCTGATAACAGCGCCCTATGTTCGGGGCGCGTACGCTGCCGGGAAGCTCACGATGGGCTTCTGGGATCACTGGGTGCCCGGCGCCAACAGTGCCTCTACCGAGCTCGTCAATGAGTGGGCCGCCAAGGAAAAGGTCGAGGTTTCGATCGACTACATCACGAGCCAGGGCAACAAGACTCTGTTGACCATCGCCACCGAGGCTCAGGGAAAAACCGGCCATGACATCCTGGCGATGCCGACCTGGTGGCCCCACGCACAGGCTGATCTGCTCGAGCCCGTCAACGACATCATGGAGCCGCTGATCAAGCAGAACGGCGCCGTCAATGGCACGGTGCAGTACCTGGGCAAGGCCGGCGACAAATGGCTCGGCGTTCCCGCCACTATCGGCAGCCAGATCAAAGGGCCCTGCTCCCGCATCGACCTGATGAAGAAGTACGCCAATATTGACGTCCAGGCGATGTATCCCGCCGGCGCACCGCCCAAAGCGGACAACTGGACGACGGATACGTTCCTCAAGGCGGCCGAAGCCTGCCAGAAGGGCGGCTTTGCGTTCGGGATTGGACTCGGTACAACCAGCGATTCCGTCGACACCGCCGGCGCATTCTTCCTCGCCTTCGGCGCGCAACTCGTCGACGCCAATTCCAACATCACTGTTAAGACCGACGCCGTCCGCCAGGCACTTGAGTTTTACAAGAAACTGATGGCATTCCTGCCGCCCGATGCACCGGCATGGGACGACGCCTCCAACAACAAATGGCTGGTGTCAGGCAAGGGCGCATTGATCATGAATCCGCCGAGCGCATGGGCGGTTGCCAAACGCGACGCGCCCGATGTCGCCGAGCAATGCTGGACACACGGCTTCCCGCTGGGTCCGAAGGGCCGCTTTGCCCCATTCCTTCCCTTCTTCTGGACCACATGGAATTTTTCCAAGAACAAGGAGGCCGCGAAGAGCTTGCTGGTCCACCTGTCGCAGCCGGCTTCGGTTGAGAAGCTTGTTGCAGCCAGCGGCGGCTACGACTTGCCGGCGTTCGAGAAATTGACCACCCTGAAGACATGGGCCGAAGAAGGCCCGCCAAAGGGGACGCTCTACCACTACCCAAATCCGTACAACCATCAAATCCTGTCGATTGCCGCGTCACCGGCGCCGCCCAAGATCGCCCAGCAGATCTATACGCAAGCCATCCTGACAAAAATGTGCGTGAGGTACTATCAGGGCGAAGCGATGGAGAAGACGCTGGCCTGGGCGGAAGGCGAGTGCGAAGGCTACATGCGCAGTTGAGGCGAAGGAATTCGCCGCAGCGGTCGCGTGGCCGCTGCGGCGCGCAGTCGCAATGATCATCTATGTCAACAAGGCGAGCGGCGGGCCATGATCGCCGGCCTCAGGTTGATATGTCCGGAAACATCCGGACGCTGGCTCACTGCAATAAAACGGGCGAGGAAGATGCACCATGGTTGATGTCGCGATTAGAGCCGACAGCGCTGTCGATGGTCGTGCCAGGCGCAAGCGGGGCAGCTTACGTACGGCGCTCAAGCGAAAGTCGATGACCGCTTTCCTGATGACATTGCCTCTGATCCTGTTGATCGCGCTGCTGGTGATTTATCCCGCCTTCTACTCGCTGCATCTCGCAACCCTAAACAAGTCGATGCAGCGTTTTGTCGGCCTCGGAAACTTTCAGTTCCTGTTCAAGCGCGAGACATTTTGGCTGGTCGTTGAGCAATCCTGTATCTTTGCGATCACGGCCGTGGTGTTCAAAGCGCTGATCGGCTTCGTCGTCGCACACCTCGTACACAACATTCCCGCGAAGGGCCAACGCAAGTGGCGCGGAATGCTGTTGGTGCCGTGGGTGATTCCCCCCGCGATGAGCACGCTGGCCTGGCTATGGCTGTTCGATCCCTCCTACAGCGCCTTCAACTACACCCTTTCGTTTTTCGGCATCGGACCGATCGCTTGGACCGGCGAACCCAACTGGGCCCGTTTTACCGTCATTCTGGTCAATATCTGGTTTGGCGCGCCCTTCTTCATGATTCTGTATCTGGCGTCGCTGAAATCGGTGCCCGAGCAGCTTTATGAGGCCGCGGCCATCGACGGCGCCAACTGGTGGCAGCGCATTTGGTACGTCACGCTGCCGATGATGCGCAACATCATCGCGATCACGACGCTGTTTTCGCTGATCGTGACCTTCGCCAATTTCGATATCGTCCGCATCCTGACCACTGGCGGTCCGCTGGACCACACGCATATCTTCGCGACCTGGGCGTTCCGCGTTGGTATCGAGGGCGGCGACATCCCGCTCGGCGCCAGCGTCTCGCTGTTCATGTTTCCGATCCTCGCGATCGCGGCGATCTTCATCCTGCGCGATATCAATAAACGGGGAAATGAAGCCTGATGACAAGCACCGTGTTGATCGACAAGGCCGCGCCGACCCGCAGGGTCAAATATGGCAGCATGAGCCGCGATCGTACCTGGGCGCTCCGGTGGTCATACTTCTTCCTCACCCTGTTTGCGTTCTTCTCGCTGGTGCCACCGCTTTACATGCTGATCACCTCGCTCAAGAGCAGCGCGGAGATCTCGGCCGCGACTAATCCCTGGTGGGTGTTTCATCCGACGCTGTCGAACTACGTCGAACTGCTGACGTCGAACCAGTTCCTGACGTTCTTTCGGAACTCCGCGTTTGTCTCAATCTTCGTGGTGACGATCACCATGCTGATCAGCGTGCCCGCCGCGTTCGCACTGTCCCGCATGCGGTTCTGGGGTTCGGCGACGCTCGCGACCGGGGTGTTTCTGACCTATCTCATCCCGGACACGCTGCTGTTCTTGCCTCTGTTCAAGATGTTCGCGGTGTTCGGCGACTGGACCGGCATCCAGCTGATCAACCGATGGTACGTGCTGCTGATCATCTATCCGACGCTGACCGTGCCGTTCTGCACCTGGATCATGATCGGCTACTTCGCCTCGATCCCGAAGGAACTGGATGAGGCCGCCATCATCGACGGCGCGTCATGGTTCCAGACCCTGACGCGCATCTTCATTCCGGTGGCGCTACCCGGCCTGATCGCCGCGACCATCTTCGCCTTCACGGTGTCCTGGGCGCAATTCCTCTATCCCCTGGTGTTCACGACCTCGACCGACCAGTTGGTGCTGCCGGTCGGTATCATCACCACCTTGATCAAGGGTGACGTCTTCAACTGGGGGCAGATCATGACCGGGGCGCTGCTCGGCGCCGCGCCGCCGCTGATCATCTACGCGTTCCTGATGGACTACTACATTGCCGGCCTGACCGCCGGCGCGACAAAGGGTTGAACTCATGGCTGACGTGACGTTGCGTAAGGTGATCAAGCGTTATGACGAGGTCGAGGCGGTGCGCGGCATCGACCTCGACATCGCCGACCATGAGTTCGTCGTGCTGGTCGGACCATCCGGCTGCGGAAAGTCCACCACGCTGCGGATGATCGCGGGGCTGGAAGACATCACCGACGGCGACATCATGATCGGCGGCGACGTCGTCAACGACGTGCCGCCAAAGGACCGCGACATCGCGATGGTGTTTCAGAATTACGCGCTTTACCCGCACATGACGGTTGCGGAAAACATGTCGTTCGGATTGCGCCTGAAACACTATCCAAAGGCCGAGATCAAGAGCCGGGTCACCGAAGCCGCCCGCATGCTCGACATCACCGACCTGATCGACCGCAAGCCGAAGCAGTTGTCCGGCGGTCAGCGCCAGCGCGTCGCGATGGGCCGCGCCATCGTTCGTAATCCCAAGGTGTTCTTGTTCGACGAACCCTTGTCCAATCTCGACGCCAAGCTGCGCGTACAGATGCGGATCGAAATCAAGAAAGTGCACCAGAAGGTCCGCACCACGACCGTCTATGTCACCCACGATCAGGTCGAGGCGATGACGCTCGCCGACCGGGTCGTGGTCATGAACCACGGCCGGATCGAGCAGATCGGAACGCCGAACGACCTCTATCACCATCCGGCGACGCGTTTTGTCGCCGGCTTCATCGGCTCGCCGGCAATGAATTTCGTACCCTGCCGGCTCGAGGAGGTCGCAGGCAAGCTGCACATCCGCCTGACCGACCGCATCGCCTTCCCGCTGCCGCTGAACCGCGCGGTGCGCTATCAAAGCGTCGCGCGGAACGAGAAATTGCTGCTCGGCATCAGGCCGGAGCACATCACCGAGGCGAACTCGCATCTGGAGCCCGGGGTAGAGCCCTTCGACGCGGTCCTGGATGTCACCGAGCCGATGGGTATGGAGACGTTGATTTACTTTACCATGGAAGGCGCGCAGATCTGCGGACGCGTCAACCCCAACGCCGGCGCACGCGACGGCGGGCCGCTGCGATTGGCAGTGGACCTCAACAATATGCACCTGCTAAATGAGGTTACCGGCGTCGTCCTTTGACGGCAGCACAACAAACAAGAGCCCTCGGGGGCTGGCAGGGAAACGGGAATGGCGACCAACAAGAAGAAAATTTTCGTCACTGAATCGATGTCGCAGCCAGGGCGGGCACTATTGAAGGAACGGGAGGACATCGAGCTCGTCGAATTCCCCAACATGATCTCCGCGCCCGATTTCGAGGCCATGCTGAAGGCGCAGGCACCGGTCCATGGCGTGGCGCTCGGCGCGACAAAATTCGGCGAGCCGGAGCTCGAGGCTTCCAAGGACATGAAGGTGGTGACCCGGATCGGCGTCGGCTATGACGCCGTCGATGTCCCGGCGCTGTCTCGCCGCAAGATCCCGCTGATGGTGGCCGGCACCGCCAACTCGCCCTCGGTCGCCGAACAAGCGCTGTTCATGATGCTGACGCTGGCAAAACGCGCTGTGGAAATGCATTCCATCGTCAAAGACGGCAAATGGGGCCATCGGCTCGGCATGCTGCCCTATGATCTCTTCGGCAAGACCGTGCTGATCGTAGGCTTTGGCCGCATCGGCACCCGCACCGCGAAACGCTGCCTTGCCATGGAAATGAACGTCCTGGTCTACGATCCCTACAAGGCCGCCGGTGAGATCAAGGCGGCGGGTTGCGAGCCCGTCGCCGATCTCGACGCGGCGCTGCCGCGCGCCGAGTTTGTCAGCATCCATTGCCCGAAAACGCCCGAGACCATCGGGATGTTCAACGCGGCGCGTCTGGCACGGATGAAGCCCACCGCCTACCTCATCAACACCGCGCGCGGCGGCATCGTCGACGAGCGGGCGCTGTTTGCCGCGCTGGTATCGGGAGAACTCGCCGGCGCCGGTCTCGACGTGTTCGAGCAGGAGCCGCCGCCGATGGGCCATTCGCTGTTCGAATTGCCGAACGTGATCATGGCCCCGCATGTCGCCGGCGTCACACGGGAAGCTGTCGATCGCATGAGCGAGCAGACCGCGCGAAATATCCTGAGCGCGCTCGATGGCGAACCGATCCGCCAGAACGTCATCAATCCAGACGTGCTCGGCTGACCCCGGTCGCTTCGCCGGCTTCGTTGTTTCATGACCGCGGGTAATGCAAATGGCCTTTCGCGAATACGGTAATTATGACGCGGTGGGCCTCGCTGACCTTGTCCGCAAGAAACACGTCAGCGCGAGCGAATTGCTCGACGAGGCGATCGCCCGCACCGCCAAGGTCGATCCGCAGATCAACGCCGTCGTCGTGAAGCATTACGATTATGCAAAGCGGCAAATCGCGCGAGAGCTTCCGGGTGGCCCCTTCACCGGCGTGCCATTTCTCTTGAAGGACCTGGAGCTCCTCGAGGGCACGCGGACGACGTCGGGCGCCAGCCTCTACAAGGACAATGTCGCCGATCATACCGGCACCCTCGCGCAGCGCTTTCTTGATGCCGGCGTGACGATCTTCGGCAAAAGCTCCAGTCCGGAATTTGGCCTAATGCCGACCACCGAGCCGCGCCTGTTCGGCCCAACCCGCAATCCCTGGAATCTCGCGCATTCCTCCGGCGGCTCGTCCGGCGGCGCCGCCGCCGCCGTTGCCGCGCGCATCCTCCCCGTCGCGCATGCGAGCGATGGCGGCGGCTCGATCCGCATTCCGGCCTCCGCATCCGGCGTGTTCGGACTAAAGCCGACACGGGCGCGCAACCCAGTCGGGCCGGACCGCGGCGAAGGCTGGGGCGGGTTTTCCTGCGGCCATGTCGTGAGCATCAGCGTGCGCGACAGCGCGGCGATGCTGGACGCGATCCACGGACCGGAATCGTCGAGCCTCTACTACGCGCCGTCGCCGGAGCGACCATTTGCGGAAGAAGTCGGCCGCGATCCCGGACGGCTTCGCATCGCCTTCACCGACAAATCGCCCTATGGCGACGCCATCGATCCCGAAATTGCGGCAGCGACACGGGACGTCGCCTCCATGCTGGCCGGGCTCGGCCATGAAGTCGAGGAGCGCGCGCCGGCGTTGGCCGCCGATCCGGCTGCGGTGATGTCAACCATCGTCGGCGCCAACACCGCGCTCAATGTGCGCCTTGCCGAGCAGCGCTTGGGCCGCGCGATGACGGATCAGGATTTTGAAGTATTGACGCTGGCAACCGCCCATAACGGGCAAAAAGCAACCGCGGCGGACTACGTGGCGGCGCAGCTCGGTGCATTCCAGATTTCGCGCGGGCTGGCGGCGTTCTTCGAGACCTGCGACGTGTTCCTGTGTCCGACGCTGTGCTTGCCGCCGCTGCGGATCGGAGAGCTCAACCCGATGTCGCGGGACCTGTCCCATATCGCGCCGATCCTGCGGCGGTATATCCCGGCAACCTCGATGTTCAACATGTCCGGTCAGCCCTCGATGTCGGTACCGCTGGCATGGAACTCGGCCGGCCTGCCCCTCGGTATGATGTTCGCGGGACGCTTCGGGGACGAGGCGGGGTTGTTTCGGCTGGCGGCGCAGCTCGAGCAGGCGCGGCCCTGGAAGCACAAATTGCCGCCAGTTTGCAGCTAAACCGACAAAACTCAGCCTTATTCGGGGACAAGGTAGGGATACCGGAATGGCAGAATCGTTTTGCTGCCGACTGTGGGACATCCGGAGGCTGAACATTTGACTCAAAGCGATCCGACCGACGACGCGCTCGCGACCATCGCCAGCATTCTCGATCAAGGCGAATCCGTTCGCGCGCCGGAAAAGCCGCCGATTGAGGAAAAGCCTCAGGTCGACGAAAAGCCCCTCGCCCCAACCCTGACCGAGGCCGACGGTTACTCGAAGAGCGGCCCCGGCCCGATGGCCGCGATCCGTTTGAAGTGGACGGTCCGCCGCGAGGGCAGCGAATATTACGTCGACGAGACGATCGGCGAGAATTCAACGCCTGTCGTCAGCGGACCGATGTCGAGGGATGCGGCGGTGTGGTTCGTGGACGATCGCGAGAGCGAGGCGCGGCGGCGCTTCGAAGAGCTCAAAAGCGAGATGTCCGGCCGCGCCGCGGCGGCACATATCGTCCGCAAGGACAGCGGCGAAATCTAGCGCTCAACTCTCGAGCAACTCGCTCGGCGTTCCCAGAAAATCCTTCTTGACGAGATCGACGCCGCAATGGCGCAGGATATCGTAGGCCGTGGTCACGTGGAAAAAGAACTGCGGCACGCTGAACGTCAGCAGCAACGATTGGCCGGTAAAACGTCTCGTTGAACCGTTGCGAAACGTGAAGACCACTTCCTTGTTGGCGGCGCCATTGATCTCGGCGGGCGAAAAGCTCCGGACAAAATCGATCGCCGTCGCGATACGCGCCTTGAGTTCGGCAATATCCGGCTCGCCATCCGGAAAGACTGGCGGGTCGACGCCGACCAGCAGGCTTGTGGAGAGCACCGCGTGCCTGATGGCCTCGCCCACCTGGCGCGTGAGGTTGTACATGTTGGGATAGAGCCGCGCATTGAGCAGAATTGAGGGATCAATCTTGCGCGCCTCGGCGTGAGCCCCCGCGCGGTCGAGAAGATGCGACAGACTGCCGAGAAATTGCGTGAAGACGGCGACTGATGCATTGTACATCGAGATCGACATTGTTGGGTCCTGTCCGCGCGGGCCGCAAAGTCCGAAGCCGCCGATTTGATCGGCCGATCCTATCCTTCCACTTTGCAACAAACCATTGCTCTTAAGCATTTGTCTTGTTGATACAGGGCAACGCGATATGTTGCGCGGCATCGTGGTCCGGGCTTTTTGCGTCGGATCGATCTGGCTTCCGGAGAAAGCTTTGATGATTCGCGTTCTATCCTGCCTCGCCGCCCTATTTTTTCTTGCCGTAAGCCCAACGCAGGCCCAGCAGCCTTCCCGCCTCGACGAGATCATGAAGCGCGGAAGCTTGCGCGTCGGCATGACCGGCGACTATCTGCCCTTCACCTATATCGACAAGGAGACGAAGAAATTCCGCGGCTTCGACGTCGATATGGCGGAGGCGCTTGGCAAGGCGCTCGGCGTCAGGGTCGAGTATGTTCAGACCGCCTGGCCGCAACTGACGAAAGATTTCGAGGCGGACAATTTCGACATCGCGATGGGCGGCGTCTCGATCACCCTCGACCGGCAGAAAAAGGGCATGTTCTCTAGCCCCATCATGCGCGAAGGCAAGACGCCGATCGCGCGCTGCGCCGACAAGGATAAATTCCAGAGCATCGCCGATATCGACAAATCAGGCACCCGCGTGATCACCAACACCGGCGGCACCAACGAGCGGTTCGCCCGCGCCAATGTCAAAAACGCCGAGATCAAAATCTACAACGACAACGTCACGATCTTCGACGAGATCGCCAAGGGCAACGCCGACGTCATGATCACGGATGCGTCGGAGACGCGCTATCAGCAACGGCTTCATCCGGGCGTGCTCTGCGCGGTGCATCCGGACAAGCCGTTCGACTTCGCCGAGAAAGCGTATTGGCTGCAGCGCGACGCCGCGCTCAAGGCCTTTGTCGACCAATGGCTGCACATCGCCTTTGAGGACGGCAGTTTCAAGAAGATCTATGCCGCCTGGTTTGAATAGATCCTGCGCGGTGCTAAATTGGGCTGGCCGGGCGGAGATGGATTGAACCAAAGGCCGCTTATCCACGACTCATAGCGATGAAAGTGATCTAGATCACGTTGACGAAAGCTGCCGAAGCATAGGGTCGGAACGCGGGACTTCCCAACTTGGGACCGGGATTTCGACTGCTCAGGGGGTGAGTATGAAAATCGCAAAAGGGCTTTTGGCCGTCGCCGCCTTTGTGCTGGCGAGCAGCGCCGCGCAGGCGCAGTACACCTTCGAATATGGCGGGCGCACCATTCGCATCGATCCGGATCGCGGAACGGTTTCGATTCCGGGCGTCTATGACAATAGCGGGCGGAAATCGAAGCGCGCCCGTGGCGACCAGGACAGTACGCGCAAGCAGTCGCCCGAGCAGGCGAAGATCGATCCGCAGGCCCCCGCCGCTCCCTCCGCGCCGGCCGAACAGACCCCGGCGCCGGCTCCAGTTCCCACGCCTGCACCGGCGGCCGCTTCGCCCGCGCCATCCACGACCACCGCAACCGCGGCGCCATCATCCGAGACCATCACATCAACACCGCCGGGGGCCAGCGCCCCCGCCCCGCAGATACAGCCGGACCCTGCCCCCGCCCCAGTCCCCAGGCCTGCGCCGCCTCCGGTGGTAGCGACGGCTCCCCCGGCGGTGCCGGTCCCTGCCCCAGCGCCGGCTCCTCAGGCGGCAAATTCACCGCTCGGCGTATGGCTGACGGAAGAGAAGGAAGGCAAGGTCCGTATCGAGCAATGCGGCGCCAATCTCTGCGGCTATTCGGTCGATTCGAAATCGAACAAGAACGGCGAACAGGTGCTGATCAACATGAAGCCCGGCAAGGACGCCAAATGGAGCGGGCGGATTCTCGATCCCAATACCGGCTCAACCTATGATTCGACGATCGCGTTGAAAGCCCCGGATACCCTGCGCGTCCAGGGCTGCGCCTTCGGCGGCATGTTCTGCGGCGGCCAGACCTGGAGCCGGGTGAACTAATCGGCGCGGACCTCTCCAGCGCCAAGGTCCTTGGCCCCGTCCCGCTGCACCGCCCGGTGCGCTTCCATGGCGCGGATTTTGACCGAGGCGCGGCTCCGCGGCGCCCGCCCCAAAGCTCGCCAGCCTGGCTCCATCGCGACGGCGTGACCCCCATCACATCTTCGGGCGATGCGTTCGATGACTATGGCTCCGTTCAACAACGGGGGATGTCATGGAACGCTTTCGCAAACTTGCAATCGCAGGCCGCATCGTCCTGCTTCTGGGAATTTCCGTCGCCACGCCGGCCGTGGCCGCGACCTATGACGGCTCCTGGGATGTCCAGATCGCCTCGCAGAATGCGGGCTGCGGCAACGGCGCAACCATCTCGATCGGCATTCGAGATGGCCAGGTGGCGTCGACCAACCCGCAGATGGCGGCATCGGGTCGTGTCGCCGATGCCGGAAACATCCGCGTCACGCTCGCGAGCGGAATGAAACGGGCCGTCGGCTCCGGTCACCTCACCGCGACATTCGGATCGGGCACCTGGCGCGGCGCGATGTGTTCGGGCACCTGGACCGCGCACCGCATCTGACCGATCGCGCCAGCGTACGCCGTTACGGCTGATATTCCGCGGTCCCTGTCGCGGCCGTCATCTCTGGCTTCCCATTGCCAAAGGTCGTTTCGTGAATCTTGCCGTCGACGATATGGATGCGCCGGTCTGCGCGCGCAGCCAACGCGGCATCATGCGTTACAACCACCACCGTCTGACCATTGTCGGCGATATCGCGCAGGATGCCGAACACCTGCTCGGTCGAGGCGGTGTCGAGATTTCCCGTGGGCTCGTCGGCGACGATGATCTCGGGACGGTTGGCGAGCGCCCGCGCCAGCGCGACGCGCTGCCGCTGACCGCCGGAAAGCTGATTGGGGCGTTTTGCGACCTGTTCGCCGAGACCGAGCGATGTGAGCAGCGCCATCGCCCGCTCATGCATGTCCTTGGTGGACATCCGGCCATGGGCGCGCATCGGCAGCAGCACGTTTTCCAGCGCGGTGAACTCGGGCAGCAGGAAGTGAAACTGAAACACGAAGCCGCATTTGGTCAGGCGAACGTCGGCGCGCTCGGTTTCCGATAGCTTTGACGTCGGCTGACCGCAGATGATGATCTCGCCTTCGGTCGGCGCATCGAGCAATCCAATCAGATAGAGCAGCGACGATTTGCCGGACCCGGAAGGTCCGGTGATGGCGAGGAATTCGCCCTTTTGCACCGACAGATCGATGCCGTTGACCAGCGTATGAGAAACGACGCCCTGAACGCGGCGGACCAAGCCCACGACCTCCAGCGCGATCTCGCTCACGATGCCCCCCTGATAATCTCGACCGGGTGTACCCGCGTCGCCTTGCGCGCCGGAAAGAACGCCGCGATCGCGCAGCAGAGAATGGCAATGGCGCCGGTGGCTAAATAGTGCGTCGGCGAATAGTAGATCGAAAGCGGGACGGTCGCTCCGGTAAGCGTGTTGTAGATGGTGATCTTGGACCACGCGTAGCAGAGCAGATATCCGAGAATCCATCCGAACAGGATTCCGACCGATCCCATCATCATCGATTCCAGGATGAAGATTCGCCGCACCGAGGCTTCGCGCATGCCCAGCGACTTCATGATCGCGATGTCGTGACGTTTCTCATGGGTAATGGTGGAAATGATGTTGTAGGTCGCGAAGGAGGAGGACAGCAGCATCGCGCCCATCACGGTGAGCACGATGAAATCGCGCGTTGCGAAACTCGACAAGAGGTCAGCGTTGGCTTCCTGCCAGGAAACCGATTTGTAGCCGGTCTGCGCCTCAACCTGCGTCGCCACCTTCTGCGCGATCAACGGATCGTTCAACCGCAGCCGCAACTCGTTGACGATCCCGTTTTGCCCCATCAGGGTCTGGGCCAGACCGGTCAGCGAATAGATCTGCGCCTCGTCGACCCGCTTCAACCCGGAGCGGAAGATGCCGACCACGGTTGCTGAAATCTGCGTGCCCTCGCCTCCCGCCAGCAGGACCGTATTTCCAGTCTTCACCGCGAGCTTCTCGGCCAGCGCCTGGCCGATGATGATCCCGTTCGCCGCCTTCGCAAGATCGCTCAATTGCCCCTCGCGCATCTGCGTGGCGAGTTTTGACACGCGAACCTCGAACCGCGGATCGATGCCGGTCAGCGTCACGCCGATCCGCCCGCCGCCGTGATCGATGATCGCCGTGGTTCGCGCCGACGGCGCGACGTCGCCCGGCAACCATGACTTCAGCGATGCCATCACCGCATCCGGATATCGGATCCCCGGGCGCGGATTGACGTTCGCCACGTTGGACATCGCGACCGCGGCATATTCCTGATCCGCCGGTTGCACAGGGACCGACCGGCGCTCATCGTTCACCGTGATGTGGGGCATGGTATCGACAAGCTGCCGCAAAAAATCGATCTGGGATCCCTGCATCAGGCCCGCCATCATGATGGTGAAGCCGACGCCCATGGCGACGCCGAACATGCCGACCAGCGTCTGCCGGACGCGGCTCGAGACATGGGTCCAGGCAATACTCAGCAAGAGGTTCGTTGCCATGCCGTTCACCGGGCCGCAGGGTATTTGGCGACGTTCCTGCGGGCGTCGTTGACAATGGAATCTACATGCGCCGACAGCGCCGCCGAGATCACGGCATCATCAGGATCGGCGGCACTGGTCAGGACGGGAGGGTTGTTGCGCTCGAGAGCAGCAGTGGGCACAGGATCGGGAGCGGGTTCCAGGGGAGCGTCGGTTGCCTGCTTCGCAGGCGTAGCCACGTTCTCCACATGGACCCGGGTACCGTCGGCCAAGTCCATGCGTGCCGGCGACAACACGGTGGTATCCTGCGTCACATTGCCGATGATCTCGACGTTGCGGCTGCCTTTGATCCCGACATTGACGGGAACCCGATGAACCTTTCCGTCGCGCACCACCTGGACCCCATTGTCGATCACAGCCTCGGCAGGCACCACAACCGCCGCGGTCTTTTCACGATAGATGATGTTGACTTCGACCGTCATCCCGATCCGCAACGGCGTATCGGACGGCAATCGCAGATAGACGCGAAAGGTCTTTCGCGTCGGATCACCCTTTGGCGTGATCTGTGAAACGGTGGCGCGCAGGGCCTGCGCGGCAAAGGCCTCGCTTCGTAAAAAGGCCTTCTGCCCGACGGCGATCCGGGTGATTTCCTCCTCGTTGATTTCCGCCACCACCTGCATTGGCGTTGGCGGACCGACCCAGAACAGCACGTCGGTCGGTCCAACGATCTCGCCGACCTCGCCGTCGCGCCGCAGCACCATTCCATCTAGCGGCGCGCGCAGCACCAGCGAATCGACGCGTACCTTCTGGGCGCTGATGCGCGATTTGGATTCATCGAGTTGGGTCTGGCGTTGCTCGTATTCGGTCTTCGCCGCGTCGCTCTTGTCGCGGTCGCGCTCGGCCCGATCGCGGTCGCGCTGCAATTGTTCATTGTTGATTTCCAATTCATGCAGCGCCGAGACTTCTTCGGCGTCGTCCTGGCGGCCGAGGATTTGGCCGGCGCGCACGGCCTGCCCCTCGCAGCGGCACAGGTCTACCAACCGCCGTCGCTGCAACGGCACGACTTTCGCCCAGCGCTCGGGCTCGACGGTTCCAGTTCCATAGATCGCCTCCGAGACCGGCGCGAGGATGGACGTTGCCGCGGTCATCGTTGGCGGCCGAAAGAAGTCCGGATATTCCAGATAGGCTCCGCCAACCGCTACGGCCGCAAGCGCTGCGAGCATGGAGGCGGACCAGACAAGATTGCGCGAGGGCATCGGCATTACCTCTTAGAAGCCGAGCCGCTTGCGCAGTTCGGACGGCATTTTGTCCATCAACGTGTCGATATCGTCTTTCTTGCTGCTGGCCGTCGGCGCCGAAGGGGCAGCGGCACTCGCCGACGGCGATGGCTTCGAGACGGGCGGCGAAGGCTGCGGTGGCGCCGTTTCTGACGGCGTGGCGAGCCTGGCCTGGGTCGGTACCGCGTGCCAGTCGGCGGCCGCGGCCCTGGCCTGGCTGAGTTCTGCCGGTGTCATTCTGGTTTCCAGAACGCCCATCAATTGGCGGGCACCGTTGCGGAACTCGTCAACCCGGGTACCGACGGAAACGATGTAAGCCCATTTGTAGGCGTTGACGTTGTCTTTCGCCGTTCCCCGCCCGATCGCATACAATCCGGCGAGCACCAGCATCGCGTGCGAATGACCCTGCTCGGCGGCGCGCGAAAACCACTGGAAGGCCTGCTCATCGGACCTTGGCCGCCCGGCGCCTGCGGAATAAAGCGCGCCAAGAAAAAACTGCGCGTCGTTATCTCCGGACTGTGCGGCCTGAAAATAGCGGTCGGCCATCTCCTTGTCGGATAGCGGATCGGCGGCACAGACAACGGAGTTCGCAATGAGAGCGGCGCCGCAAACGATTGACAGAAGGGCTCGCTTCATCAAATTCTCCGGGAGTTTGGGGAAAATCACCCACCCTGTCGTATATCGTTGGTTTCACGCACCTTTTGTCTCGAGTGTTACCGCGAAAAATCCCTGCAGATTGTACACTCATGCGGTGGTCGTTCAAGAACGCGCAAGGGTTCGAACCGAATCGTAGTGGCGCGATGGCTTGGCCAAGTTTCGCTCGCCGACCCGAGGCGGATGTTAGTTGATGGCTGCGAACTTGCGGTGTGATTCCAATCACATTCCCGGAGGAAAGGATGTGTGACGGTGTCGGCGTCGGACCAACACAGGGGGTTGTCATGCAGCGTTTTCACACAGCCACAGTCGCTATCCTGATGCTCGCGGGAATCTCAGCTGCAACACCTGCCGGTGCGGCGGCGACATTTGACGGCGCCTGGAATGTCCAGATCGCCTCATCGAATTCGGCCTGCGGCGGCGGTACAACCGTCTCGATCGGCATCAACAACGGCCAGGTCGCCTCGAACAATCCGCTGATGACGGCATCAGGCCGCGTTGCCGACGCCGGCAACATCAGCGTGACGCTTGCAAGCGGCATGAAGCATGCGGTCGGCTTCGGTCACCTCTCGAGCACGTCCGGATCGGGCACCTGGCGCGGCGCGTTGTGCTCGGGCACCTGGACCGCGCAGCGGATTTGACAGTCCATCGTGTCCCGGACATGGCGCGCCGCCGCCGCCGGGGAACGGTAAATCGCTACTTGCCGACGTCAGCGGTAAATTCCGCATCCGTCACATGCTCCATCCAGGTCACGTGACTTCCGTCCAGCGCTTCCTGTATCGCGACATGGGTCATGCCATTGGCCGGCGAGGCGCCGTGCCAATGTTTCTCACCGGGCGGAATCCAGACGACGTCACCCGCCTTGATCTCGCGCACCGGCCCGCCCTTGCTTTGCACCCGTCCGACGCCCGTGACGACATAGAGCGTCTGCCCCAGCGGGTGGGTGTGCCACGCCGTCCGCGCACCCGGTTCGAAGGATACGCGGTTCGCGACAGCGCGTGCCGGCGCCTCGGTCGCGATGATCGGATCCTGCCAGACGGTCCCGGTAAAATACTCTTTTGGCGCTCGGCGCGTCGGCCGAGAACCGGCGAGATGGATATTCATGGTGTTCCTCCTGTCATGGCAGACGCTGTTGGGCTGCGTCCTGATTATTTCTTCGAGGCGGCATAGCGCGCCTTGGTCTCGGCATTCATGGGATAGAGACCCGGCAGCACCGCGCCTGAATTCACCTGCTCCACGATCCAGGCTTCCATGCGTTCCTGTTCGGCGCCTTCGGCCAGGATCAGGTCGACAAACGCTTTCGGAATCACCACCGCGCCATCCTGATCGGCAACGATAACGTCGTCCGGGAAGATCGCGACGCCGCCGCAGCCGATCGGCTCACCCCAGCCGACAAACGTCAGGCCCGCGACCGAGGGCGGCGCGGCATACCCGTCACACCACACCGGCAATCCCGTGCCGAGCACGCCTTCGAGATCGCGCACGACGCCGTCAGTGACGAGCGCAGCGACGCCGCGTTTCACCATGCGCGCGCACAAAATATCGCCGAAGATGCCGGCGTCGGTGATGCCCATGGCGTCGACCACGGCGATGCAGCCTTCCGGCATGGCTTCGATGGCGGTGCGGGTCGAGATCGGCGACGACCAGGATTCCGGCGTCGCGAGATCCTCGCGTGCTGGTACGAAACGCAGCGTAAAGGCCGATCCGACCAATCGTTTCTGTCCCGGGCGCAGCGGGCGCGACCCGCGCATCCAGACATTTCGCAGGCCCTTTTTGAGGAGAACCGTGGTGATGGTGGCGGTGGATACGCCGGAAAGGGTCTTGATCGCTTCGGGGGACAGGGACATCGAACGGGCAACTCCGGTTTTTCGGATTTATTCGGCGGGCGCATCTTGCGGGGCACAGGCATCGCGTCAAGTGCCGTCCCCGGGAGGGGCCTAATCGAGACGGCGCAATTAGGGCGTCTTATCGCGATCATGCGGATTAATTTATTGAACTTGCAGGCGCATTTGCGGGATTGCGAATTCCACTGCGGCGCAAAACAGGCTAGAGCTTGGTTTCCACCGAAGACCTCTGAGGCCATGGCCGCGACGCTCTCCCCGCCCCGTATTCTGCCCAGTGGCGACAGCGCCATCACGGTCGAATTCAGCCGCAACATCGATGATGCCGCAAACCAGCGGGTGCTGGCGCTCGATCGCACGCTCGCAAGTGAGCCGGTTGCCGGCATCACCGAGACGGTGCCGACCTATCGATCGCTGCTGGTGCATTACGATCCCCTGCAGATCGATTTCGATAAGCTCGGCGCAAAGCTCACCGCGCTCGCGCTGCGGCCGGTTCCGCCGGAGACCAGGACGCGGCGCTGGCGCATTCCCGTGGTTTACGGTGGCGAACATGGCATCGATCTGGAGGATGTTGCCAAAACGCTGAAGACCACCCCGGACGATATCGTGGCGCGGCATGTCGCCGGCGATTACCGCGTCGCCATGATCGGCTTTACGCCGGGCTGGTCCTATCTGAGCGGTCTCGAGAAATTCCTGCACATGTCGCGGCGACAAAATCCGCGCCTGTTGACACCCGCCGGCACGATCTCGATCGGCGGCGTGCAGACCGGCGTGCAATGTCTCGCCGGTCCGAGCGGCTGGCATCTTCTGGGGCGGACGGCGGTTAGAACCTACCAGCTGCATCGCGATCCGACCTTTCTCCTGGAACCCGGCGATCGCGTGACGTTTTCCGCGGTCGACGCCAAAACCTTCGCCGAGCAGGATCGCGCCGCGGAAGCCGGCGAGATTATCGCCGAGCAGATCGCCGCATGACTAAACTCGTCGTGTCATCGATTGGGCCGGCGAGCTCCGTCCAGGACGGCGGACGGCATGGCACGCAACGTTATGGCCTGACGCCGAGCGGCGCGATGGACCGGATCGCGCTGGCGGCGGCGAATTGCCTGGCCGGAAACCCGATCTTCGCCGCTGCGATCGAGATCGGCCCGTTCGGCGCGGCCTTTACCGCGCGCGAAGGCGCGGTTCGCGTCGCGCTTGCCGGCGCACCGCGCTCGGCCGACATTTCCGGACGCACGGTGGCGTTCGACACGTCCATGACGCTCGCCGACGGCGAGACACTGACGCTGGGCTTTGCGCGCGGCGGCGCCTTCAGCTATCTCGGGATCGAGGGCGGCATTGAAGGCGAGCCGATGTTCGGCAGCCTCGCGGTGAACGCCCGCGCCGGCCTCGGCAGCCCTTTTCCGCGCCCGCTCCAGGCAGGCGACACGTTGCAGACCAAACCGGCAAGCGGCACGGCCGAGCGCCGGATCGATCTGCCGGTGGCGGTCACGGGCCCGATCCGCGTGGTGATGGGGCCGCAGGACGACGAATTCGGCGACGATGCCAAGAAGCTGTTTCTCAACAGCGAATGGAAGATCTCGGCGACCAGCGACCGCATGGGTTACCGGCTGGAAGGCCCGGTGATAAAACATCTGCACGGTAACAACATCGTCTCCGACGGCACCGTCGACGGCAGCATCCAGGTGCCCGGCAATGGCGCGCCCATCGTATTGATGCGGGACCGCGGCACCAGCGGCGGCTATCCCAAGATCGCAACATTGATCTCGGCCGATCTCGGACGGTTCGCGCAGATCCCGGCGGCAACCGGTTTCCGGTTCAAGGCCGTTCCCATGGCGGAGGCGCAAGGAGAGGCGCGAAAGTTCTGGAAAATGCTGCACACCCTGCCCGACTGCCTGCGCGCCATCGAGAGCTTTGATCTCAACATCGAGGCCCTGCAAGATGCTAATGTCGCGGGCAGCGCCGTCAGCGCCGTCGACGCCGTCACCTGGCAGATTGCAACGGGCGCCGATGCGCTGGCGCCGGATTAACCAGAGATCACTCGCGAGAAGAGGACGTTAGACATGAAAACCATCGATCTCAATTGCGATCTCGGCGAAGGATTTGGCGCCTGGGAAATGGGCAATGATGCCGCCATGATCGAGTTCGCCACTTCGGTCAACATCGCCTGCGGGTTCCACGCCGGCGATGCCGACATCATGCGCAGGACCTGCGAGCTTGCGAAGGCGCGCGGCGTCTCTATCGGCGCCCATCCCGGTTACCGCGATCTGCACGGCTTCGGCCGCCGGCCTTTTCCGGGCATGAAGGCGTCCGAGATCGAAAACCTGGTCGCCTACCAGATCGGCGCGTTGCAGGCGATCGCGACCGCGGCCGGCCACAAGGTCACCCATGTCAAGGCGCATGGCGCGCTTTCGAACGTCGCCTGCGAGGACGATGCCACCGCGAAGGCCATCGCCGCCGGCATCAAGGCGGTCGATCCTAATCTGATCTTCGTGGTGCTGGCCAACTCGCCGCTGGTGCAGGCGGGCGAAGCCCTAAACCTGCCGATGGTGCATGAGGTGTTCGCCGACCGCGCCTATGAGGACGACGGCTCGCTGGTATCGCGCCGCAAACCGGGCGCGGTGCTGCACGATGCCAAACGGATCGCCGAGCGCGTGGTGCGGATGGTGCAGGATGGCGCGGTGGTATCGGTCACGGGCAAGGTGATCAAAATGCGCACCGACACCGTTTGCATTCACGGCGATACGCCGGGCGCGGTCGACATCGCGCGCGGTCTCCGGCAGGCGTTGAAGGACAGCGATATTGCCGTAGCGCCGTTCAAGAAAGCGAGTTGAGGACGGCTAGATCATGATCCGATTAGATTAAATCGGATCATGATCTCAACTCTTTGTTTGAGCATGATCTTTTTGGAAAACCGGTTCCCACTTTTCCGGATCCATGCTCTAGAACGGGTGAACCGAGAGCGTGCCGAACAGCACGGCCGCAATCAATGCGAAAGCGCCATAAAGCGCCGCCGCATGAAATCCAGTTCCCGTGCGCCGGGACAGGGAACGCGCGTAAAGGTGCAGGCGGGCCTCCGCCGATAGTTCGCGCATGGTCGATCTCCAACGCCCCATCGGAGGATAGTGGAATACCGATTAGGACGGGATTCAAGACGACCCTCAAAAAAGTGATACGAATACTTTGATCAATTCGGTTGCAGCCAAAAAATTCTCCTCGACCGGAATCCGGCGAGAATTTTATTCGTTAGGATTTGATGCTGATTGACGCGGAACCGGTTCCATCAGTAAACGTCCTGCTGGAACCGGCCCTTCTTCTTGAGGTCGGCGACGAAGCTGATGGCCTCGTCGGTGGAACGGGCGCCGAATTGCGCCACGATATCGACTAGCGCGCGCTCGACATCCTTGGCCATCCGCTTGGCGTCTCCGCAGATATAAAGATTGGCGCCTTCGGCAAGCCACGTCCACAATTCCCGGCCGACCTCGCGCATGCGATCCTGCACGTAGAATTTCTTGTCGCCGTCGCGCGACCACGCCAGCGACAGCCGCGTCAACAGACCCGAGGTCTTCATGGCGTTGAGTTCATCGGCATAGAAGAAGTCGCATTCGCTGCGCTGATGCCCGAAGAACAGCCAGTTCTTGCCGGGCGCACCGGTCGCCTTGCGGTCAAGCAGGAAGGCGCGGAACGGCGCGATGCCGGTGCCCGGCCCGATCATGATGATCGGCGTCTTCGGATCCTGCGGTAATGCAAAACCGTGGGCCTTCTGGACATAGATTTTTACCTGATCGCCCGGCTGGATGCGTTCGGCGAGGAAGGTCGAGGCAAGGCCCAGGCGCTTGCGCTTGCCGATCACGTAGCGCACGCAATCGACGGTCAGCGACAGCTTTCCGGGCGTCGCATTATGCGAGGAAGAGATTGAGTAAAGCCGCGGCTGCAGCGGCTCCAGCGCTTCGACAAAGGCTTCGGGATGTGGACGGACATTGGAGAATTTTTGTAACGTCGCCATCACGTCAAGCGTGGCCGCATCGCCGTCGGGATCCTCGCCTTGCGCCAGCGCGCGCGCCTTTTCGCGCTGCGCGCCGCCGGTGAGATATGAAAACAATTCGAACAGCGAATCCGGCGCCGGCGCCAGCGAGACATCCGTCGTCAACACCTCGCGCAGCGTCTTGCCCCTCACTTCAGTGATGTGGGAAGCGCCGAGCAGCGCGATGATCTGATCGACATGGCCGAGATCGTTGCGCGCGAAAATGCCAAAACTGTCGCCGACGACATAGTCGAGGCCGCAGCCGGAGAGATCGAAATCGATATGCCAGGTCTCCTTTTCCGACCCAGCCTTGTTCAACAGGCGGCGCGACAGGAATGTCGCAGCGATGGGATTGTCGCGCGAACGCCCGGGCTCGGTTGCGGTTGCCGGAGCGGCCGCGACAGGTGCGGCCTTCGGGCTTGCAGGAGCCGCCGGCGCTTTTTCCAGCTCCTCATGCAGCGCCTTGAGCATCCGCGCGGTTTCCTTGCCGCCGGGGACACAGAGATTGAGACGCGCCTCGGATTTGCCGGCGATCGCCTCCGAATAATCGTGGCAATTGTAGCCGCACTGGCCGCAATCCTGCTGCGCCATCGCTGCCATCATGCGCCGTTGCAACGGGCGGCCTTCCGCGAGTTTCATGCGGTCGACAATCGGAATCGTCTGGTCGTGCCAGGGTGCTTCGCCGTCATCGCCATCGCCGGCCGGTCCCTGCAGCACGGCGGCGCCCTGCTCCGCCGACAGCGGCGCGGGACCGTCAGACAGCAACCCGGCAAAGAAGCCGTTGAGCCAGGAGCGCTGCGCTTCGGAGAATGGCGCGCTCGGCGGGATGATTTCGATTTTGGGTGGAGGCGCCATCTGGTTCATGAGGAAACCTCGGCGTCGGCCAGCTTGCGCAGCGTTTCGCCATCGTGGCGGCGCGCGAATGTGAGGAAAGTCTCGTCAGGCGAAGCGCGATGCGCGAGATACGCCTTCAATAGCCGTTCGACGGTCTTCGGCGCGTCCTCGGCCTTGAGATCATGAAAAACCTCCTGCCCGACGTCGGCATGCGGGCCGAACCCGCCGCCGGCGAACAAATGATAACCCTCGACGGTGTCGTCGCTCTCGCCGACCGGGACTTTTGCGGCGATCAGGCCGATATCGCTGATGTAGTGCTGTGCGCACGAATGGTGGCAGCCGGTGATATGGATGTTCAAGGGTGTGTCGATCTCCACCCGCGGTTCGCACCAGTCGCCGATCGCGGCGGCGTGACGTTTTGTGTCGGAGGCCGCGAACTTGCAGCCGGCATTGCCGGTGCAGGCGATCAACCCGGCGCGAATTTGCGAGGCCTTTGTCGCAAGCCCAATGGCTTCGATCGCGGCAACGGCAAGCGCGACATTCTCGTTGCGCACGCCTGAAATCAAAAGGTTCTGCCAAACCGTGAGGCGGAGTTCGCCGTCGCCGAGATCACGGGCGATCTTTGCCAATCCACGCATCTGGTCACAGGTGATCTTGCCGACCGGCAGCGCGACGCCGATCCAGCTCAGTCCCTCCTGCTTCTGCCGGTGCACCCCGATATGCGCCATGCGGTCGAAGGCCGGGCGCGGCGAAAGCGCTTCCGGCGGCACGCGGGTAAAGGCGTGGCCGAGCTTTTCTTCCACCAGGTTAAGGAATTTTTCCATCCCCATGCCGTCGATGACATATTTCAGTCGCGCCTTGAGGCGGTTGGTGCGGTCACCGAGATCGATGAAGACGCGGACAATGGCGTCGGCGACTTTGGTCGCATCCACAGGCTTCACGATGATGCCGGTCGATTTGGCAAAATCCTTGTGGCCGGTGATGCCGCCGATCCCAAGCGAAAACCAGACGCCTGGTTCAACGCCAAAACCATCCTTCACCTCGACCGCCGCAAACGCGATGTCGTTGGTGTCCTCGAGCACCGCGATCTTGCCGGCGCCGTCGAAGGCAACGTTGAACTTGCGTGGCAGCCCCGTCAGCGAGCGGTCGTTGAGAATGTGGTAGTGCCATTCGCGGGCGTATTCGCGGGTATCCAGCAGTTCCTGCGGATCGATGCCGGCGGTCGGCGTGCCCGTGACGTTCCGGATATTGTCGGCACCCGAGCCGCGCGAGCACAGGCCGAGGTCCTGGATGCCCTCGATCAGCGTCACCGCATGCTTCGGCGGAATTTCACGGACCTGCAGATTGGCGCGCGTGGTGACGTGGCAGAACGGCCCGCAATAGCGCTCGGCGAGATCGGCCATCCCGGCGAATTGCCAGTGTTTCAGGATGCCGTTCGGAATCCGCAACCGGCACATATAGGAATCCTGCGCCGGCGCGACGTAAAAAAGGCCGTAATAACGCCAACGAAAGTTATCCGCCGGCGATGGCGGCGCGTTGGTAAGCGCCTGCTGCTTCAATCGCGGATAGGCATCGAACGGATGCTCCTCGCGTTTGAATTTTTCTTGGTCCACCAATTTCTTGCCGGACGCGATAACCCTGTCCTGCGCCTTGATGTGCGCGGCATCGGGTCCGCTCGGTTCGGTATTGGCTTTGCCGGCACTGGCGCCCCCGAGGCCGCGCCCGACCTTGCTGATCTGCAGGCCGGTGGCAAAACCTTCGAGGTAGCGCTTCTGCTCGTCGGTAAAGTCGACAGAGAGAGGATCGATTTTCATGGTGCGAGACGAAGCTCCTGCGGCCACGATCAGTGGCGTCAACGGGTAAGGGAATGCGACCGCGCGAGAGGAAATCGCCTCGGCTCTAAGCGCCGGTTCAATTTCCAAGGAGCGGTCCGACCAGCCTCGTTGCTGCGGAAATCCATCTTGGACGTAAGGGCCAGCGGGCATCTGCGACGGCTGGCTGCACTGCAACATTCAATTCGCGTGCCAGCCGGTCGCTCGAAAAATATCTAATGAAATCAGCGCACCAAATTCGCGGATTGGAACTTTACCGCTCCCGCCGCTGCCAATTTCGAGCAAATAGCCCAAAAATTAGCCGAATGAAATGGCTGCCCAACATTGCTCCATCCGCGAGCGTTAGGGCTTCCACCGTCCGATCCGAAATGCCCCCAGATGGCTGACAATATCGCCGGCGTCGAATGCCGGACCGGCGAAGGCCCCGATAGCCCCAGGCGCATCGGCGGACTTCCCTTCGCGCCCCAGCGCTGCGTCGTAGAGATCCGGCCTGAACACCGCCTTGGCGGCCTTCAGTGCCTCCGGGCTGACCCCAGCCTGCCCCCAGCGGACCATCTGCGCATAGAGCCAGGCGGCCTGCACGGGATCGGGACGGCCCGCGCTCTCCCGACCGACCAGCAAATAGCGGCTGCTTTCGCGCATCGTGCCATCGGGCGAAATTTTGAGACGGCCGTCCAGCGTTCGCTGGATAACGTCGGCATCGACACCGACGCGTTCTGGCTGCGCCAGCAGGCGTGCGGTCTCGGCGCGATTTTCCGGCTGCTCGATGAATTCGGCAGCGCGAAACGCGGCGCGGACCAGGGCTGCAACCACTTCTGGATTTTTCTCCGCCCAGCTCTGTCTGATCGCAAGCACCTTCTCGGCAGCGCGGACCAAAATATCCGAGACGAAATGCAGGATGTGGCCGACGCCGAGATCGACGGCGACCGAATTCCAGGGGGCGCCCACGCAGAATCCATCGACATGACCGTTGGCGAGACTATCCACCATATAGGGCGGCGGCAGCACCACGAGATGCACATCCTCGTCTGGGTCCACGCCGCCCGCGGCCATCCAGAAACGAAGCTGATAATTGTGGGTCGAAAATGGAAAGGTCATGCCGAACGTCAGCGGCTCGGCTCCGCTTTTACGTCGCGCCGCGACCACGCGCGATAAAGCCAGCGCGGTGGCCATCGGATCGAGCGGGTCGCCCCCTAGCTCGCCCATGATCGCCGCATGCAGCGCTGGAGATACCGTAATCGCGTTGCCGTTGAGGCCGAGATTAAAGGGCGCGGTGATCGGCACCTTGACGTGCCCGAGCCCGAGGCTCGATGCGATCGCAACCGGCGCCAGCAGATGGGCAGCCTCAAACAGGCCGATGTTGAGCTTGTCGCGGACGTTCGACCACGACACTTCCCGCACCAGCGTGACATCGAGCCCTTCGGCAGCGGCAAACCCCTTGTCGACGGCGACGATCAGCGCCGCAGCATCGACCAGTGGAATAAAGCCTATGTGAAGCGGTTCGGTCATTTCAGCATCTCCGACGCGGTCAGGATCGACTGCGCGATCTCGCCGATCTTTTTTTTCTCGCGCATCGCCGTCGAGCGCAGCAGGACATAGGCCTCTTCTTCGGTCAGGCCCTTCAGCTTCATCAGGATCCCCTTGGCGCGATCGATCACCTTGCGGTCTTCGAGTGCGGATTTGGCGCGCTCGAGTTCGTCCTGCAGTTTTGCAAACGCGTTGAAGCGGGAGATGCAGAGGTCGAGGATCGGCTTGAGGCGCTCCTTCTTCAGTCCGTCGACGATATAGGCGGAGACGCCGGCGTCGACCGAGGCCTGTATCGACGCCGCATCGCTCTGATCGACGAACATCGCGATCGGCCGGCGCACCGCGCGGCTGACCTGGAACATCTGCTCCAGAACGTCGCGGCTGGGATTTTCCAGATCGATCACGATGACGTCGGGATCGAGCGCATAGATCCGCGCCAGCAGACTCTGCATTTCGCTGATATGGACGACGTCGACAAAACCCGCTTCCCGCAAGCCCTCCTCGAGGATCGCGGCGCGGATCGGGCTTTCGTCGACGATAACGATTTTAGGAGACGTCTCGGAGCCCATCGATCACTCGCATTCCGGCAAATTAGTCATAGCACGCCCAAGGCCCGCTCAAAGCCTTGTAATTATGAGTAATTGGGACTAGTTCCTGCTCATCAACTAGTGCGGTGGATTTGGCATTCGCCCCCGGGCTCCGCGAGTTCTCGTGGCGAATGCCAAATCCAGGGCCGCACTAGAGCTATTTTTGCTCGTGTCCCTGCGGCTCTAACATTCGCAAAGAGCCTGCCGCAACGGGATGCGAATGTTAGAGCCGGGACACGAGTCAGATCAAATATGCAACAGGCCGCCGCGCCCAAAGTCAGCTTTGTCTCGCTGGGATGCCCCAAGGCATTGGTGGATTCCGAGCGCATTATCACGAGGCTGCGCGCCGAAGGCTATGAGCTTGCGCGCAAGCATGACGGCGCCGACCTCGTGATCGTCAACACCTGCGGCTTTCTCGACAGCGCCAAAAAGGAATCGCTCGGCGCGATCGGCGAAGCCATGGCCGAGAACGGCAAGGTGATCGTCACCGGCTGCATGGGCGCGGAACCCGAACAGATCGAGGCCGCCTATCCCGGTGTATTGTCGATCACAGGTCCCCAGCAATATGAGAGCGTGCTCGATGCCGTGCATCGCGCGCTGCCGCCGGTGCACAATCCGCATCTCGATCTGGTGCCGCCGCAGGGCATCAAGCTGACGCCGCGGCATTACGCTTATTTGAAGATTTCCGAAGGCTGCAACAACCGCTGCAGTTTTTGCATCATTCCCAAACTGCGCGGCGATCTGGTGTCGCGTCAGGCCAATGACGTGCTGCGCGAGGCTGAGAAGCTGGTCAGCGCCGGCGTTAAGGAACTGCTGGTTATCTCGCAGGATACCTCAGCCTATGGCGTCGACCTGAAATATGCCGCGAGCCCCTGGAAGGACCGCGAAATCCGCGCCAGATTCTTCGATCTGGCCGAGGCGCTCGGCGAATTCGGCGTCTGGGTGCGATTGCAATATGTCTATCCCTACCCGCATGTCGACGAAGTGATCGGCCTGATGACGCAAGGCAAGATCTTGCCTTACCTCGACATCCCCTTCCAGCACGCGAATCCGGAAATCCTCAAGGCCATGAAGCGCCCGGCGGCGCAGGAGAAGACGCTGGCGCGGATCAAGCAATGGCGCGATCAATGTCCCGAGCTGACCTTGCGCTCGACGTTCATCGTCGGCTTCCCCGGCGAAACCGATTCTGATTTTGCCGAGTTGCTCGACTGGCTCGACGAAGCCGAGATCGATCGCGTCGGCTGCTTCAAGTACGAGCCGGTCGCGGGCGCCTCGTCGAATGCACTCGGCAATGCCGTGCCCGAGGAGACAAAACAGGAGCGCTGGAATGCGCTGATGGCGCGGCAGCAGAAGATTTCCGCCCGACGGCTGAAGCGCAAGGTCGGCACGCGGCAGCAAGTCATCATCGACGAGGTCGGCCCGACCGTCGCAAAAGGCCGCTCCAAGGCGGACGCGCCCGAAATCGATGGCGCGGTCTATCTCTCCAGCCGCCGCCCCCTGAAGGTCGGCGAGATCGTCACCGCGAAAATCGACCGTGCCGACGAATATGATCTCCACGGCAGCGTCGCGGGATTTTGAGATCCTGTGAACCGGTCCGGGCCCTGGACCAACAAAGACGCAAAGCCTCCGAGTTTTGCGATCTTTCGGGGCGTGGAGACGGTCAATGCGAGATCATCGGACCACTGCGATCCGGTTTTGTGCCCTGAAGGCGCTTTTGCTGCTGGTGCTGGCGCCCATCCTTGCGGCCCAGCCCGCGCTGGCTCAGACAAAAGCCATCTCGCCGGCCTTGACCGGGTGTCTGGCCAAGCAGGATATCGGCGACGACAAGCGGATCGCGGCATGCACCGCAACCCTCGAATCGCCGCTGGCATCGACAGTGCAGAGGGCCAACGCCTATTTTATACGCGGCAGCGCCTACGCCCATCAGAAAGCCTATGACAGCGCCATCGCGGATTTTGACCGGACGATCTGGCTGGCCCCCGGCTATTGCCCGGCCTACCGCGGTCGCGGCTGGGTGTTTTCCCAGAAAAAGGAATTCGACCGCGCCATCGCCGACTTCAGCGAGTGCATCAGGATCGATCCGAATACCGTTCTCTATCTTGATCGCGGAGCGGCCTATCTTGCCAAGAACGACCTCGATGCGGCGATTGCCGATTTCAGCGCGATGATCGAGCACCACCCGGAAAACGCCTATGGTTTCTCCAATCGGGGCGAGGCCTATCGGCGCAAGGGCGAGCCTAAACTGGCCGTGGCCGATCTCAACCGCGCGATCGCGCTCGATCCCAAGGACGCCTACTCGTTCTACAATCGCGGCATCGCCTATAGCGATCAGGGCGATCCGGATCGCGCCATCGCCGATTACAACGAAGCCATCCGTCTCAAGCCCGACGCGCTCTACTACAACAATCGCGGCAACTCCTACGCCGACAAGAAAGACAATGATCGCTCGATCGCGGACTATGACGAGGCCATCAAGCTCGATCCGAACTTCGCGCTCGCCTATTACAATCGCGGCACCGCCTATCGCGAAGGGAATGAGCAGGATAAGGCCCTTGCGGACCTCGACGCGGCGATCCGGCTCGATCCGAATTATGCGGCGGCCTACGGCAATCGGGCGAGGATCTATAGAGACAGAGGCGATATCGATCGGGCCCGCGCCGATCTCGACCAGTCGTTGCGGCTTGACGTCGGCGGCTATCGCGACGCTTACGCGCGCGGCAACCTGTTTTTCGACAAGCATGATTTTCCGCGCGCGCTGGCGGACTTCGACCTCGCGATCAAGTTCAATCCGAAATATGCCGCCGCGCTCAACGCCCGCTGCCTGACGCGGGCCATCCTCGGGCGGGCGCAGGAAGGGCTCGCCGATTGCGAGGAGTCGCTGAAATGGCGGCCTGATGACGCCTATACCATCGACAGCCGCGCCTTCTGCCATCTCAAGCTCGGCGATTTCGACACCGCCATCGCTGATTTCACCGCGGCGCTGAAGGTCAACCCGAAGCTCGCGAGTTCGCTCTACGGCCGCGGCCTCGCCCGCCGCAAGAAAGGCGACGCCGACGGCGCACAGAGCGACATGACGGCCGCGAAAGCGATCCAGGCCGACATTGCGGAAGACTACACGGCCTATGGGGTCGAGTGACGAAGCGATTTGGGCGAATTCAATCCGGTTCTTGACATCGCCTGCCGATCGGCTGTATGGCCCTACTCCCATGAACCTTGACCGGACCCATCTCCGCGCCACCTGCCGTCGTCGCATCCGTGACGATGAAGGGTCGCGCCGTGTCCGACGACAACGCTGAACAACCAGATCAGCAACGTTTTCGAGAAGGCCGCACCCTAAAAAGTGCGGCCTTCTCGCGTTTTGGCGCGCTTTTTCATTCCCAACCGCAGGAGCCCGACATGAATATCGCCACCCATCCGTTTGACGCATTGATGGAAATCACCGCGCGCCCGGCGGTCGTCTTCGTCCGCGGCGAAGGCTCGCTGTTGTGGGACGATAGCGGCAAGCGCTATCTCGACTTCGTTCAGGGCTGGGCGGTCAACTGCCTCGGCCATTCGCCGCCGGCCGTTGCCGAAGCGCTTGCGGCGCAGTCAAAACTGCTGTTGACGCCGAGCCCGGCGTTTTACAATGCGCCGAGCCTGAAACTTGCAAAAGCGTTGGTCGAGCAGAGCTGCTTCGACCAGGTGTTTTTTGCGAACTCCGGTGCGGAGGCCAATGAAGGCGCGATAAAGCTCGCGCGCAAATACGGTGCCCTGCGCAAAGGCGGCGCGCATGAGATCATCACCTTCGAAGGCGGCTTTCACGGCCGGACGCTGGCGACCATGTCGGCCTCCGGCAAGAAAGCCTTTGAGCCGCTGTTCGAGCCCAAAGTTTCCGGCTTTCCCAAGGCGCAGTGGAACGACATCGCGTCAGTGAAGCGGTTAATATCCGACAAAACCATCGGCGTGATGCTGGAGCCGATCCAGGGCGAAGCCGGAGTCTGGCCCGCGACGGATCAGTTTTTAGGTGAGTTGCGCGCCCTGACAAAAGCGCACCGCCTGTTGCTGATCGTGGACGAGATACAGACTGGTATGGGCCGCACCGGAAAGCTTTTCCACTACGAGCACGCCGGCATCGAGCCTGACATCATGACGCTCGGCAAAGGCATCGGCGGCGGCGTTCCGCTCGCCGCTTTGCTGGCGACGGAAGCTGCGTCCTGCTTCGAGCATGGCGACCAGGGCGGCACCTTCAACGGCAATCCGCTGATGTGCGCCGCCGGCCTTGCCGTACTCGAGCATGTTGCCGAGCCCGACTTTCTGAAATCGGTCACTGACGCCGGGCTTTACCTGGAGAGCGAGTTGCAGCGAATTTCGGCACGCCACGGCCTCGGCGAGGTTCGCGGCCGGGGCCTCCTGCTGGCGCTCGATCTGAAAATTCCGATCGCGGCATCGGTCGTTGCGCTGGCGTTCGAGGATGGCGTCCTGCTCAACGCGCCGCGGCCGGATACGCTGCGTTTCATGCCGGCGCTCAACGTCAGCCGCGCGGAAATCGCGCTCATGATCGAGTGCCTGGACGCGATCCTCGCGAAGATCGGCGCGGCTCGACGGGTGGCGTGAGGGAGCGTTGCCATGACCGGCATCAAACTGCCGGCCTCCCATTGACGGTGGATGCCCCTGCGAGCGGTTCGGTTCGAAGTCACCGCCGCTGCAGGGGTACGCTTGTCACTGAAGTTTGTCGCGGGAGAAGACGAATGGCTTATTTCCGAGGTCGACGTTCAAAGGACATCTCATAGACCAAGACTGGCGCGCCGCGCTCCCAGGCCAGGATTTCGAGACTGTCTTCCTCGGCTTCGTACACTATTCTCCGGGGTCAGTCGCAGGCACATACCGTATTCGGTTCGCAACAGGCGTCAATTTGACGGCCGCAGACGTTGCCAAATCGTTGACCAAGCGCGCCGTACCGCCGGTCGCTTGCATGTAGTAAGAGGAAAACGCGCCCTTTTCGGGCGCATCGATTTCTTTGCCTTCCTTAAACTTCAGGCGCCAGTGCTGGAACTTGGACACAAGCTGGGGCGACGGCTTTTGGACTAAAGGGCGAAATGGTACTCCCTCTCGCTCACCCTCGGCATGGGCAGCGCAAATCGTGAAGGCGACTGCGGCCGCGAAAATGAGTCGAAAAACAACCGCACGCATAGGCTACGGCTTCAAAATCGACGCGCCGGTGGTGACCCTGCTTTCCAGATCGATATGCGCCCTCGCCGCATCCTTCAGCGCGTAGGCGTGGTTGATCGGCACGTGCAGTTTGCCGTTGATGACGGCGGCGAACAGGGTATCGGCGCCTTCCAATAACTCCGAGCGCTTGCCGATATAGTCGTTGAGTTTTGGCCGGGTCGCAAACAGCGAGCCGTGATTGTTGAGTTCGGCGATCGAGAACGGCGGCACCGGGCCAGAGGCGTTGCCGAAGCTCACGAACAGGCCGCGCGGTTTTAGGCAAGATAGCGAACCCGGGAATGTAGTCTTGCCGACGCCGTCATAGACGACGTCGCAGAGCTCGTTGCGGCTGATCTGTTTGACGCGCGCAACAAAATCTTCGTCGTTGTAGAGAATGACATGATCGCAGCCATTGGCGAGCGCGAGATCGGCCTTTGCCTTGGTGCCGACGGTGCCGATGACATGGGCGCCCATCGCCCTCGCCCATTGGCACGCCAACAGGCCGATGCCGCCGGCGGCGGCATGGATCAGCACCCGATGGTGCGGCTCGACCTTGAATGTCTTGTGCAGGAGGTACCAGACGGTCATCCCCTTCAGCATCAGGACCGCGCCCTGCTCGTAGGTGATATGGTCGGGCAATTTAACGAGCTTGTCCGAAGGAATGTTCCGTTCGCTCGCATAGCCGCCGAGATTGAAATAATAGGCGACGCGATCACCGGGATGAAAATTGGTTACCCCTGGGCCAACCGACAACACCTCGCCGGCGGCCTCATTGCCGGCGATGAACGGCAGTCCCGGCGCCTTGTAGAGGCCGGTCCGGTAATACACATCGATAAAGTTCAGGCCGACGGCGTGCTGGCGGATCCGGACCTCGCCGGGTCCCGGCGCGGGCACGTCCACAGGCTCATAAACCAGGGCTTCCGGGCCCCCTACCTTGTGCACCCGCACAGCCTTGGTCATATCGAATTCTCCCTCGGCATTTCCTTAATACCAAGCGAAAGCCATCGAGGCCGCGTTGTCAACTCAATGACGGCGCTGTGTCTCGGCCCAATTAGTTAACGGCCTTTTTGCGGTTGCGTTTGGCAAGCACGTTGAAGGCCTCGACCAGGGCCGAGAACGCAATCGCAAAATAGATGTAGCCGCGCGGGATGTGAAACTGGAATCCATCGGCGACGAGCGCAACCCCGATCAGCACCAGAAACGCCAGCGCCAGCATTTTGGTGGTCGGATGCTCCGCCACGAATCGCGCGACCGGTCCGGACGACACATACATGATCACGCAGGCGATCACGACGGCCGCGATCATGATGGCGAGATCCTGCGCCATGCCGATCGCGGTGATGATGGAATCCAGCGAGAACACCAGATCGATGATGATGATCTGCACGATCACCCAAAAGAACGCGCCCGCCTTCGGCGTGTCATCGCTCGCTTCACTGCGCCCTTCCACTTCGCCATGGATTTCATGCGTCGCCTTGCCGATCAGGAACAGCCCGCCGCCGATCAGGATGATGTCGCGCCATGAGAACGCCAGTCCCTTCACGGTGAGCACGGCCTGCGTCAGGCCGATCAGCCATACCAACAGGCTGAGCAGCAGGAGGCGGAACACCAGCGCCAGCGCCAATCCGATTTGCCGCGCGCGTTTTGCCTGTTGCGCAGGGATGCGCGAGACGATCACCGACAGGAAAATCACGTTGTCGATGCCGAGAACGATTTCCAGCGCCGTCAGCGTCAACAAGGCAGCCCAGGCTTCCGGGCTCGTCAATAACCCGATCATGTCTGGAGCGATCTCAAAAGCCGGATCGCGGCATCGCTTGCCACGACATAGACGGCAATCGCGCAGAGTCCGATTTTGACGGGCGCGCCCACGTCAAAATCGTTAGCGAGCGTCACGACCCCAAGCACCGCCCAAACGGCCATCAACGACAGCGTGAGCCAGCGCAGCCGCACCACGCGCACGGGGTGAAGCACCTGGAAAGGAAGAAACGTCAACACGATCAAGACGACCGTGCCGAGGCTCGAAATCGCCGGCGGCGGATGCAGCAGGAACAGATAGAACGCGGCCACATTCCACAGCCCCGGAAATCCGCGAAAGTGATTGTCCGCGCTCTTCATGCGGCGATCGGCAAAATAGAGCGCGCCCGACATGGCAATTCCGACGCCGAGCAGCGCAGCCGTCGGCGACAACAACAGGCCGCTTGCGGTGATCGCGTAGGCCGGCACAAACACATAGGTGACAAAATCGACCACAAGGTCGAGCACCTCGCCCGACCAGTTCGGCTGCAGGCGCACGACATCGAGCCGCCGCGCCATCGGGCCATCGAGCGCATCGACCACCAGCGCCGCCCCGAGCCAGGCGAACATCGCCGCCCAATGCTCCCGCACGGCCTCCAGCAGCGCGATCAGGGCGAAGCCCGCCCCCAACGCCGTGAACAGGTGCACGGAAAATGCGGCGGCCCGCATGACCGGCGAAACTGACGGAGAATCCTGACGGTTGATCTGGTCCATTTGGCGGGCAGTGCTATCAGGAATCGCTCCTGTTTGCACATCCATGCTTGCGGCGTTCCGCCGCGCGATTTGCGGCAAAATTCGCTGCTGCGATGCGGGCTTGAAAATGCCGCGGGGAACGTCGATTGTCCCGATATGAACGATACATCCGCACCCTTCGACGCCATCGTGATCGGCGGCGGCCCTGCCGGACTTGCGGCGGCGATTGCGTTGGCGCGAGCGGGCGCCAAGGTGGCCCTGATTGCCCGCCGCGCCCCCTATGCCGACAATCGCACCACCGCTTTGTTGGGCGGTTCCGTCGATCTGTTGCGAGAGCTCGATGTCTGGCCGCGCTGCGAGGCCAGCGCCGCGGCACTACGCGCCATGCGTCTGGTCGACGATACCGGCCGCCTGATCCGCGCACCGGAGGTGCGGTTTTTCTGTGATGAAATCGGTCTCGAGGCGTTCGGCTACAACATCGAGAACCGTCAGTTGATGTCTGCGCTGGAAGTGCGCGCATCCGAACTGCCATCGCTGACACGGTTCGACGATGAGGCCGAAACCATCAGCCCGGAGGAAGCCGATGTCGCGATCCGCACCGCAAGCGGAAAAACCTTGTCTGCCCGCCTTGTCGTGGGCGCCGACGGGCGGCACTCGCTTTGCCGGGAGGCCGCCGGCATCGCGGTGAAGCGCCGCGAACTCCATCAGGCGGCGTTGACATTCAACGTCAGCCATTCGCGCACCCACCGGAACATCTCGACCGAGTTTCACACCCCCCAGGGTCCCTGCGTATTCGTGCCGCTGCCCGGCGACCGCTGCAGCGTCGTGTGGGTCGCCGCGCCGAAGGAGGCCGAACGGCTGATCGCGCTCACGGACGACGAACTTTCCGAGGCCGCCGAAAGACGATCGCATTCCATTCTCGGCCGCATCCGCGTCGAGCCGGGACGCCATCTGTTTCCGCTCGCGATCGAGCAGCCCAGGCAATTTGCAAAAGCCCGCATCGCGCTGGTCGGCGAAGCCGCGCATGTGGTGCCGCCGATCGGCGCCCAGGGCTTGAATATGGGGCTGCGTGATGCCGCCGATATCGCCGACATCGCGGGGCGCGCGATGGCGTCGGGTGAGGATCCCGGCTCTGAGCAAGTGACAAAGCGTTATGATTCAACGCGGCGCGCCGACGTCCTGAGCCGGACGTTTGTGATCGACATGGCGAACCGCTCGCTGCTGTCTGATTTCTTACCCATGCAATCGCTGCGCGCGGCGGGATTGCACTTGATCGGTTCGATTGGACCGCTGCGCCGTCTTGCCATGCGCGAGGGTCTGGCCCCCTCGTGGCGATCGAAGCAGCGAGCTCTCTGAGTTTTACGGAAACACCAGCCGCCCGGTCTGAATGACCCACATCACGCTGGTCAGCGTGATGACGGAGGCGAACGTCCCGATCAGTACCGCGACCGATGCAGGCTCGATCCAGCTCTCGTTTTGCCGGGCGATCACGAACACATTCAATGCCGGAGGCAGCGACGCCATCAAGACCGCGGTAGACCCCCAGGGCTGTGCGAACGGTCCGAGCAGCAGCATCAATCCGAAAACGACCAGCGGATGGATCAGCAGTTTTATCGCAATCACCCCCGGCACTTCCCAGGGCACCCGGCCGAACGGCCGCAGCGCCACGGTAACGCCGAGGACGAACAGCGCGACCGGCGCGGCGGCGTTTTGCAAGAATAAAAGTGTATTGTCGATCGCAACCGGCAGGTGAAGGTGCAGCGCCGCCGCGAGCGCGCCGGCGCAGGCCGACATGATCAGCGGATTCAAGACGATCTGCCGCACCACGACGCCGAGCGAGTGCAACAACGTCTCATGTTCGCGGTCGGTCAGTGCGATCAAGAGCGGCACGATCGTGAACAGGAAGATGCTGTCGCAGCAAAAAATCAACGCGGTGGGGGCCGCAGCCTTGGCGCCCAGCACCGCCAGTGCCAGGCCGGGGCCCATATAGCCGATATTGCCATAGGCGCCGGAAAGGCCCGCCAGCGTCGCCTCGCGCCATTGCAGCCCTCCGATCAGCCGGCCCGCCAACAGCGCAAGCACGAAGGCGGTCGCGGTCCCGAGCGTTGTCGCGATCAGGAACGGCGGGTTGTTGAGTTCCGCAAACGGCGTCTTCGACATGATGCCGAACAGCAGCGCCGGCAGCGACACGTATAATAGGAAAAAGTTCATCCAGGCCAGGCCCTGTTCGGGCAGGCCTTTGGCCTTGCCGCAGGCGAAGCCGATGAAGATCAGCCCGAAATAGGGCAGCGCCAAATTGAGAATGTCGACCATGGGGATAGCGTCTTTTTCATTGTTGGCCCCGATCGGCAACCTTAAGCGGACTGGCCATGTCAAAGATTAAGCAAAGGTTAATTCGCCGCTTTGCCTCTAGCATCGGCCACAATCATGGTCTATTCGACGAGGCATGATAAAAACGCGGACCGCCAAATTTCAGATCGGACAGATCGTGCGCCACCGGGTGTTCTCGTTCCGGGGCGTGATCTTCGATATCGATCCGGAATTCAACAACACCGAGGAATGGTGGTTGTCGATCCCGGAGGACGTCCGGCCGCACAAGGACCAGCCGTTCTACCACCTGCTCGCCGAGAATTCGGAATCCGAATACGTCGCCTATGTCTCCGAGCAGAACCTTCTGCCCGACGATTCCGGCGAGCCGATCCGGCATTCGCAGGTCGCCGAGATTTTCGTCAAAGACAAATCCGGCAGCTACCGCCCGCGCAATCCGTCGCTGAATTAATTCTCGTCATTGCGAGGAGCAAAGCGACGAAGCAATCCCGCTTTCTACATCCGCCGCGCCAAAGCTGGATTGCTTCGCGGAGCCCGTCATCGGGCGCGCGTTCGCGCGACCCGTTGGCTCGCAATGACGGTGGAACAAAAAAGGCGCCCGGTCCGGGCGCCTTTTTCGTTTGTCGAGCGTCTACTTCGCAGCCGGATTGGCCGGTGCCGCGCCACCGGGCTGCTGGCCCTGAGCGGCCTCGAGCTTCTTACGCTGCTCCTCGGCGCGCTTCTGCAGTTCTTCCTGCAGCTTCTTCTGGGTCTCTTCGAATTGCTTCGGATCGGTCGGCGGGCCGTCATAGGCCTTGGCGAATTCGGCCAGCGGCAGCGGCAGCGTCAGCGGCGCGCCGTTGGAGTTGATCGCCTGCACCACCAGGTTCTGACCCTTCTTCATGTTGGCGAGCAGTTCCGGGGTCACTTCGTAGTCCGACATGCAGCCATTTTGGAAGCAGATCACATAGGGGCTCTGCATCGGTTGGCTGTTGTCGACGATGACGCGGGTTCCATGAACGAGCTGCATGCCGAGCGGCAGCGTGACGCGCAGGATCTTCTTCGGCTCGCCTTCGGGCTCGATGATGACGGCGGCGATGACCGGCTGGCCGGACTCGATACGGCCGTCCTTGCCGGTGAAGCAAACCTGCTTGGCGTTGGCGTCCTGGCCCTTGAGGCAGAATTTGGTCCAGGGCGCATAGATCAGCTGGACCTGCTGGTCCTGGGGCTGACCGCCCGCCGCCGCGGGTGCGCCGGCCGGGGGAGCCCCCGCCGCGGGAGCGCCGGCTGCGGGCGCCTGCTGAGCCGCCGGCGCGGACGCCCCGGGAGCGGCTTTGGGGGCCGCCTTCGCCTTGGCCTTCGGCGCAGCCGGTGCCGGCGCCGGTGCCTGGGCGCTCGCGTCAGGCGCCTGCAATGACACGGCCAAGGCGGTCGCCGCCAACAAGGCGAAAACCCGCCCACGCGGCCGGACCGTCGCGGCCAAGATACGGAATTTCATTGCGGAAAACCCTTTCTGAACGGGAGCACCCGAAAACCGCTGCAGGCGCTGGTATCTAGCCGTTTGCACCTGGCCGTTTGGGGCGGCTGTCTCCTTGCCAATTGAGGCGGTTAAGTGACAGGCCTTGGCGCGTTGGTCAATGGCACGCCTTCATACAGCGGCGCACAAAAAGATCAATGCCGACAAGCATCTTTGGCACACACCCGCGTCACATTCCGGCGGCCATGTTAAAACTCGGCAGTGAGCAATCCCGAATCAAATCAGCGTGGTCCATTGCACGCACCAAAGCCTATCCGTATTGGCGCTTTTGTCAGTGCCGCGCTGGTGTTGGGCATCGCACTGGCCATCGACGCCGGCAACGCCCGGGCGGAGCAGAGCTACGCCATCGCCATGCACGGCGCGCCGGCTTTGCCGGCGGGTTTCACCCACATGCCCTATGCCAATCCCGACGCGCCCAAGGGCGGCCGGCTGGTGCAGGGCATTCTCGGCACTTTCGACAGCCTCAACCCCCTGATCGTCCGGGGCCTCGCCGTGCAGCAAATCAGGGGCTTTGTGGTCGAGAGCCTGATGGCGCGCGGCAATGACGAGGCTTTCACGCTCTACGGCCTGTTGGCGAAGAGCGTGGAGACGGATGATGCCAGGAGCTACGTCGCCTTCCATCTCGATCCCCACGCGCGTTTTTCCGACGGGCAGAAGGTGACTGCCGAGGACGTGCTGTTCTCCTGGACCTTACTGCGCGACCACGGGCGTCCGAACCACCGGCAGTATTATGCCAAAGTCGTAAAGGCCGAGGCGCCCGACCCGCTCACGGTGCGGTTCGACCTCTCAGGCGTCAACGACCGCGAGTTGCCCCTGATCCTCGGCCTGATGCCGGTCCTGCCCAAGCACGCCGTCGATGTCGCAACCTTTGAGGAAACGACCATGACCGGGCCGGTCGGTTCCGGACCCTACCGCGTCAGCGCGGTGAAGCCCGGCGCCAGCGTGACGCTGACGCGCGATCCCGATTATTGGGGCCGCGACCTGCCGGTCAACAAGGGGCTGTGGAACTTCGACGAAGTCAGACTCGATTTTTATCGCGAGGCCAACGGCCAGTTCGAAGCCTTCAAGCGCGGCCTCTATGACTTCCGCGTCGAGACCGAACCGCTGCGCTGGCACGACGGATATGATTTTCCGGCCGCCCGCAACGGCGAGGTGATCCGCGATGTCATCAAGACCGGGATGCCGCAGCCGTCGGAATTTCTGGTGTTCAACACCCGCCGTCCGGTGTTTTCTGATGTCCGCGTGCGCCAGGCGTTGACGCTGTTGTTCGATTTCGAATGGATCAACCGCAACTATTTCTTCGGCCTCTATGGCCGCTCGGGGAGCTTCTTCGCCGGCTCCGAATTATCGGCCTATGGCCGGCCCGCCGATGATCGCGAGCGCGAGCTGTTAAAACCGTTCGCTTCGCACATAGCGCCCGACATTCTCGACGGCAGTTACCACCTGCCGGTCAGCGACGGTTCGGGGCGCGATCGCGCAACGCTTCGCAGCGCGCTGACGCTGTTGTCTCAGGCCGGCTACGAGTTGGACGGCACGGTGTTGCGGCAGCGTTCGAGCAAAGCTCCCCTCGCCTTCGAAATCCTGGTGACGACCCGCGACCAGGAGCGGATCGCGCTTGCCTATGCGCGCGATCTCAAGCGCGCCGGGATCGAGGCATCGGTGCGTGCGGTCGATGCCGTGCAATTCGACCAGCGCCGGCTCGGCTACGATTTCGACATGATCCAGAACCGCTGGGATCAGTCGCTGTCGCCGGGCAACGAGCAGTCGTTCTATTGGGGCAGCGAGGCCGCCGGCATTCCGGGCACACGCAATTATATGGGCGCCAAGGATCCCGCCATCGATGCCCTGATCGCGGCCATGCTGGAGGCGCGCGAGCGTCCCGCTTTCGTTTCGGCGGTGCGGGCGCTCGACCGGGTCCTGATGTCGGGCTTCTACGCTATCCCGCTCTTTAGCATTCAAGAGCAATGGATCGCGCGCTGGAATCGGATAGAACGGCCTGACGCCACCGCGTTGACGGGATACCTTCCGGAGACTTGGTGGCAGAAGCAGGAAGCCCAACCCAAGCCAAGCCCGCAACCGAAGTGATCCCGTGATCCAGACCAACGCATCGCCGACGCTCGACGGATTGTTTCGACGGGTCCTGGCACGAAAACCGGATGGCCTGGCGCTGCTTGATCCCCCCAACAAGCTTCGCGTCACCGGCCAATTGCCAAAGCGCCTGACCTTTGCCGAAGCCGACCGCGCGATCACGGCGCTGTCGGCGCATTTCATCGAATCGGGGTTACCCAATAATTCCGTGATCGCGGTTCAACTGCCCAACACCATCGAGTTCATGCTGACGGTGCTCGCAGCCCACCGCGCCGGCCTGGTCGTCGCCCTGCTCCCGCTATTGTGGCGGCAGGCGGAGTTGACAGTCGCGCTCAATCGCACCGGCGCCAGGGCGATCGTGACCACCAGCAAGATCGACGGCGTCAGCCATGCCGATTTGGCCATGAACGCCGCCGCCGAAGCGTTTTCGATCCGCCATGTCTGCGGCTTCGGCAATGATCTGCCGGAAGGAATGGCTTCGCTCGACCTTGCGCTCGAGACCCGATCGACGACCACGCGCGCGGTGGTCCAGGATGGCCGCAAGGCGGCGATCATTTCCTTCGACGTCACGGCCGAGGGCTTCCGCCCCGTGCCCCGCACGCATCTCGGCCTGATCGCCGGCGGCCTCGCTTTGTCGCTCGAAAGCGATGTGCCCCAGGGCGCGACGGTGATGTCGGCGTTCGCGCCGTCATCGTTCGCGGGCCTGACCTCATCGCTGATGGTCTGGCTGTTGTCGGGCGGAGCGCTGGCGCTGCATCATCCGTTCGAGGCCGACGTACTGGAGCGGCAGATCAACGAGCATGGTTGCGAAACGCTGATCGCCCCGGCGCAGCTCGCGCTGCGATTGTCCGAGATCGAAATGGCGTCGCGGCTGCCGGCCTTGCGCCAGGTGATCGCCCTTTGGCGGGCGCCGGAACAGGTCGCCTCGAGCCCGCTCTGGAACGCCGGACCAGCTATCCTGACAGACGTCTATCTGTTCGGGGAGGCCGGCATGTTCAGCGCCCGCCGCGGCGACGACGGCGCGCCGCTGCCGATCCTGCCGGGACCGCACGGCGCGCCACGCAATGTGCCGGGTGCGTCGATCGCAGGCGAAGTCCTGCTGACCCCGAAGGGAACGCTGGGGTTGCGGGGACCGATGGTGACGCCCGCGGCCTACGCGCCTGCGCTCGCGCCGCAGAGTGATCAATTGATGGCCCAGCCACCGCGCGATTACGTCGATACCGAATATGCCGCGCGGCTCGACCGATCAACCGGCGCGATCAATATTACCGCGCCGCCCTCAGGCGTGATGGCGGTCGGCGGTTACCGCTTCCTGTCGCATGATCTGCAGGAATGGGCGAAGCGGCTCGGACAGGGCGCGCTGCTCACCGCCTTGCCCGACCGGATCAGCGGCCACCGCCTCGCCGGCCGCGCCAACGACAACGCGCGAGCCCGCGAAGCACTCAACGAGCTCGGGCTTAACCCGCTGATGGTGGAAGCGTTTCGCGACCGGGCGAATTCAACTTGATCGAAACCGACGACTGCATGTCCCAGATCCATGACAAGCCAATAGCTTGCGGCGCCCGGCTAACAGAATGGTTTCACGCGGTCCCTGCCTTCGATTCGCGCGATCGCTGTTTGAGCGGAGTTTAGGTAGACGCGTCTCCCTGAGAAGGGAGGCTTATTTCAGCGACGTGCTGATGTTGTTGAAATTCGTGCTCAACTGAGTGCCCACACCATTGACGGCTGTGATGATCGCGATTGCGATCCCGGCGGCGATCAGGCCGTATTCGATGGCGGTCGCCCCTTTTTCATCGGCCAAAAACCCCAGAAAACTCCGCTTCAATTTTGCCTCCTCGTGTGACGTGTCGGGTTCCACCCCGTACTTCTACGGCAACCCATCTAAAGTTGCCTAAACGCCCAAGTTACAATTTAGTTGGATTATCAAAACTGAGGTTTGCCGTGATGTTTGAGCTAAGTCATTGAAACAAGGGCACTAAAATTCGTTCTGGCTTTACGCGACATTAAGCCGGCCGAATTAGGATTTGGGCCGCGCGTTCCATCGATCGCGCCGATCCGAGTTTTTTAGATGTCCCAGCAGGGCCCGATCATTGTCGTCTCCGACGCCACGCGGCCGCCATTGGTATCGGCGCTTGACGAAGCCAAGATGTTTCCCGTGATCGAAACCGCCTGGGCGGAGGCGCCCCGCGCGGTCGAGCAACTGCAGCCGGCCGCGGTTCTCGTCGCGCTGTCGGAGAGCGGCGCGCCGGGCTTCGAGGCGCTCGCAAAACAGATCGCCGCACGCGCGCCCTATCTGCCGCTGATCGCGGTCGATCCCGGGACCGGGACCGGGATAAGCCTGCCCGAGAACGCTATTCCCTTTTTGCAAAGCGGCGACAATTTCGATCGCTTGCTGGCGCGGCTGCGCGCAGCACTTCGGGTCAGGACCTTGCATTCGACCGTGATGCGCCGGCTTGACGACGAGAAGGCGGGACGAACCATGATCCCCGACACCGATCCCGCGCGTGATGCCACCGTGCTTTTGATCGGCCGCGGCGCCGCCTACCCCGCGCTTTCGGTGTCGCTCGGCGAGCGCATGGGGGTGGTCGGCGCGCTCTCGATCGAAGCCGCCGCAAAACACCTCAGCGCGCGCGACATCGACGGCATCGTGCTCGGCGAAGGTTTTAGCCCGCGCGTGGAAGATGCCTTCCTCACGGTGCTGGCGGAGGATGCGCGCTTTCGCAGCCTGCCCATCATCGTCACGTCGAATGAAATGACGCCGGCCTATGATCTGCCCAATCTCGAGATCACCTCCGGCGAGCCCGCGCGCGTCGCCGCCCATGCCTTGCCGCTGATCCGCCAGCGCGCCTTCGAGGCTCATTTGAGCCGCACGCTGCGCTCGATCGACGCCGGCGGCCTGCTCGATTCCAGGACCGGCCTGCTGACACAGGCGGCGTTCAACCGCGATTTCGCCACCGCCGTCTACCAGACGCAGTCGCGCGGCGGCGGATTGTCGGTGGCGCGCTTTGCCTTCGACCCGGACCATCCGCGCGCGCAGCTCGACGGCGCGCGGATCCTCAGCCGCCTGATGCGGCAGATGGATTTTGGCGTGGCAGAAGAAGAAGGATCGGTCATCGCGGTGTTTCCAGAGGCCGATCTGCGCACCGCGCATATGATCGCGCGGCGGCTCTCCAGCGTGATGCGCCATACCGCCCACGGCAAACGCGACGCGCGATCGGAGCCGGTCGTGACGCTCGCGACGCTGTTGCCGAAGGATACCGCGAAGTCGCTGCTGGCGCGGCTTCATCAGGACACCCATCGCGCGGCCTCGTAACTCACTCATGCCGCCTTGCGGTCCTCGGCGAGGCTGGCGAGCTGGCGCAGGATTTCGGTGGTGCCGGCGAGCCGCTCCTCCGGCGTTTCCCAATCCTGGAAGAACACCACCTTCATATCCGGCCGCACCCGCGCCGCCTGGCCGTGCTGGCGGATGAAATAGACCAGACGATCGGGCTGCGCGAACTTGTTGTCGCGGAAGGTGATCACCGCGCCCTTCGGCCCGGCATCGACCTTCTCGACATTGGCCCTTCTGCAATAGCCCTTGATGGCGGCGACCTTGAAGAGATAGCGCACTTCGTCCGGCAATACGCCAAATCGGTCGCGCAGTTCAGCGGCGAAATTGTCGATCTCTTCGTCGGTGTCGAGATCGGCCAGCCGCCGGTACAGCGACAGCCGCACCGCGAGGTCGGCGACATATTCTTCCGGAATCAAGACGGGCATCCCGACGGTGATCTGCGGCGACCAGCGATCGGCCGCAGGTTCAGCGACGCCGGCCTTGAGGTTGAGGATCGCCTCCTCCAGCATCGACTGGTAAAGCTCGAAGCCGACTTCCTTGATATGCCCGGATTGCTCCTCGCCGAGCAGATTGCCGGCGCCGCGGATATCGAGATCGTGCGAGGCGAGCTGAAATCCGGCACCTAACGTTTCCAGCGATTGCAGCACTTTTAGGCGCCGCTCGGCCTGGGCTGTGATCTTCTGCTGCGCCGGCAGCGTGAACAGCGCGTAGGCCCGCAGCTTTGAGCGCCCGACGCGGCCACGCAACTGATAAAGCTGCGCCAGCCCGAACATATCGGCACGGTGCACGATCAGCGTGTTGGCGGTCGGGATATCGAGGCCGGACTCGATGATGGTGGTCGAGAGCAGGATGTCATATTTGCCGTCATAGAACGCCGACATGATGTCCTCGATGACCGTCGGCGCCATCTGGCCATGGGCGACCGCGACCTTCATCTCCGGCACGTTCTTGTCGAGAAAATCTTTTACCCCGGCAAGATCTTCGATCCGCGGCACCACGTAAAACGCTTGTCCGCCGCGATAGCGCTCGCGGAGCAGCGCCTCGCGGATCATCAGCGGATCGTGCGGCGCCACAAAAGTGCGAACCGCGAGCCGATCGACCGGCGGCGAAGCAATGATCGAGAGATCGCGCACCCCCGTCAGCGCCAGTTGCAGCGTGCGCGGGATCGGCGTGGCGCTCAGCGTCAGCACATGCACCTGGGCGCGAAGCTGTTTTAGGCGCTCCTTGTGGCTGACGCCAAAATGCTGCTCCTCGTCGACGATCAGAAGGCCGAGGTCCCTGAATTTGATGGATTTGCCGAGCAGCGCGTGGGTGCCGACCACGATATCGACGTTTCCGTCGGCGAGGTTCTTCTTGACCTGCGACAATTCCTTCGGCGCGACCAGCCGCGAGGCTTGGGCGACATTGACGGGAAAACCGCGGAACCGCTCGGCAAAGGTCTTGTTATGCTGGCGGGCCAACAGTGTGGTCGGCACCACCACCGCGACCTGCTTGCCGTCAAGCGCGACTGCAAAGGCCGCGCGCAGCGCCACCTCGGTCTTGCCAAAGCCGACGTCGCCGCAGATCAGCCGGTCCATCGGCCGGCCGCTTTCCAGATCCTTCAACGTCGATTGGATGGCGCCGAGCTGGTCCTCGGTCTCCTCATAGGGGAAGCGCGCGCAGAACTCGTCATAGACATGCGGCTGCACCGGCATTTTCGGCGCTTCGTGCAAATGCCGCTCGGCCGCGATCTTGATCAGTTCGCCGGCAATCTCGCGGATGCGATTCTTGAGTTTTGCTTTCCGCGTCTGCCAGCCGCTGCCGCCCAATCTATCCAGCTCGACGTTGGCGTGGTCGGAGCCGTAGCGCGACAGCAGTTCGATATTTTCAACGGGCAAAAACAGTTTGGTGTCGGCGGCGTAATGCAGTTCCAGGCAATCATGCGGTGCGCCGGATACCTCGAGCGTCTGCAACCCGACAAAGCGGCCGATGCCGTGCTCGACATGCACCACGAGATCACCGGCAGTCAGGCTCGTGACCTCGGAGATGAAATTGTCGAGCTTGCGGCTCGCTTTGCGCGGGCGCACCAGGCGGTCGCCGAGGATATCCTGTTCGCTGATGACGGCGACATCGTCGGTCTCGAAGCCGGATTCCATGCCAAGCACCGCCAGCATGGCCTCGTTGCGCGGGGTTGCCAGCACCGTGCGCCAGGTGTTGACGCTGGTGAGGTGTGTGAGCTTGTGATCCCGCAGCATGCTGCTCATGCGGTCGCGCGAGCCTTCGCTCCACAGCGCGATCACGACCTTCTTGCGTTGCGCATGCAGCGCGCCGACATGGGCGACGACGGATTCGAATACGTTGACGGCGGTATCGGCGCGTTCCGGCGCAAAATTGCGTCCCTGGCGCGCGCGGGCATCCACCGTGTTGGCGCTGCCTTCGGGAACCGCGAACGGCGTCAGCCGCGCCAGCGCCGCCTCGTCCAGCCGTTTGCTCCACTCATCCTCGGTCAGATAGAGCCGGTCGGGCGGCAAGGGTTTGTACACCGCGCCGCCGCCGGGATGCTCCAGCGCCTCGCGCCGCGCGTCGTAATAGTCAATGATCTGCTTGAACCGCTCGCGCGCGGCATCCTCGCCTTGCGGCTCGATCGCAAGCGGCGCGTCGCCGAGATAGTCGAACAGCGTGTCCATCCTGTCCTGGAACAGCGGCAGCCAATGCTCCATGCCGGGATGGCGACGGCCTTCGCTGACGGCCTCATACAGGGGATCGTCGCGCTCCGGCGCCCCGAAGGCTGCGACATAGCCCATGCGGAACCGGCGGATGGTCTCGGTGACCAGTTGAAACTCCGAGATCGGAACCAGGTCGAGCGAGCGCATGTCCAAAAGCGTGCGCTGGGTCTCTGCGTCGAAGGAGCGGATCGATTCGAGGCTGTCGCCAAAAAAGTCAAAACGGACGGGCTGGTCGAGGCCGGCCGGAAACAAATCAAGAATGCCGCCGCGCACGGCATATTCGCCGGGCTCGCGCACCGTGGAGGAACGGTTGTAGCCGTTGTGCTCGAGCCACGCGACGATCGAGTCCATCGGCACGACATGGCCGGGCGCGACCGACAGCGCCTGCGCGGCGATCATCTCGCGCGCCGGCACCCGCTGCACGATGGCATTGACCGTGGTCAGCACGATCAGCGGCTTGTCGCTGCCCTGCAGGCGCGCCAATCGCGCCAATGTGGTCAGCCGTTGCGCCAAAATGCCGCCATGCGGCGACACCCGGTCATAGGGCTGGCAGTCCCAGGCCGGGAACTGCAGCACCGGCAAGTCGGGAGCAAAGAATTCCAGCGCGCGGGCGAGCTGTTGCATGCGCGCGCCGTCGCGGCAAACCACGGCGAGACTGACGGCAGGCCTCTTTGGCCGCGCCGCGATCGCGCGGGCCAGATCAGAGACGACCAGGCCTTCGGCGCCCTCGGCGACATTGGCAAAGGTCAACGCGCCGCCGGGCGCGAGCAATTCGGCGGGCGATCGGGTGGGCGCTTTCATGCCTCGTGGTCCACGCGAAACGACTTGATGCGGTCAAAAAGAGCGCTGGCATATTCGCCTGCGAGCGCCTTGCCATCGGTCAACGCGGCATAAAGATCGGGGTCGGGCACCTCGATCAGGCGCTCGAGCTGCGCCAGTTCGTCATCCCTGAGGCTTGCGATCTCGGCGTCGGCAAAACGGCCGAGAATCAGGTCCATTTCGCGGGTGCCGCGATGCCAGCAGCGAAACAATAGCCGCTTGCGGCGGTCATCAAGGCCGCCGCTCGATCGTGTCGATCCCGTCATTGTCCCATTCCGTCCAAACGCCAAAAGCCCGGACGTGCCGGGCGGGGTTGATATAGCGATGAGGAGAGCGGATGTCAGCACCTCTCTGGCGCGAATTATCGGCGATGTTGCATGGGTACCGTCCCCGGACACAGCTTCGCGATCTCGCCGCATGTTTTGCGCGAGATTTGCTGGAATTTTCCCGCCCTCTGAATGAGAGGGCGCAGGGAAAGCCGGGCGCCCGATGCGCCCGATAGCCGCGTGTGCAATGGTAGTGGTAGAACGCACACGCGTTAGTCAGGTCACACCGGAATCACCCGGCCTTCCCCGCGCAATGGTTTTAACGGTTTCCTGCGCGCTCTCCCCGGCGACCGGGCTTTCTTGCCACCGTCGCCCCTGAGAAGCTTGCTTCTCAAGAACTTGACGCCAGCGTCGGGGCGTCAGGACCACACGCCTTCTCCGTCCGCTTAGGCGCTGTTCGTCAAAAGCGCCGCCGCGTCCACCGCATCCCGCCGCCGACGTCCGTGACGATCGCGAAACGCCCCTCGAAAGGAGGCGGGACGGCAGGCATATACAACTGATTTGGGTCAGGCGGCAAGCGATATTTCTGAAAATCCGAAAATTGCCAGATTACCGTTGATGCGAAATGGCGTCGCCGCCCGATGTCCGGCTCCGGGCCTGCTTCGCACCACATGTTGCCATCCGGTCGTGAATGAGCCTGAACGGACGGCGGCCTGAGCCAACATTCGAAGCGATGTTTGCCGTTTCCCGCTCGCCGCCGGTTCGAAAAGCGCTAGTATTTAAGGATTGTAAAATGCGTGGTCCTTATGGGGGGCACACGCGGTCGACGAGTCTCTTGTTGTCACAAATGCGAAGTGCCCTGCATCGAGCAATGTCCGCTATCAGCGGGCAACCCGGAATGCATCTGCTCGCACTGAGTTTTTCTCAGTTTGACCCAACTCGGAAGTCGGCCAGTGTTGGAACGCTTAGGTGGCCTTCCTTCCTAGCACGTGCCAGACCTCCAGTTGATCGCCCCCCTTCACTTTGATTGTACCCTTGGCCTCGCAGACGAATTCATCCTTGATCAATCGAAAGGTATTGCGAGTGATTTGGATGGACTGACTTTGTCCCTGCGATTCCATACGACTTGCGATGTTCACAGCATCACCCCAGAGGTCATAGATAAATTTCTTGCGGCCGATGACGCCGGCCACCACCGGACCGGAATTGATACCGATGCGAAACGCGAGCTCCCGATCGCCGAACTTGCGTTCGGTTACCGCCGCCCGCATATCGAGGGCTAAATTCACGATCACCCTGGCGTGATCGGGGCATGATCGCGGTACCCCGGCAGCAACCATGTAGCAGTCGCCGATCGTCTTGATCTTCTCAAGATCGTATTTCTCAACCAGATCGTCGAAACATTGAAAGACTTCGTTGAGAAGATCGACCAAGCGCATTGGCGTCATAGTCGCCGCCATGGGCGTGAATTCCACGACATCGGCAAACAGGATGCTTGCATCCTGATATTGAGCCGCGATCGGTTGCTGTTTGGCTTTGAGCGCCTCCGAGATTTCCTTTGGCAGGATATTGAGCAGCAGCATCTCGGAACGTTCCTGAAAGAAGTTCCGCTGAACGACGAAGTAGTAGAGGAGCGTGAAGGCTATTGCGATCACCGCGCCGACATTGAGCACGAAAAACCAGGTCACGAACGTTTCGGACAAGCCGACGGGAACCAGATAGGGCTGCAGGATCGCGCTCACGATCAGAAGGGAGACGAACCCAAGGACCCAAAACACTGTTTGGCGCAAGTCCTCGAGCAGAAGTGCTGCGAGCGGGCACAATGCAGCCCATATGATCACCACGCTCGAGTTCTTGAATCCGCCGAGGCTCATCATCAGTAGCCATGGAAGGATCAGAAATATTAGAAGCTGGATGAAGCGGTAGACAACGAGATTTCGAGTCCACGCAAAGACTGCTGTATTGATCGGGGCGATGATCGTATACAAGCCCGGGATGGCGGCAGAGAGCGGTGCGCCAGCGGCGAAGTAGATTACGCTCCACAGAAATGTCAAAGGCAAGAGTCCGACCGAAAGCGAAACGATAAGGCGTTTTTGGAGCGCTCGTTCGGTGGTATCGGTTGGAGCGGCGCCAATGCGGCCTGCTTGCGCAACAAGGCGTTGGCAAACCGAAGAAATCCACCGCACCCGCCCGGCACTCTCAGATGAATTCTGCGGCATCATCAGAACTCTCGATTGAGCTCGTGTCGTTCCTGCCGGCTTGATGCAACTGACTATGCGCGCTCTCAGTAACTCAACGTCTTTCACGCGCCCGACCGGCTCGGCGCCGCTTCCATTTTGCCGCAACGGCGCTGCAGCGCACAAGTCCGTTGTTGGGGCACTTTTCGGACCTGACTCGACGTCCGACTTGAGTCCGGAATGCGCACCAAAGCGGACGTCCGCCGACTACTCGGAATCTTGTCTGGGGATGGACGGGGCAGTTTCTTCGTCTGTATCCCAGCTCGCGACCCATACCTTGACACTGTTCAGCGGAGCCGCCGTGCGGCTGTTGAGGAATTCGTCGAGCCGACGCCGGTCCTCTGCGAAATCCGGACCCGCCAGATCGACAACCGAATCGAGCAGCGCCACAGCCTCGGCGAGAACGGCCGCGACATCCTGCCCGCGCTCAGCCGCCATTTCGGTCAGGCGTGCGTCGGTGCTGGCATCGATTTCCACGGTACGGCGAACAATGTTCATCGCGTAAAGCTAGTTCCGGCAACTCGGTCTGTCGAGGGAGCGATAACGATACACTGCCCTGGGCGTAGCGAGCTGGCCTCCGTAATAGCGCGCCGACGCAACACGCTACGCCATTGCGCCCTACGGGCTCATCTGGGCTACGCTCGCTTGATTGCTTTCCGCATCACAGTTTCGACGTAGGCAGATTTGGCGTCGGTATAAGCCTCGCGATCCGTCTGATGTTCGGCGGCAAGTCGTCTCTTGAGCCGCTCGTAAGTCGTAGCTTCCTCTGGATGAGCGCGCAAATAGTCCCTGAACGCCAACCGCTGCCACATCTCTCCATGCGGCTCCGTCACATGAACATGGTGGGAGCGCCTTGATCCGAAGGGGGGCATGCCTTTAACGAAGAACATTCGATCCTTCTTCGGATTATCGGCCCAATAGACATAATCAAGATTTCGAAGGGCTTCGACAAAAGTGGCTTGCGCGTCCGCCAATGATTGGACCGCAATCAGTATATCTATGATGGGCTTGGCCGATAAGCCGGGAACAGCCGTGCTTCCGAAATGCTCGAGTCCCACTATTAGAGACGGATCGAGTACTGCCCGCAATCGTTTGGCCTCTTCGTCGAACAATACCGGCCAGCGCGGATCATAGTTGACGATCTCGACATCATCCATATCCTTGGCTCCATGACCCAGTCCGCTTAGGCATCATCATCAGCAACTAACGGCCTGTGCTCTTGGAGCTACCGAGGACGGGGCGGCTCCATCCCCCAGCTAGAGCTGTGACTTTATCCCGCCTTCCGCGGCCGAGTAAGCGGCAGGTCGAGTTCGACCCGGTCATGTGTGACCTTGGGCGTGATCCGTCCCCGCTCGCCACGTTCCAGCCGCACCAACCCGTAGCCCGCCATCGTCTTCAACGTCCGCGAGAGGTTCGACTTCGCCTTGCCGGTGATCCGCGACAGTTCATCGATCGAGGCCGGCGCCTGTTCCGCGATCACCCTTAAGAGGTCGCGATTGCCCGCCGAGAGAACTTTGGCGAAGGATTCGGTCGAGGTAAACCACACCTTTGGTTCGCCGGGCGCAATGCGCCGCTCGCCGCGTGCGACCGCCATCGTGCGGGCTTTCATCTCCCCATAGGTAGCGATACCCACTTTCAGAGTCGTCATGGCATTACTCCCTTCTCGCGCAACACGGTGTCCACCAAGGTCCAGAAATCGCGCAATAGCGTCGCCGCGTCCCGATAGTCGTAAGCCTTGATTGTCCGTTAGACGATGTCGATGGTCTTGCGCCTCTCCGCGCTTCTGACGCGCCACCGGATGGGCGTTGTCGAAGCCTACCAGTCGCTCGCCATTCGGCCCGTGCAGCGTCAGCGAATAGTCCAGGCCGTGCGGCTTCTCCACCGACGCCGGCACCTGCGTCACGACGAAGCGGACCCAGTGGCCGCCTTCCGGATCGACAACGAGCACCTGCCCATCAAGGTCGAGCAGCACATCCAGGGAAGGGTCGCGCGGCTCCGTCACATCCGATGGTTATCAGACTGAAGCAACCAAATCAAGAAAAATGGCTGGATGGCGGACGCGTCGGCTCAATTCATCCAACGGGCTTGGCTTTCTTTGGAAAAAAAGCCGTGGATGCGCGGCATAAAGCCGGGCATGACGAGCATGAACGGTCTTAGGCTTTGGTGATGCGCCCTGCTCTGCTCAATCCACTGTTTGCGCCGGTCACGAGCCTTGCCGGCGTCGGGCCGAAGCAGGACAAATTGTTCCGCTATCTGCTCGGCCGGGACGACACGCCGCGGCTGGTGGATTTGCTATTCCATCTGCCGGCGAGCGTGATCGATCGCCGCGCGCGCCCAAAGGTCCGCGAGATCGTGCCTGGAACCGTGGTGACGATCGAAGTGACCGTCGACCGGCATCGGCCGACGCCGCCGCGCAACCCGCGCGCGCCGCATCTGGTCTATGTCAGCGACGAGACCGGCGACGTGGTGCTGACTTATTTCCGCGCCCAGCCGGGCTATGTCGAAAAACTGCTACCGGTCGGCTCCAAGCGTTACGTCTCCGGCACGGCGCAGATCTACGACGGCATGCTGCAGATCACCCATCCCGACCGCGTCGTCGATGAAGCCGGCTTTGCAAAACTGTCGGGCATCGATCCGGTTTACCCGCTGACCGAAGGCCTGGCGGTGGGCTCAGTGCGGCGCGCGGTGGCGCAGGCGTTGCAAAAACTCCCCGAGCTTCCGGAATGGATCAGCCCGGCAGTGATCCGCCGCTGCAAGTTTCCAAAGGTCGCCGAAGCGCTGCAGCGGGTGCACGTGCCGGTCGAATTGACGGACATCCTGCCCGACGGTCCGTTCTGGTCGCGGCTCGCCTTCGACGAGTTGCTGGCCGGCCAATTAGCACTGGCGCTGGTGCGCGCGCAGTTGCGAAGGCCCGCGGGCGACCGCCATGCCGGCGACGGTCATCTCCGCAGCAAGATCATCGACGCCCTGCCCTATGCGCTGACGGCTTCGCAACGCCAGGCCACCGCCGCGATCGCGGACGATCTGCGTCAACCGATCCGCATGTTGCGGCTTTTGCAGGGCGACGTCGGTTCGGGCAAGACCGTGGTGGCGCTGTTGGCAGCCGCTGCCGTCACCGAAGTCGGCAAGCAGGCCGCGCTGATGGCGCCGACCGAAATTTTGGCGCGCCAGCACATCAAGACCATTGCGCCGCTGGCCGAACGCGCGGGCCTGCGGATCGCCATCCTCACCGGGCGAGAAAAGGGCAGGGAGCGGCGCGATATTTTGGCGCGCCTCGAAGCCGGCGAGATCGATCTCCTGGTCGGCACCCACGCCCTGATCCAGGACGACGTGGTGTTCAAGGCGCTGGCGCTCGCAGTCGTCGACGAACAGCATCGCTTTGGCGTGCGCGAGCGCTTGGCGCTGACGGCAAAAGGCGAAGCCGTCGACGTGCTGGTGCTGAGCGCGACGCCGATCCCGCGCACGCTGGTGCTGACTTACTTCGGCGACATGGACGTTTCGGAGCTGCGCGAAAAACCGGCGGGACGGCAGCCGATCGATACCCGCGCGATGCCGAACAGCCGGCTCAACGAAGTGATCGATGGCGTCGGCCGCGCGCTGTCCGCCGGCAAGCGGGTTTACTGGATCTGTCCGCTGGTCGAGGAATCCGAAGCCGAGGGGATCGAACACCTCACCAATGCGACGCAGCGCTTTGAGAGCCTGCAGGAGCGCTTTGGGGACCGCGTCGGTCTCGTGCACGGCCAGATGCGCGGCGCCGAGAAGGATCGCGTGATGGCGCAGTTCGCCGCCGGCGAGATCGGGCTATTGGTGGCGACCACCGTGGTCGAGGTCGGCGTCGACGTTCCCGCCGCAACCATCATGGTGATCGAGAATGCCGAGCGCTTTGGGCTAGCGCAATTGCACCAGCTGCGCGGCCGGATCGGGCGCGGCGCGGAAGCCTCGACGTGTCTGCTGCTCTACAAGGAGCCGCTCAACGACATGTCCAAGGCGCGGCTGAAAGTCATCCGGGAAACCACCGACGGCTTTCGGATTGCCGAAGAGGACCTAAGACTGCGCGGCGAAGGCGACGTGCTCGGCATCCGGCAAAGCGGCCTGCCCGGCTATCGCATCGCGCGCTCCGAGGTGCACGGCCAGCTCATCACCCAGGCCCGCGACGAAGCGCTGCGCATCATGAAGGACAATCCGAAGCTCGAAGGCGAACGCGGCGAGGCATTGCGCTGCCTGCTCTATCTGTTCGAGCGGGACGAGGCGCTGCCGTTGCTGGGGGCGGGGTGAGGCTCCCTCCCCGTCATTGCGCTCCTCCGCCGTCATTGCGAGCGAAGCGAAGCAATCCATTGCCGCCGCAGGAAAGAAAGGATGGATTGCTTCGTCGCAAGTGCTCCTCGCAATGACGTGGTAAGACTTCATCCAAACGGTTGGAGGAAAGCCGGTGAAACAGCCCTGCGTCTACATCGTGGCAAGCCGGCGTCACGGGACCCTCTACACCGGGGTCACGGCCAACCTGCCGCGACGCGCGTACGAGCACCGTGAGGGGCTGGTGAAGGGTTTCTCCACGAGATACGGCTGCAAGGTATTGGTCTGGTACGAGCTCCACGAAACCGTGCTCGAAGCGATCACACGAGAAAAGCAGATCAAGGCAGGCAGCCGCGCGAAGAAATTGGCTTTGATCGAGGCGCTAAATCCCGATTGGAAGGACCTCTATGACTCGCTGGCGTGAAGCGGGCCAAAGCTCCCTCCCCGTCATTGCGAGCGCAGCGAAGCAATCCATCTTGCCGCGGAAAGAAAGCGTGGATTGCTTCGTCGCAAGTGCTCCTCGCAATGACGGGGTATCGTGTTGGCAGATGGTCGCCCTCTTCGTCATTGCGAGCCAACGGGTCGCGCGAATGCGCGCCCGATGACAGGCTCCGCGAAGCAATCCGTGGCGGCCGCGGAAAGAAAGCGTGGATTGCTTCGTCGCAAGAGCTCCTCGCAATGACGTGGTAGGACTTCATCCATGCGGTTGGAGGAAAACTGATGAAGCAGCCCTGCGTCTACATCGTGGCAAGCCGGCGTCACGGGACCCTCTACACTGGTGTCACGTCAAACCTGCCAAAGCGTGCCTACGAGCACCGTGAAGGGCTGGTAAAGGGCTTCTCAGCCAAATACGGCTGCAAGGTATTGGTCTGGTACGAGCTCCACGAAACCATGCTCGAAGCGATCACACGAGAAAAGCAGATCAAGGCAGGCAGCCGCGCGAAGAAACTGGCGCTAATCGAAGTGCTAAATCCCGAATGGAAGGATCTCTACGAATCGCTGGCGTGAAGCGGGCCACAGCTCCCTCCCCGTCATTGCGAGGGCAGCGAAGCAATCCATCTTGCCGCGGAAAGAAAGCGTGGATTGCTTCGTCGCAAGAGCTCCTCGCAATGACGGGGAGACAGCGGATGCTAGGCGCGCTGTCCCTGCGACTGCGACGACGCCTTGCTAATGCTGGGGGCGAGGTAAGGCTCGAGCGGAAAGCCTGCCCGCTGCCATCCGCGGCAGCCGCCCTGAATGACGGATACGTCTGCAAAACCCATTTCCAGCAAAGCCTGTGCCGAGAGCGTGGCCTTTCCGCCGCCGCCGCAGGTGAGTATGATTTTCTGATCACGATCCTCAAGCGCGGGATCGCGGCGTTCTTCTTCGCTATCGGCTTTGATTTCGAGTTCGCCGCGCGTGATGTTGCGGGCGCCCGGTATCGTTCCGCGCTCGCGGAGCTGCCATTCCTCGCCGACATCGATGAGTGTGACGCCGCCGCGGTCGAGCAGCCGCCTGGCTTCATCGGGAGAGATCATCGCCACATGCTGGCGGGCGTCGTGCACGCGTTCGCGGAAGGTCTTTCCCTTGCGCATTTCGCGTCCCCTTGCCCTACTCCACCTTCACCGGCTCGGGCTGCAGCGAGGCCGCATTCGCGACGCGGGCGGCGTTGGCCATTCCGGCCAGTGCTGCGACCTTCTTTTGCTGGTCGGAGCCGGGCTGCACCACGCCGCAGGACATGATCAGGGTCGCGGCATCTTCGGCGCTCATCTCGACTTCGATGATCTTGCTCTTCGGCACATAGAAGAAAAAACCCGTCGTCGGGTTCGGCGCGCAGGGCAGGAACACCGAAATGTGTTCCTCCTGGCCGGGAAGCGTGTTCGCGATTTCCGCGCTCGGCACCTGCGAGATCAGCACGATCGACCACATCCCCGGCGAGGGAAATTCGACCAGGCCGACGCGACGGAAGCTCGAACCCCCTGAGAACAGGGTCTCGAACACCTGCTTCAAGCCGCGATAGATCGCGCGCACCGCCGGAATCCGGCCGAGAATTCTTTCGCCGAGATCGACCAGCGTCCGCCCGATCAAATTGGCGGTGAGGAAGCCTAACAGCGTCAGCGCGATCACGGCAACGATGAGTCCGGAACCCGGCAGCCCGAACGGCAGATACGTTTCCGGCCGATAGGCCATGGGAACGAAGGGCCGGACCAGGCTGTCGACCCAATTCACGAACCACCAGGTCAGATAGAACGTGATCGCGATCGGGCCCGCGACCACGAGGCCGGTCAGAAAATAGTTCCGGAAACGGGCCATGAAGCCGCGCGGCGCTTCCGGCGGGAGTTCGGCCGGCGGCACGGTCGGTGGCAGGTCGTCGCGATTCATTGGGGTTCGGGTTCCAGGTCGGTCGAAGCGGCCATCTAGGGATGTCAACGCAGTCAGCTAGTCAGCTAGGGTGTTCTAGCAGATTTTTGAAGACCTGAATTTGCGAAGCAGGCACGACGAAGGTCTTGACTCGGCCTATTCGACGGTCACCGATTTCGCGAGGTTGCGCGGCTGGTCGACGTCGGTGCCCATGATCACGGCGGTATGATAGGCCAGAAGCTGCACCGGAACGGCATAGACCATCGGTGTGAAGGTCGCGGCCATGTCGGGCAGCACGATGGTCACCAGGGACTCGATGGTCGCCTCCGCCGCGCCCTTGGCGTCGGTCATCAGGATGATGCCGCCGCCGCGCGCCGCGACCTCCTGCATGTTGGAGACGGTTTTTTCGAACACCCGGTCGAACGGCGCGATCACCACGACCGGCATGTTCTCGTCGATCAGCGCGATCGGCCCATGCTTGAGTTCGCCCGCGGCATAGCCTTCGGCGTGGATGTAGGAGATTTCCTTCAGTTTTAGCGCGCCTTCCAGCGCCAGCGGATAGCTGGTGCCGCGGCCGAGATAGAGCACGTCTTTTGACTTCGCGATGTCGCGGGCGAGCTTTTCGATCTGCGGCTCGGTCGCAAGCGCTGCCGCCATCAGGCGTGGAATTTCGATCAGCCCACGCACCAATTTGGCTTCATCGGCATCGGACAACTCGCCGCGCGCCTTGCCGGCGGCGACCGCGAGCGCGGCCAATACCATCAATTGACAGGTAAAAGCCTTGGTCGAGGCGACGCCGATTTCCGGGCCGGCGAGCGTCGGCAGCACGGTCTCGCTCTCGCGGGCAATGGTCGAGGTCGGCACGTTGACCACCGACAGCGTGTGCAGCCCCTGCGATTTCGCGTAACGAAGGGCCGCCAGCGTATCGGCGGTCTCGCCGGATTGCGAAATGAAGATCGCGAGATCGCCCTTGCGCAGCGGCGCCTCGCGATAGCGGAATTCGGAAGCGACATCGAGCTCGACCGGCATGCGAGAAAGCCGCTCGAACCAGTATTTGGCGATATAGCCGGCGTAGCTTGCGGTGCCGCAGGCCGTGATCGAAATCCGCTGGATGGCGCCAAAATCGAACGGCAGCTTTGCCGGCAGCGCCACCTTCTCGGTCGCCATATCGACATAGCGCGCCAGCGTGTGGCCGACCACTTCCGGCTGCTCGTGAATCTCCTTGGCCATGAAGTGGCGATAATTGGCCTTGTCGACCAAAAACGACGACGCGCCGGATTTCAGCACTTCGCGGTTCACCACCGCGCCGTGGGCGTCATAGATCACGCCGACTTCGCGGGTCAGCACCACCCAGTCGCCGTCCTCGAGATAGCTGATAGTGTCGGTGAAGGGCGCCAGCGCAATCGCGTCCGAGCCGAGATACATCTCGCCGTCGCCATGGCCGATCGCCAGCGGCGAGCCCCTGCGGGCGCCGATCATGAGATCGCCGTGGCCCCGGAACAGAAATGCCAGCGCGAACGCGCCGCGCAATTGCGGCAGCGAGGCCTTCACCGCCTCCTGCGGCGAAGCGCCCTTCAGCAGATAAGAGTTGACCAGATGCGCCACCGTTTCGGTGTCCGTTTCGCTGGCGAATTTCGCGCCCTCCTTTTCCAGCATCTTCCGCAACTCGCGAAAGTTCTCGATGATGCCGTTGTGCACCACCGCGACATTGTCGGTCGCATGCGGATGCGCGTTGCTTTCCGTCGGCTTGCCGTGCGTGGCCCAGCGGGTGTGGCCGATGCCGGTATGGCCCGCGAGCGGCTCCGACTTCAACCGCGTCTCGAGGTTCTTCAGCTTCCCCTCGGCGCGGCGGCGTTCGAGACGGTCGCCTTCCAGCGTCGCGACGCCGGCGGAATCGTAGCCGCGATACTCAAGGCGCTTGAGCGAATCCACGATCTGATCGGCGACCGGACCGCGTCCCAAAATGCCGACAATGCCGCACATGCGGATCAATATCCCCAAATCGCCGAAAGATGGTCCAAACCGCGCAAGCCTCACTTAACGAAAACAGCAGATGTTGAGATACTCAATAATTATTGCCGATTGAAACAGCGTTAAGCCGAAAGCTTAACAGAGGGAGCTGTAGAACCGATCGTAGCACGAACCCGTCGCCGATTAACCGGAGAACAACGCATTTCTCGAAGGATTGAGTGATACGGAGGCAAGCCCGTGGCAGACACGCGCAACCATTCGCCGGGCGACCGAGGTCTCGCTTCGCTGCACTTGCAGCCCAGCGAGACCGAAGGCACCCACCTCGCCCACCGGCCGCCGCCGCACCGCGGCCAAGAGGCAAAACCGGTGTTCGTCAAGCACAGGCCGGGCGAACCCGCCAAACGCGCCAAGCCCCGCGGCTGGCGTCTGACGCGCGCGATCTTCTCCGAATTTGCCGACGACGAGTAGATCAGGCTTTCGGCGTCTTCGCCTTCGTCTTCATCTCGCGAATACGCTTCGCCCCGCCCTCGCGGTTGACCTGCTGGTTGCGCTCGACCGCCAGCGCATCGTCGGGCACGTCCTTGGTGATTACCGACCCCGAGCCGATATAGGCCCCGTTGCCGATTTTTACCGGCGCCACCAGCGACGAATTGGTGCCCACAAACGCGCCGGCGCCGATCTCTGTCTTGTGCTTGGAAAAACCGTCGTAATTGCAGGTGATGGTGCCGGCGCCGATGTTGGTGTCGGCACCGACATAGGCGTCGCCGATGTAAGAGAGGTGGTTGACCTTGACGCCGGCCTCCAGGATCGCGGCTTTTGTCTCCACGAAATTGCCGATCCTGGCGCCGTCGCCGAGCGAGGTTCCCGGCCGCAACCGCGCATAAGGACCGACGGAGGCGTTGCTGCCGATCGAGGCCTGCACGATGTGCGAAAACGAATGGATCACCGCGCCGTCTGATATCGTGACGCCGGGGCCGATCACGACGAACGGCTCGATGGTGACGTCGCTGCCGAATTTTGTATCGGCGGCGAGGAAAACCGTCTCCGGTGCGATCAAGGTCACGCCGGCGTCCAGCGCCGCCTTGCGCAGGCGCGCCTGCATGACCGCTTCGGCTTCGGCGAGTTGGGCCTTGGTGTTGATGCCGCGCACTTCATCCTCGCTGGTTTCGATCACGACCGCCTCCAATCCCATGTTCCTGACAACGGCAACCGCGTCGACCAGATAGTACTCGCGCTTGGAGTTGGCATTGCCGATTTTTTCGATGATTTCGAGCGCCCGCTTGCCGTCGAACGCCATGATCCCGGCATTGCAGAGTGTGATGGCGCGCTGCGCCGGCGTGGCGTCGGCGTGCTCGCGGATATCAACGAGGTGGCCGCCCTCGACGATGAGCCGGCCGTAACCGCTGGGATCTTTGGCGTGAAAGCCGAGCACCGCAAGCGCCGCGCCGCTTTGCAAGGGCGCGCGCAGGCGCGCAAAGGTCGCAGCCGAGATCAGCGGCGTGTCGCCGAACACGACCAGGAGGTCGTCGGCGCCGCGCGCGATCGCCTCGCGGGCGGCGAGCACGGCATGCGCGGTGCCCAGGCGCTCGCGCTGAATGTAGATCACAGCCTCGGGGCGGATTTTCTTGGCCTCCTCCGCTACCGCCTCGTGGCCGGGTCCAACGACGACGGCGATGGCCGTGCCGGCGCCCTTCGGGGCGGCCGCGAGCACATGCGCCAGCAGCGATTGGCCGGCCAGCGGATGCAGCACTTTTGGCAGCACTGATCGCATGCGCGTGCCCTCGCCGGCCGCGAGCACGATCGTGAGGCTGGATCGAACGGTCATCCCTGTCCTTGCATCAGAAGCCCTGCATCGGCGGGGCATGTTGCGCCGCCGCCGTCATAAAGCGTTTGCATCGGAACGGAAACCTGATTCGCACACCCACAAGTGGTCCGGAATTCCGGATCAGGGCGGATTTCCTGTTAATGTTTGCTGTGTGATTCGGATAAGGCCCGAGGGGGGCCGGAAGCGTCGTATGGCAAAGAATCCCGACCAATTGGCCGGCAGTTTTGAGACCGAGAATACCGGCGGGGTGCTGTCTGGATTGTTGGCCGAGGAGGACGTTTTCGACCGGCATACGCTGTGGCGGCTCGGCTCATGGGGCGTTGCCTCGGTCGGCGCGATCGTGATCGCGCTCTACGCCAACCAGTCCGGAATCGGATGGCGGCGCGAACAGATCGCCGCCGCCGACCTGGCGCGCCAGGCGCAGCAGATCCAGTTGGTCGCCAAGGAAAGCCAGAACGAAACGCGGCGGCTGGCATCCGCCATCGATACCCTCAACAGCGATCGCGACCGGCTCTACTCCCGCGTCACGGTCCTCGAACAGGGACTGGAAACGGTAACCGGCGCGATGGCGCGGCAGGCCGCCTCGGCGCCGGCCGCGCCCGCTTCTCCCACAACCGCAGACGCGCAACAGGCGGCGCAAACTCCGCCGCCGGCTCCCGCCGTGTCCCCGGTTGCAACCATGCCTGCCGCGATACCCGAAAGGCCGCGCGCGGACGCTGCCCCGCAGCCAGTCCCGGCGGCGAGCGTCGCCTCCGCAGGCCCAACCGCGGCAAATCCGCCGGCGGCACCGCCGGCAACGCCGATGGTGGCGACAAAATCGATCATGGCGCCGCCCGATGCGGCGGCGTCGAAACTGATCGAACCGGAAAAGCCGGCCAAAGTCACAGTGGCGCCGATGCCGGAGGTGGCGGCGTCCACGCCGGCTGCCGACGATTTCGGGACGGATGCCCCCGATGCGGCGCCGGCCAAGATCGCGGTGCTGCGCACCGAATTTGGCGTCGATGTCGGGGGTGCGAATTCGGTCAGCGGCTTGCGCGCGCTGTGGCGGGGACTCTTGAAATCGCGTGCGAATGCCGCGTTGACGACATTGCGCCCGATCATCGTGATCCGGGAGGGCTCGACCGGGCTCGGCATGCAGCTGCGGCTGGTGGCCGGCCCGCTCGACGACGCCGCGGCGGCGGCGAAAATCTGCGCCGGCCTGATCGAACACGAGCGCGATTGCGAGACCGCCGTGTTCGACGGCCAAAGCCTTGCCATGAAGGCCGAGGAGCCGGCGGCCAGCTCATCCAAGCCTGCGCCGCCGGCGCCGAAGCCGGTCGCCCGCAGGCACAGTTCAAAGCGTGTCGTCATCGACGATCCGCCGAAAAAGCCCGACCCGCCCTCGACGCTGTCGTCGCTGTTTGGTAGGAAGTAGCGCTAAAAGCAACGTAGTTTCAGTACGTTAAGTCTAGACCTTGATCCAGAGTCTAACCCCATCGTCATTGCGAGGAGCGAAGCGACGAAGCAATCCATCGTTCCGCGGGTAGATGGATTGCTTCGCTTCGCTCGCAATGACGGTTGGAACTGGGGCTCGCCCACAATGACGGCTGAGACAGGGTTGTCCCGCCCCGCATTCCCGACCATATTCCCGCGATGAAAAAAACTCCGTTTCGGCTGTCGCCCTACCAGGTGCAATGGCTCTTGATCGTCGGCTTTGTCACCGTCGGTTATGCGCTTTATCTGCGCTATCTCGCGATCGAGCTCTCGACCGTGGCGCTGGCCTGCGATGCCGGCCTGCAGACCATGCTGTGCAAGACCCGCTTACTCGCAACATCCCTGTTTCGCAATTCGGTGTTCGGCGCGGTCGCGCTCATCATCGCGACCCTTCACCTGATCCGGCCCTCGATCGTGCTCTTGACCGGCGGGCTGATCGCCGCTGGCCTGGGGATCGTGCTCTACAATGTCGGCCTCTCCGGCCTTGCGATCGGGCTGCTTATTTTAGGATTTGCACGGCCCGCGCCCGCCACAGCGTGAGCGCGAGCAGGCCATAGACCGCGCAGGTCCACAGCGATTGCCAATTGTTGCCGCCCTCATTGAACCCTGTGTAAATCGCCGACCCCGCCAAAAGCCCGGCAAATACCGCTTCCGCGATCGGGCGCACACCGTCCTGCGGACGGTTGAGCAGCATTAGCGTCGAGAACGGCACCACCGCCATGGTCAGCGCGGCAAACGGAAAATCCTGATATCGCGGGTCGAACACGAAGCCGAGCGCGGTCTTGGCACCGACCAGGGTAGTCACGACAAGCGCGATCGCCAGCAGCATGGTCAGGATCGACCGCGGCCGGTCGTCACGCGGTCCTAGCAGGTCCAGAAAGGTCGGCAGCGGGCGTCCCGACATCAGCGCATTGGCACACAGCAACGGCGAGGCGATCGCGGCCGAAAACAGCGCGCCCCATAACAGCCAGCCGCCCACGCCGTAGCTTTCATAGACCAATTTGTCGGCGGCGACCCCGAGCAGGATTCCGCCCGTGGTCGCCGACGTTCCGACCGCGATCCAGGAGGCGAGCCGCGGCTTCCATGGCCGGCGCCGCAGCGTCAGCCAGGCCGCAGTGAACACCAGGAAGCTGAGCGCCATGCCGCAGCCCATCTGCCACTTCCACAGCGGAAAATTGCTGATGTCCACGCCGGGCGGGTATTTCACCGCGCGCCGCACGGAATCGAACAGGCCCCAATAGCCGCCGACGGTGCCCTCGAGCTCGCGCTTCCAGGGCTGGTCATAGGCTTCGATCAGGTTGACGCGGAAATTTTCCTTCTTGGCGAGATCGAGGATTTCGGAGACGACGCGGGCCTGATTGGTCCGCGACGGCAGCGCACCGTCGCGCATCCGCCCCTGGCTCGGCCATCCGGTCTCCCCGATCAGGATTTCCTTGCCGGGAAAGGCGACCGCCATCTGCTTGCGGATGGCGTCGACGTGGGCGGTGGCATATTTGGCACGGACCGGAACGTCTTCCCAATAGGGCAGGATGTGGATCGTCACGAAATCCACCGCGTCATAGACTTCCCGGTTGCGCAGCCAATATTCCCAGACATCGGCATAGGTGACGGGAACGGAAACCTGCGATTTGACCGAGCGGATGGTGGCGGCGAGGTCGTTGGTCGTCATCTCGCCGCGCAGCAGCACCTCGTTGCCGACCACCAGCGCGGTGATCACGCCGGGGTTTTCCTTGGTCAGCCGCACCGCGGTTGAAATCTGCGTCAGGTTCTTGAGCCGGTTGCTGCCGAGCCATATTCCCTGGAGGACCTTCAGCCCGACTTTGCCGGCAAGCGCGGGAACCTGGTCGAGACCGTTTTCGATCGAATAGGTCCGGACGCAGTCGGTGACTTTGGCAAGCTGCGCCAGGTCCTCGGCGATCTGCTCCGCCGAAACGTGCGTGGTCGGCTGCAGGGGCGTCTGGGTGTCGCGGAACGGCGCATAGGACACGCACAACAGCTTGGCGTTGGGGTCGATCGGTGCGCGCGGCAGCGAGATCGGCGTGGCCAGCCACCACCACACGGCTCCAATCGCACTCAGGGATATGAGTAGAAGCGCCAGTGGCGTACGAAGAGAAATCGGTTCCGTCCTCCGGGAAGGGCCCGTCGATTAGCCGGTCAGGTGCCGTCTGCCAAGAGTTGATATGCGCAATCCAATGCCGTCCGGTGCGCCGGCTTTACCACGACACGATAAAGTTGTGACTTTGCTGGACAAAATCCGAAATGTCCGTCATGGGAATCCCCCGGTGTCTCCGCCGCATTGGGGACCCATTTGAACGGCAATCAAACCAGCGCGCAAACCAGCTGCTCAGCGCTGGCCGCGGGCGGGAAACAAATCGGGGAATTTATGGGTCGAGGTGTGCTTCAGTTCAAGAATGCGGTTTTGCGTCACCTCGCCGTTCCCGGCCTTGCATTGCTCATCGGTTTTGGAAGCGCGGGTATCGGAAGCGCCGTTGCCCAGAGCGGCACCCCGCCCAGCGCCGATCAATCCGGCAAGCCTCCCGCCGCCTCGGCTGACGCGCCCAAGGAAAATCAGCACAAAACCGACGAATTCGTCGAAGCGTCGCAAACCATCAACGGTCCGGCCGGAAACCCGGAATGCGTCTGGCTCGGCCGCCGGGTGGTGGTTTTGATGTACCGCGACGACCTCGACACCGCGTTCCGGCATCTCGATCTGTACGACCGGTTCGGCTGCCCGGGCGGCCACGTCCAGGCTGCTTTTCGTTGCCTGACGCGGTTCTTTTCGCTGATCGATCCCAAGGTGCCCGATAGCCTGAGCGGCCGGGTCCATGCCTGCTGGATCAATCCGGCGGCCCAGCCGCAAGCCGCCGCAGCGGCCGCCCCGCCCGCCGCGCCCACGACCTCGGGCGCCGCGGCGCCCGCCCCGCCCGCTGCCGCGGCAACCCCGGCGCCCGCTGCCACCCCGGCGCCGGCGAAATAGTCGCAATCCCGCCTTCGGAACGATCCGAAGTTTTCACTGGTTGGGAGTGTTCGCGCCCTCAAAACGTGAGGGCGTCATATGAGTTGTTAAATCGCGTGGCGGAGATATGCTCGATTTGCCGCTGACTTGGTCGGATCTCGGGGACGAATCCGCTTCCCAGCCATACTTGCCCCCAGGGTCTCGTCGCGATGCGCGCCGTCGTCGCCGCCGTTCTGGTGGTTACTTCACTTGCGGCTCGGCCGTTGCAGTGACGCTGGGAATGATCATCTTAGTATCGCTGGCGCAGATCGCGATGGTTCCAACCTTTTTCACGGTTGGGATTGTTCGCGCCCTCAAAACGCCATGGCGTCATAAGAGTTGTTAAATCGCGTGGCAGAGCTATGTTGAATTTGCCGCTGACTCGGTCGGATCTCGGGGACGGATCCGTTTCCCTGCCATTTTGGCCCCAGGTGGTTTAGTCGCGATGCGCGCCGTCGTCGCCGTTTTGTTGTGTGTGGCCGCCGTTCATGCTGCCTTATGGGGGGTATTTCGGGAGAAGCAGGAGGCCCCCAACTTCAAGGGCATTCTGCCGAGCGTGTCCTACGCGCCGTTCGAACGGGGTCACATCGTAGCCGACAGCATCGCCGACTCTGAGAAGGTTCGCGCCGATCTGAAGAAACTCTCCACCCTGACGCGAGCGGTCCGCCTGTACTCTTCGACGGAAGGCAGCGAACTGGTGCCGCCGATCGCCGCGGAATTTGGGCTCAAGGTCACGGTCGGCGCCTGGATCGACAAGAATGCCGACCGCAACGAACGCGAAATACTGTCGGCGATCGAACTGGCAAAACACAACGGCAACGTCAACGGCGTCGTGGTCGGCAACGAAACCCTCTACCGCGGCGAGCAGAAGATCGACGACCTGATCGCGCTGATCCAGCGCGTCAAGGGATCGGTCAATGTCCCCGTGACCACCGGCGAAATCTGGAACATCTGGCTTGAGCACCCCGAACTCGCCTCTTCCGTCGATTTCATCGCGGCGCATATCCTTCCCTATTGGGAAGGCTTTTCCGACAAGCAGGCGGTCGATCAGGCGCTGATCATCTATCAGAAACTGCGCGACGCGTTTCCGGGCAAGCGTATCGTGGTCGCCGAATTCGGCTGGCCGAGCGCCGGCTATAATCTGCAAAGCGCCACGCCGGGACCGTTCCAGCAGGCAGTGACGCTGCGCAATTTCGTCAGCCGCGCCGAAGCCATCGGGATGGAATACAACATCGTCGAGGCGATCGATCAGCCCTGGAAATATTTTGAGGGCGGCGTCGGTCCATACTGGGGCATCCTCAACGCGGCGCGCGAGCCGAAATTCGCCTGGTCGGGCCCCGTCGTCGATGAGGCCTATTGGAAACTGGCAACGCTCGCTCTGCTGGTCGGCCTGTTGATGTCGCTCCCGATCCTGCGGCTGCCCGACGCCACCGTGATGCAGTCGCTGATACTGGCGACGGCGGCCAATGGCATCGGCGCCTGGGCCGCGACCGTGTTTTCCTATTGGACCGGCCATTATTTTGTGCTCGGTTCGGCCTTTGCACTCACGCTGGGCTTGATCCTCTTGGTTCCGCTGGTGCTGATCGCGATGGCGCGGATCGAGGAGATCGCGGCGGTGGCTTTCGGCCGCAAGCCACTCCGGTTGATCATCAAGGGCGCGGCTGTCGCGCCGGCCACCATGGGCGAAACCGTCACCTTCCCCAAGGTCTCGATCCATGTCCCCGCCTATTTCGAGCCGCCGGAGATGCTGAAACAGACGCTCGATGCGGTGTCGCGGCTCGACTATCCGAATTTCGAATGCGTCGTGATCATCAACAACACCCCCGACCCTGAATTCTGGCAACCGATCCAGGATCACTGCCGCGCGCTCGGCGAGCGCTTCAAGTTCATCAACGCCGAGAAGGTGCAAGGGTTTAAGGCCGGCGCGCTTCGCATCGCCATGGACCGCACTGCCGTCGATGCCGAGATCATCGGCATCATCGATGCCGACTATGTCGTGCAGCCGGATTGGCTGAAGGATCTGGTGCCGGTTTTCGCCGACGCCAGAGTTGGCCTGGTGCAGGCGCCGCAGGACCATCGCGACGGCGACCGCTCGCTGATGCACTACATCATGAACGGCGAATATGCCGGCTTCTTCGACATCGGCATGGTCCAGCGCAACGAGGCCAACGCCATCATCGTTCACGGCACCATGTGCCTGATCCGGCGCGCGGCGATGGACATGGCCGGCGGCTGGGCCGGCGACACCATTTGCGAAGACACGGATTTGGGCCTCGCCGTCATCGAGCATGGCTGGCTGACCCATTACACCAATCACCGCTACGGTCACGGCCTGTTGCCGGACACCTATGAGGCCTTCAAGAAGCAGCGTCATCGCTGGGCCTATGGCGGTTTCCAGATCGTCAAAAAGCACTGGCGGCGTTTTCTGCCCGGCGCCAGCCGATTGACGCCGGACCAACGCCGCGAATTCACCCTCGGCTGGCTGAACTGGTTAGGGGCCGAAAGCCTTGGCGTGCTGGTCGCCATCCTCAATCTGATCTGGGTGCCGATCGTAGCCTTCGCGGACATCGCCATTCCCGACAAGATCCTGACGCTGCCGATCATCGCATCCTTCGTGGTCTCGCTGCTGCATTTCGTGACGATGTACCGGCTGCGCGTGCCGGTGAAATGGGGCCAGATGCTGGGCGCCATGATCGCGGCGATGTCGGTGCAATGGACGGTGTCGCGGGCGGTTGCCAACGGCCTCATCACCGAGCATTTGCCGTTCACCCGCACCTCGAAGGGCGGCTTGTCGCGGATGTCGATCGAGTTCCAGGCATTCTGGGAGGCCGTGATCGGCGTGTTGCTGCTGGTCGGCGCGGCGGTGCTGGTCGTCACCAATAACTTCAAGCAGGTCCTCGAGATCTACGTGTTCGCCGGCGTGCTGGTGCTGCAAAGCCTGCCCTTCCTGTCGGCGGTAGCCATTGCCATTCTGGAAAACTCCCGCCTCAACGAATTCTCGTTCTGGCGCAACAGCGCGATCCGGACCGCGGAGCTGATCGGCCTGCGCCCGGTCGCCCTCCCCGAGGTGGTCCGCAATTCACAGCCGGTGGCGTCGGAGATTCACCCCGAGGCGAGCTGACGGAGGCGGGTTTTCTGTGGGCAGCCCGGTTGAAGAACTCCCGCTAACGGCCCATCTGACAATAGAAATCCGGATTATCCCGGCGCTCCGTTTGCGGCAACTGGCGCTATTGACCCGCACCAAGCTGCCCCCTACACAGCGCCTCACGTGAGCGCGTAGCTCAGGCGGTAGAGCACGTGACTTTTAATCATGGGGTCGAGGGTTCGAGTCCCTCCGCGCTCACCAAAATATCTAACAGTCGCAGCAGTTTATAGCTTGGCCGCTTCTTTCTCGTCGCAGACGGTTTGACCGTGTCCGTTCCGTGTCCGTTTTTCTGAGAACGAAATTTGCGAATCTAATTTGCCAGCCGGCAAGCGTCGCGTTTTGATGGCGCATGCCCACCCTCACCCGGTGGAATGGCTATGCAGTTCAACCGCGTCGTTGGTCCCGTCGAGGACATGGGAATATGGAACGCGAGCAGCGACGGCTTTTCCTTCGTGATCAGTTATGAGAGCCGCGGCGGTCCCGGCTTTCACGGACCGCCCGGCTATGTGGCATCGTGGCGCTCGCTTTCTCAAAACACGGCCGCCATCCGGGTTGGCGGCTCGCCCTTTAAAACGCTTGCTGAGGCCGAAGAAGCCTGCAAGGCCATGCTGGGATACCTGACGAGAAACCTAGATGGGGAATGACCTTGGGGACGCCGCAAGCTGGCGCGGGATCCGTGACGGGCTGCGGGGCCTCAGGACACGTTTTCGAGCCGGCGGCTACCAATCTCCTCACCGCCCCGGTCAAAATAACGAACTACGGTTTGCCCTGGGCCTGATTTTCACGCCCTTGGCGCGGCAGCTTTGGCAAATTGCAGCGGAGTAATGCCGTAAGCGCGCTTGAAATGCTTTGTCAGAAGCGCATTTAGTAGACGCGGGGATGCCGCCGATAATGTGGTCCCGCGGGCACTTGCACGCTCGCAAAATATGGACTGATGACGCACTGGGCGCCGCGGCCCGATGCCGACGCGTTGCATTGGGCCAGCGACGTATAGCGGCATTCGTAATAGGTGGCCGGTCCATACACGTGCAGGCAAACCGGATAGTCCGGGTCGTATGTTTGGGCCGCCGCCGGCCCGGCTATTGAGGCCGCCCCGATCGCCAATATGGCCAAAACCAGATTGCGCATCAGTACCTCCTTCAACACATGCGCGGCGCAGCAGACGGACCTGGTTGTTCGAAGTCAATTCACGTTCGCGCGTTGGCGATTCGCCGACGGCCGAGCAACAAAAAAGCCGCCGGGCGAGCCCGGCGGCTTCGTGAACGGCGCTGGCGCTGATCTTTAGGCCGCGTAGAAGGGCATGGTGCAGATCGGCGCTTCCCAATCCTTGGCGGCGAACTCGGCATGCTCGCGGATCAATCCTCTCAGCATCGGCCGCAGCGCCTCGAGCACTGTGACTTCGCCGATGGGATGCCGCGCCAGGAAATGCCGAGCTTGCGTGATCATGTACACGGCCGCGGCCTTCTGCGGCATGTCTGCAGCTGACACCTCGAGGTTTTCGAATTACGAGAATTACGGTGACAGTGCTGGACTGCACCCCTGGAACGAGACACGATAATTTCTGTGACAGGCATTTCGAGGATGACCTGTGGCAGCAAAAGGAAAGATCCGTCAGTTTCCGACGGCGTACAAATTGAAGGCGATCAAGCTTGCTGAAGGAGGCGAAGGCGTTCTGCCTGTGGCCCGCAAGCTTGGGATATCGCGCAAGCTTCTGCATGACTGGATCAAGGCGTGGAAGGCCCATGGGCCTGAGGGGTTGAATCGCAAGCGCGGGCCCAAGCCTGGCCCCCGCAGGCTCAGGCCGCTACAGGCGGATGACAAAAAACGCTCTGCGCTCGCCCAGGCGAGCGCGCGCATCGCCGAGCTTGAACGGCTGGTGGGCCGCCAGCAACTGGACATCGATTTTTTTCGAAAAGCCTTGCGCGCCTTGGAGCGGCCGGCAGCGCAAGGCAAACCCGCATCCGCATCATCGAAGTTATTGAAGCCATGACGCTAGAAGCGGCCGGTTCGCACGCCGATGTGCTGCACCTGTGCAGGCTCGCAGGCCTGCCGCGCGCGACGTATTACCGGCACCTTGCCGGACGCAGCGGTGAGGCGGCTGAGTGCGAGTTGCGCGACGTTATCCAGCGCATTTGCCTCAAGCACCGCTTCTATGGCTATAGGCGGGTGACAGCGGCCCTCAGACGGCAGGGCATGGTGGTGAATGCCAAGAAAGTTCAGCGGCTTATGCGCGAGGACAATCTCCTGGCCCAGCGCAAGGCGCCGTTCCTGAAGCCACCAGCCGACCGCCCCTCGGCCTTTCTCATCGTGCCCAATCTGGTGCGCGGCCTTGTTCCGTCAGCGCCTGATCAAATCTGGGTCGCCGACATCACTTATGTGCATCTCGCCAGAGCCTTCGCCTATCTCGCCGTTATTCTCGACGCCTTCTCGCGCAAGGCCGTGGGCTGGGCTTTTGAGAACACGCTCGATGCCTCACTCGCCATCGCCGCGCTGGAGACAGCCATCGATGCCCGAAAGCCGCAACCCGGCAGCCTGATCCATCACTCCGATCGCGGGGTGCAATACGCCTCCATCGCCTATCGCCAACGGCTGGCCGATCGCGACATCACCATCAGCATGAGCAGACCGGGCAATCCCTTCGACAACGCCAAGGCCGAGAGCTTCATGAAGACGCTGAAGACCGAAGAGATCGACGGCAAGGCCTTCGCCGACCTCAGTGACGCCCGCCGCCGAATCAATAGCTTCATCGCAGAAGTCTACAACAAGGACCGGTTGCACTCGGCGCTCGGGTACCAATCGCCCCTTGAGTTCGAAACCGCGTTCGCGCAAAACAAACCACGATAACGCATCATGGCAACCGCACTGTCACAGAAATTATCGTGTCTCGTTCCAGGGGTGCAGTCCAGTGCATTCAATTTGGAAAGTCGAGAACCTCGGGGGATCGCCCCCGGCAGAACGATAGTTGAATGTCACCGCAATTCTTCTGCGTTAGCCAGGTCTTCTGGATCGATGTTCACAGGTTTGAGGCGCGAAACCAAAGCTAACCTGCGCCCGAGCCCGGTGCCGGCGCAGGACTCAGCGGGGCGCCTCCGACCGAAACAGGGCCGACAGGTTTAGGCAGTGGAGAAATTATTTTTCGCGACGTCCCGAGGACCCGAGTGCGAGGATTTGGATGTGGGATGCTGGAAGTCGTCAACGGCGTCATCGCACTCTGCAGAGCGTCCGCCTGCGCCGCTAGCGAGGAGAGTTGACGGGATATTCTTTTCAAATCCGCCTGTTGAGTTGCGGAGCTCTGCGCGAGCGACACCAACACAGCTGCGTTTTGCTGCTGCGACAACTGAATATCCTTCAGTGTCGCGCTGACGGCGGGATCTGGTATCGGGGCTGAAACCGTCTCATGTGGAGACTGTGCAGCGAAGCGATTGAAATCCGGCAAAGAGAAGCCATTGAAATTCGGCAAAGAAAGGCGATTGAAATGCGGCAAAGAGAAGCGATGGAAATTCGGCAAAGCATTGGCAGTGGCCGCGCCAATGACGGCCAAGGCGGATAAGGACACCACTATCGCCACTCGGCTCGAAGCCCCCAGCCGTGCCGCCTCAGGCTGTTTATCTCCTTGCGTTTCCTTATCCGGTGTTTCCGCCACCTGCGTTCCTTACGTGTCAGCCCAGTCGCAAGATTTTTCCTCGCCGCCGATCAACAAAACAAAAAAGAGCCGCAGCGTGGACGATCCAGCGACGACTCTCGCGCGATTGCCCACCCAATTTCGACTTAAATCATGGGCTTATATGGTTAATGTTCAGTTATTCTCAGGCGTCTCGCGTGTGAGGCGATCTGCCGCCGGTTGCCGACCGTTCGGCGCCGGCGCTATCACGTCATTGATTGAAATTTCGGAATTACGGCGACAGTGCACTCAATTTGGAAAGTCGAGAATCTCGGGAATCTCCCCGGCAAAACGGAGTTGAACGCACTGTCACCGCAATTCGTCAATCTTCGAGGGGGATTCTGATGCGCATTCTGGCGTTGGCGATTTTGACGATTGCAGCGGTTTCGGCAGCGCCGTTGGCTCGCGCCCAGACTTACGACCCGGCCTATCCCGTCTGCCTGGCTTAGCCAGGCTTTCATGGCCATCTCTTCAAGGCAGGGCAGCAAGACATGGCAGCACCCAATTCTGCACAAGCAAATCTCAGTAGTTCTACGCAGAACGGACGGCGGCAATAGCTTCACATCGGCGGCATCTTCTCGAATTTCGGCACGGCCGGATCGAGCCGGTCCCAGGCATGACTGCGCACCGTGTACGTCACCATCTGCGGCTCGTATCGGCCTGGATCGTCGAGGCTCGCGGCGTGAATGGTGAAGAGGTCCGGCATGGCCGAGAAGGTCAGATAGACAGGCGACCCGCAGGCGGGGCAGAAGCCGCGCGTCTTCACGTTCCCGCTGTCGCCGACCATGTCCCAATGCGTCGCTTCGCCCTCGAGCTTCACCGCCTCCCTGCTCGGGAAGGTCAGATAGGATCCGTGCCCGGTGCCGCTCGTACTCTGGCAGTCGCGGCACTGGCAGTCGTTCATCGCAATCGGCTCGGCCGAGATTTCATAGCGGATCGCGCCGCAGGCGCATCCGCCGGTGTAAGGCTTGCTCATGTCTCTCTCCCAATAAAGCGCTGCATTGGCCACGGCGATTTCCGTCGCGTCAGTCCTTCCCGTCGACGATAGCGCCAATGTTCTGGACTACCTTCTTCCAGCCTTCGCTCATGTTCTTGAAGGCAGTATCGTTCTTCGGCAGGACGAAGCCGGAATGGACGAGGCGGAGGCGCGTGCCGTTTTCGACCTTGGAAAGGATGAACGTGACCACGGTGTCGAGCCGTGAGCCGTATCCGACGTTTCCCTCAAGCCCGCCTTTCCAGGCATAGGCAAAACGTTCGTTCGGCTTCACCTCCAGCACCTGGCAGTGAATGGTGCCGTCCCACGCGCCGGCCGGTGTGGTCTGGTAGGTGAAGTGTTTGCCTTCCACGGGCTCGAAGCCGGCCGGCATCATCAGCCAGCGGCCCATCAAATTGGCCGTGGTCAGCGTTTTCCAGATCGTCTCCGGCGTATGTGGGAAAACCTCGTCGACCACTATGTCTTGCGTGTCGGGCTTCAATGCGGCGTCGTTCATGGATCAATTTCCTTCAGCAGTGTTCTGAGATTTGCAAAGCGTTCGCGCCAGAAGACGCCGTAATGGCTCATCCAGTCGACCAGCGGCTCGAGGCCTTTCGGCTGGGCGCGGTAATAGACTTTCCGGCCTTCGGGGCGCTCGGCGACCAGGCCGGCCTGCTTCAGGGCCTTGAGGTGTTGAGAAATGGCGCCCTGCGTCACGCCGCTCCCTCGCGTCAGTTCGACGACGGTGATCTCGTCAGAGCTGACGACCTGCTCAAACACGGCCCGCCGTGTGGGATCGGCAAGCGCGCGCATGACGGCGTTGATGGGAGCGGCTTCGGTCATGGGCAACCAATAGCGTACGCTAATTGATGAGTCAATACTAATTGGTTCGATTGATGGTCCGTCAATACGCCACTCTGTTGGTGGCGCGTTCGCGCTGCTCAGCGAGCAAAAAAATGAGGCCACTGGGGCGTGATCGCTGCGCGCCGCCGTGCTCGACGCGAGACTACGCTTCGTATCGCTAGGCTCAGGACTCATTGATCAGAGCCAGAAGGTTACGGCGGCGGCGATACAGATCGCGGACATGAAGGTGTGGGCGCAGCGGTCATAGCGGGTGTGGATGCGGCGCCCCTCGGCACACCGTGAGACCGCGGGAAATGCCGCTCGATCCGGCGCATATGCGCATCCGACAACCAAATCAAATCACTCATTGCAGCGCCTCCTCGCGCCGCAATGAATCAACTGATCGTCATATCCGCAACCGGTTCAATAGGTCCTGTTAGGCCACTGCAAAATTCAAACTAGGCGACCAAGGGTTAAAACAGGCCAGCGCCCGCCCCGGCGTGATCGCATCGACCGGTTCGCTCAATGTCCCCCTATCCGGCCGCCCTTCACCTCTCGAAACAGGCCCCGTATCGCCAGGCATAATCACGTGCGCACGGGGGGCGTGGCCGAGCCCCGGCGGGGCACTCGTTGCGAGCTGCGGTAGCGCCCCACCCGTCGATGACGCACGCGCCGCTGGCTGTGCTATGGCAGCCAGGGCCGCATGCATCTGCGGCATTGGCCGCGCCGAAGGTTGAGAGGCTGCTGGCGAACAGAACTGCCACGAAAAGGTTCCTCATGTTTCCTCCATGGATTGGGGCGCGCCCGGGACAGACCGTTGGAAAAGAGATGGGGCTTGGCCGCGGATTCGCAATTCCGCCTGCTACGCCTGCCGCATATCCGTAATCCCGAAACGCTTGAATTCGAGGCGTCTATCAGCCTTCGTGAGAGCCGCGGCTGGCGTTGTCCAGCCAGTACCGGGTCTGTTCGTCGGTCCAACCAGGAATTGCAAAAGTCGTCGTCCGGGGGGTAACGCGTTGGCTCGGACGCACGGTAACACGCTGGTGCGCGCGTGCGAGCGGATTGGGGCGATGCACCGTCGCGGCGTCGGCAGAAGCACACAAAGTGATCAAGAGGCCTAAGGCCAAAACGGATCGCATCGCATTGCTCCGGTCGGTTATCGCGCAAGGGCTATCAGCTGACCATTTGCGCACGGGCGGCCGCGGCCCCAAGCCGTAGCGCCTTCACGCTCGGTCAAATCTGCGGAACCGTGGGCGCATGCCCGCCCTGACCCGCAAGCGCGTCAACGATCGGCCTGGTCTGTCGCGGGGCAAGTTATCCGCAGCATATCCACAGTCCCGAAACGCTTGAATTCGAAGCGTTGACAACAACTTGCTGCGCATGAATTCACAGGCCCCGCAAGCGCGCCTATCGCCCATTGCCGACGCTTCTCACTGCTGTCGACGTGGCGGCGAAGGCGCCCGGTTCCGCCCACTCGCCGGGCTAACTCATTCAATGGCGGCGCGGAATTTTCACAGCCCAGACCATTTTAATAAATTCTTAAACTCTTCATTCGAATCATCGTCGCAGGGATTGAATATCCGAGGGGCGCGATGGACGGCATTTCATGGACTGATCTTGATAAGGATGAGCAGCGCACCATCGCGATGCTGGCGGAAGGCGTTTCCACCGAGCTCTGCGACGCCGTTGCGCTCCTTACCTTGAAGCGAATTGGTTTCGTCAAAGGGTCCCAACTGACGCTCCAGGCCGAGCAAATGCTGGCCGCGGCCGCGCGCCGGGCATTCGCGGCCTAGACCGCGTCGTCGCAGCCAGCAGGGCTCCCGGATCAACAGCCGCGGCAAATCGAATCTATCATCTTTTCGACCTTTGCGTCTTCGCGGTCGATAGCGGGATTGGTGCCAAGCAGCGGCCCTTTCATCGGGCCATGACCGGTGCCGGATGACGAGAGCGCCGTGCCCAGTGAGTTGGTGCCCGGCGCAGCGGCGCTGGTGCCGAAGGCGCCGCCGGTTACGGACATATGCGATCCCGTACCGCCGCCTCGGGCAAACGCAGCGGTGGTCGAAAGGCTGACGCAAAGGGCGACGCAAAGAACGGAAGGCTTTTTCATGCCGATAATCCTTCGAGAACGCGAGCAACGTAACGGTTGATCGACGATGCGCCTCAAGCGGATGTAGTTTCGCAATCCGCAGACACCATTAAATTGCATGTTATCAGGACCCCTGCACAACGCGGCTAACTGCGCGCGGAGCCCACGCGGTAGAGCGCGTGACTTTTAATCATGGGGTCGAGGTCATTCCGCCAAGTCGATTTTTTGAAACGAAATATTGGGCTAGGATACCCTAGCGGAGCATGAGCGAAGTATCCAAATCCGAGACACCTCTCATGGCATCGTTCCGGATCAAGCTGGACGGTGAGCCGATTGCGATTGCGACCGTCGGGCAAGCTTACCGATTCATAACCCGGCTCAGTACATTCGAGTGGATGGAGTTCCAGTCTCTGCACGACGAGGCAAAGGCCGCTCTGACAGCAGCCGCCGAAAATGCGATGCTGAGCGCTCAGGCCACCAACGCGCTTCGCGCGCTGTTCGTGCGCGCAAAACTGCTCTGACGACGAAGCTCACCCTGCACCACTCAGGAAGGCCGCTGACGCGGGCGGCATTTGCGGCTTCAGGGTCCAAAGAAACGGCCCCAGCGAAGGGGGCGAGCTGGGACCGTTCCAGGCCGGGAATCACCCCGGCGGCGAGGCACCCGACCATTTCAAGAATTCTGCTCTAACAATTGTTCCCGCTAACTTCTGTCGACGTCATTCCTCGCCGAGTGACCGTCCGGCCGAGCCGGCCGCAAAGCCTCACGGCAATCCTGCAAGCGCTCGATCGTAATGCCCTCGATCGTAATGCCCTCGACCGCAATGCTTGAGCGCGCGGGGCATAGCGCGGGAAGCGGGACCGCCGGCGCCCCCTCGATACGCCGGCGGTCCCTGTCGCGCGATTGAAATCGTGGTGGTCTCACGATCAACTCTGCCCGACCTGGTCGAAATTAATAGAGCGACACTTGGCCGTTGGGCTATCCGGCAGAATACGGACGAAGCCGGATCTTTCCCTAAACCTCATCGCAACGCAGCGAAAAGGTTTCTTGCGGCCAGTCCGCGCGAAACAATCCGCCGCACCGACGAAGCCATTTTGTCGGCGCACGAAGGTCGCCGGAAACCAAAGGCTGTTATCAACGGCCCCATCCGAACAACGAGGTTTGGTCATGTGGGACATCATCATCGGCCTGATTTACCACCACGCTTGCAGGAATTATCGGGCCGCCGCCCGCAAACAGCGCGGACTGAATAGCCTCTGGGCCTGATCGCCAAACCGGAGCGTGGATAATTGCCGGCATGGCCCGGCGGTCCTCGCCTTCGCCATCTTTGTGTGTCGGTTGGGTGTCCATCGCCTAGGATGGATCAGCCTCGATGACCGGCCCCGAACTCAAACAGCTTCGCAGCGATCTCGGTGATGCCATCGGCAAGAGCCTGTCGGCCGCCGACATGGCAAAACTCTGCGGGCTCGAGGGCGGCGGCGCCGACACCATCCGGCGCTGGGAAATCTCCGGCCCGAGCGGGCCGGCCGGCGAATTGCTTCGCATCCTGGCGATGGCCAGCGACCGTCACCCGATCCTGGACAATTTCAACGTCTTCGACCGCCACAATATCCCCGAGCGTGAGAGACCGGCGCGTCGCGAGGAATTCCGCGAAAAGATGCGCGACGAAGTCCGCCGCCGGCTCGGCTGAGGCGCTTTCGCGCCGACCGGACACCGCCAATCCCCGATCCCGCATGTGTATGGCGTAGCTTGCGGGTGGGGCCTTTGCCAGAAATTCGCTATGGCACGCCGCCCGTCGCCGGTTACTGCTGGTATTACACCGACATGACCAAGACCCAGGGTTTTTGGGACGCCTGTCCCTAGAGCCGGAAAACGGACGAGGGATTGGGGAAAGGCCGCCTCCGGGCGGTCTTTTGTCGTTGATAACCCGTGGCCCCCGCGGCGGGCGACGTGTTATCGACGGGGAACAGACACCTCGCCTGATGGAAAAATCACCATGCGGATTACGCTCGTCGGCTCGCGCCATTTTGGCGTGACGACCTTCAATATGCTGCGCCAACACGATGTCGAGATCGCCAGGGTGGTCGTCGCCGATGCCGACGACCGGCTCGCCGCCGCGGCAATCGCCGCCGGTGTCGAGGTCAAGGTGCAGGAAAGCCCCAAGCTCGTGACGGCTTCCGAAATCGCCGAGGGCACCGACCTGATCGTCACCGCGCATAGCCACGCCCGCATCAGCCAGGAAGCGCTGGCGGCGGCGAAATTGGGCGGAATCGGCTATCACCCCTCGCTGCTGCCGCGGCACCGCGGCATCGCGGCGGTGGAATGGACCATCAAGGAGGGCGATCCGATCGCCGGCGGCACCGTCTACCATCTCGCCGACCGCATGGACGCCGGCGCGATCGCCGCCCAGGAATGGTGTTTTGTGAAAAAGGGCGAAACCGCGCGCGAGCTGTGGGAGCGCGCGCTGGCGCCGCTCGGCCAAAAACTCCTGGGCGAAGTCATCGACTATGCCAAGGCCCACCATAGCCTGCTGGCAAAACCCCAGGATGAGCAATTCGCCACGCTGGCGCCGAGCCTTCCGAAGTAGAGTTTTCTTCCGAAGCCTCCCAGGGTAGCATCATACCCTAAGTTGCTCGTGCCGCATTTTTGTGCGCGCAAACCCCTGGCTTTCTGTTCCGGGCCGGGAACTAATTCACAGATCAAATATTTGATTCGATGGGAACAATCGGAGTTGGCGCAGCGCAGCAAACTTTGAACACAATGTGACCGAATAAGCCGCGCCATCACACAAAAAAACAGGGATTTGATTCATGCGTCAAAACCGCATTGGTAAGGTATTTCTTGCTTCCGCATTCGCTTCCGCCGCCGCCCTCACCGCCGTTCCCGCCATCGCCCAGACCCCTTACGACGGGCTCTGGCATGTCACCGTCGTGACCAAGAGCGGCAATTGCGAACCCTCGACGAGTTCGACGCTCACGGTCACGGATGGTAAAATCTCCGCACCTGGCGCGGATGTGACCGGCAGCATCGGGCACGAAGGTCTTGTCCGTGTTACAATTCGTGGTGCATATGCCAATGGTCAACTCAGCGGCAACACCGGATCGGGGAAATGGAATGGGGCATCTGCGGGCATCCCGTGCAGCGGCCGGTGGGAAGCGTCCCGCCAATAACAATAAAGCAAGCCGAGCGGCGCCTGCCCTCGTGGTCATCAGGCGATTGATATTTGCAATGGTCGCGCTGGTCGCGGCCAGCGTATCCAGCACCGCCAGCTATGCGCAGGCGGGCCCGTTCGCCGGCATGGCCGGCAACTGGTCGGGCGGTGGAAGCGTGACGCTCGACGACGGCTCGAGCGAGCGAATCCGCTGCCGCGCCGGCTATGCCGTCGGCGCCGGTGGGTCCGGCCTCAATCTGACCCTGACCTGCGCCAGCGACAGCTACAAATTCGACCTCAGAGCCAATGTGGTTGCCGACCGCGGCGCCCTTTCGGGAACGTGGAGCGAAAGCAGCCGCGGCGTTAACGGTAACCTCGAAGGACGCGGTGCCAACGGCAATTTCCAGGTGATCGCCAGCGCACCCGGATTTAACTCGAACATTTCATTGACGACGCACGGCAACCGGCAGTCGGTCATCATCAGAGCCGAGAGCCAGTTCAGAGGCGCCAATATCACGTTGTCGCGCTCGTAGAGCGTGATGACTTTTCTCCGAATCGTCATCCCGCTCTATCTGTTTGTCTGAGCATGATCTTTTCGGAAAACCGGTACCCACTTTTCCGGATCATGCTTTAGCTGGGTTGACAGTACCGGCTGGCCGGCCGGCCCTAGCTCGTTTTGGGCTTCGCCAGCCGGGCGGCCGTTTCCTTCATGGTCTTGGCGATCAACAGCGCCTGCTCCTTGTTGAGCGCAAAATCATGAACGCCTTTTTGCGTGGTCAGCGACAGCACCATGATATCGGGCTGTTGCTCGGGCCAGCCGGTGGCAAAGGCCGTGACGAAATCCGCCGATGTCGATCGCTTGGTGGTCATGTCGCGAATTCCTATGCGGCCGGCACAAACGCGGTGACTTCGATCTCGACCTTGGCGCGCTCATCGACCAGGCCGGAGATGTAGAGCAAGGTCGAGGGCGGAAAGTTTCGCCCCAGCGTCTCGCGCCAGGCCGCACCGATGCCGGCGCCCGCGGCCTCATATTCGCTGCGGCTCGTCAGATACCAGGTCAGGCGAACAATGTGCTCGGGACCGGCGCCGGCTTCGCCAAGCAGCTTGATGATCCGCCGCAACGCGGTGCCGACCTGCGCGGCCATATCGGACTGATATTCGCCCTTCTCGTCACCGCCGGTCTGGCCGGCCAGCACGATCCAGCGGCCGGGACCCTCGACCTCGACGCCGTGCGAAAAGCCGCGCGGTTTTGTCCACTCGGCGGGTTGCAGGATACGCATAAGCAGGTCCTCCAGAATTTTGGGATCGTCATTCCGGGATGGTCCGAAGGACCAGACCCGGAATCTCGAGATTCCGGGTTCGCGTCTTCGACGCGCCCCGGAATGACGGGCAAATCCCATAGCACCGTTTGCAGGCCGCGCGCATCACTGCGTCAGCATATTTGCGCGTTGCAAATCAGGGCGAGGTCGCCGATACCGGCCTGCCGTTTCCCCCAGAAAACCTCCCGCGCCTGCCGCGCCCAAAACACTTCCCGCTGATGGACCGAACACCTTCCAAACCGATGGCGGCGCTGTGGATGGCGGGCTGGCTGGCGCTGATGCTGATGATCGCGGTCGCCGGGCGCGAGACGACGCGTGAACTCAACGTATTCGAGGTCATGGAGGCCCGCTCGATCCTCGGCCTTCTGATGCTGTCGCCGTTGATCCACGTCAATGGCGGGCTTGCGGCCATGTGGACATCGCGGCCGCTGCAGCATATCGGGCGCAATCTCGTTCACTATGCCGGGCAGATCGGCTGGTTCTTCGCGCTGACGCTGATTCCGCTCGGCCAGGTGGTGTCGATCGAATTCACCATGCCGATCTGGACCGCGATCCTTGCCGCAACCTTTCTCGGCGAGCGTATGACGGTCTGGAAAACCACGGCGATCGTGCTCGGCCTGGTCGGGGTCATCATCATCGTCCGCCCCGGGACCTCTGAGATCAATCCCGGACAGTTGATAGCGCTCGCCGCCGCTGTCGCCTTCGGCATCTCGATCGCCATGATGAAGTCCTTGACCCGTACCGAAAGCACGCTTTCGATTATCTTCTGGATGCTGCTGATCCAGGCCGCGGCCGGATTTTTGCCCGCGCTGTATGTCTGGCAATGGCCGAGCGCCTATGCCTGGGGCTTCATCGTGGTGATCGCTTTCTGCGGGACGTTTTCGCATTACTGCATGGCGCGCGCGATGCTGTATGCCGATGCCACCGTGGTGCTGCCGATGGACTTTTTGCGCGTTCCGCTGACGGCGACCGCGGGCTGGCTGATTTATTCGGAGCGCCTCGACCTCTTCACCTTGCTCGGCGCGGCCTTGATCCTCACCGGTAATCTGCTGAATTTGAAAGCCGCCGATCCCGCGCCCGCGCGCGTTTCAGCCTGAGCGATCCCATTATCCGCCGCCAAAACGATGTGATCTAAATCACGCAGGCCAACGCAGCGATTAAATACCGTGAGTTCCACGGATGATCGTCATCAAGATTTGGGCATGCCTGATTTTTTGTGGCGCGAAGTGTGGTTTTTTCGTGTAGTCTGCTGCAAACGCGTTAGCGCCCTAAAATATTCGATTCTACGTTTCGTTTCGACCTGGGGATTTCAGATGCGCTATCTCACCGTCATACTTTCCCTGATCTGCATGTTGTTCACGGCGCAAGCCGCCAAGGCCGACCGACGCGTCGCCTTTGTGGTCGGCAACGGCGCCTACAAGAATGTCGCGCCACTTCCGAACCCGCCGATCGATGCCAAGGCGATGGCAGCCGCCCTTCGCAATGTCGGCTTCGAGGTCGTCGAAGGCACCAATCTTACCCGCGACAAGATGACGGAAAAGCTGCTCGACTTCGGCAAGAAGACTCAAGGCGCCGACGTCGCGGTATTTTTCTATGCCGGGCACGGCATCGCCGTTAACGGCATCAATTATCTGCTGCCGATCGATGCCGACATCAAATCGGAAATGGACGTCAAGCTCGGCGCGGCGATCAATATCGACCTCACGCTCGACCAGACCATGAGCGACGCCAAGGTCAAGCTGGTGTTCCTCGATGCCTGCCGCGACAATCCGTTTGCCGCCAAGATCAAATCGAACGCCACCACCCGCAGCGTATCGGTGCAGTCGGGGCTTGCCGAAATGCAATCCGGCGAAGGCACGCTGATCGCATTCGCGACCGGTCCGGGGCAAACCGCGCTCGATGGCCAGGAAGGCACCAACAGCCCGTTCACCCGCGCGCTGATCGCCCACGTCACCCAGCCCGGCGTCGAGATCCAGCAGGCGATGACCGAGGTCCGCGCCCAGGTCAATGAAGAGACCAACAAGGGTCAATTGCCCTGGGGCCACACCAACCTGATCGGCGCGGTGTATCTGAACCCGGTTGCGGCCCCTGCGCCCGGCGCGGCCGCTGCCGCGCCGACGCCTTCGACGCCGGCCCTCGCCTCAACGTCTGGTGGTACCGACGTCGAACTCGAGTTTTGGCGCTCGGTCAAGGAATCCAACAAGCCGGAAGAACTCAACGCTTATCTTTCCGCCTATCCCAACGGCCAGTTCAAATCGCTGGCGCTGGCCCGGATCGCCTCGCTGGAGAACGGCCCGTCGACCACCACGCGCAACCTGACCACCGGCATCGATCCCGCGACCTTCACCGCGGAGGCCAACCAGGTCACGGAAGACCAGATCAGCCTCGACAAGGGCCAGCGCCGCGACGTGCAGCGCCGGCTGAACGGACTCGGCTTCGACACCAAGGTGACGGGCAAGTTCGATGACGATACCCGCTCCGTGATCAGGCGCTGGCAAGCCGCCCGCGGTTATCCCACCAGCGGCTTCCTCAACAAGTTCCAGCACAAGGCGCTGCTCAGCGAAATCGTCGCAACGACATCAACTAGTTCGAGCGATGATTCCTCGGACGATCGCGCGACCCGCCGCCACAGCAGCGGAGGCGGCGGTGGCGGCGGCCGTCGCAGTGGTGGCGGCGGCGGCGGCGGTGGCGGTGGCGGTGGCAATCCCGGCGGCTTCATCGGCGGCGTGATGGGCGGCATGATGGGCGGCATGTTCCGGCACTGATCGACCCGACCCGCCTGTTTTGCGCTCCGACGAAAAAAGCCCGGGTTGATCCCGGGCTTTTTTTCTGTTGCGGCCTTTTCTCTGTCTCGGCCGCGACGGGTCTATTTCCCCGCGGCCTTTCTCAGCGCCTCGTTGATGCGGTCCTGCCAACCCGGCCCGCCCTCCTGGAAGTATTCGAGCACGTCCTGATCGATCCGCAGCGAAACCAGTTCCTTGACGCCGGGAAGCGCGGTTGGCTTCGGCGGCGCCTCCGGCACCTTGGCGGTGGTCCGCTTGAACGCGGCCTCGGCTTCGGTGCGGGCATCGTTGAGGGTTCTCGGGCGTCTCGGCTGGTCGGGCACGGCTAGATTCCTTCAAACAGCGCAGTCGACAGATAGCGCTCGGCAAACGAGGGCACGATCGCCAAAATGGTCTTGCCGGCGGCTTCCGGGCGTTTGCCGATTTGCAGCGCGGCCGCGATCGCGGCACCTGAGGAAATGCCGCCGGGAATGCCTTCGTTGCGCGCCAGCGCGCGCGTGGTCTCGATCGCGGTTCCGCTGTTGATCTTGACGATCTCGTCGATCACGGAGCGGTCCAGGATGTCCGGAATGAAGCCGGCGCCAATACCCTGGATCTTGTGCGGGGAATGCTGGCCGCCTGACAGCACCGGGCTTTCCTCCGGTTCCACGGCGACGACGCGCAGTGAGGGTTTTCGCGGTTTGAGCACCTGCCCGACGCCGGTGATGGTGCCGCCGGTGCCGACGCCCGCGACGAAGTAGTCGATGTTGCCGCCGGTATCGTTCCAGATTTCCTCCGCGGTGGTGCGGCGGTGGATTTCGGGATTGGCGAGATTCTTGAACTGCTGCGGCATCACCGAATTGGGCGTCGTGCGCACCAGCTCTTCGGCGGTCGCGATCGCGCCCTTCATGCCCTGGGCGGCCGGCGTCAGGATGATTTCGGCGCCGAGAAATGCCAGCATCTTGCGCCGCTCGATCGACATCGATTCCGGCATCACGAGTTTTAAGCGATAACCGCGGGACGCCGCCACGAACGCGAGCGCAATTCCGGTGTTTCCCGAGGTCGGCTCGATCAGCACGGTATCGGCGTTGATCTGTCCGGCCTTCTCCATCGCGATCACCATCGCAGCCCCGATGCGGTCCTTCACGCTCGCGGCCGGCGCGAAATATTCGAGCTTGGCGAGGATGGTCGCGTGCGCGCCGTGCGCCTGCGGCAATTTGCGGAGGCGGACGATCGGCGTGTCGCCGACGGCATCCACGATCGAGTCGAAGACCCTGCCGCGGCCGGGACGGTGCACTGCACTCGTAGCTGGCGCATCCATAATGAACTCCTGTGTGGGCTGCGATGTGGCCGAAATTAGCGGGTCTTCTTCATTAGGGACAGCTCACGCCGATGTGCAAGTAAGAAACGCGAAACCAAGGAATTCGCTGCAATGCAAAAGCCTTAACGCGGCCAAATAACGTAAAACCAACGTATTTGTGTTGCGACATCGTCAAACAAATCGGTTTATGTTAGGCTGCTGGTTCAGATCGCAAGCAGGGAGGTCACGATGTCAGCTGTCGCTGCAGTTCTGTCGACCGAGACGCGTCATCCCGACCCGCGCGGATGCGATATGCCGACCTGCCCGGTGTGCGCAGATTCCATGGTGGCCGCGGAAGCATCCGCTTACGTTTCCGACAACGTCATCAGCTATCTCTGGACCTGCGATACCTGTGGTTACGGTTTCGTAACCAAACATGCGCTGCGGCGGTTTGCCTGCAACTGAGCTTCTGACGATAGGCCCCGAACTTCACTAATCCGTAGGCGTCGTTGGACGTCCGCTTTGGTGCGCATTGCGGACTCAGATCAGACATCACCTCAGGTCTGAAAAGTGCCCACAAGCCGACCCTCGCTTTCTCATCTGGGTGATGGGGGGAAGCTCAATTTGCGATAAGCTGGCCCGTGGTGGAGCAGCTTGTCTGCAATGGGAAGCTCCGGACGGTGGTTTGCGAGAGACTCTTCGGATGAACTTCGATCGGTACAGGAGACCGATTGCCATGAGCGATCCCGGGCGCCACGCCGCTCTATTCGACGGCTTGCCGCGCGACACCGGCGCGCTCGCGGAGACTGTGCAGGGTCTGCTGATCCATCAGCACGTTGCCCCTGCCTACGGCGTGACGCTAAGCCGCGACCAGCAAGCTCAGTCGCATGTTCGCGATGTCGAGAAGATTTTGGGTGACATCGTAACGCGCGACGGCCGGCCGCTTTCTGCAGCGCGAGCTACCAACGAGCGGCAAGTCGGTGTCTGCAGGCACTTCACGCTTCTTCACGTGGCGATGTTACGCACGCAGGGCATTCCGGCGCGCGCCCGCTGCGGCTTCGGCGCCTATTTCGAAAAGGGTAAATACCTCGACCATTGGGTAACTGAATACTGGAACGAAGGAAAGAAATGTTGGGTATTGTTCGATTCACAGATCGACAATCGCCAACGCGAACTCTTCAGGATCGGGTTCGATACAGCAGACGTCCCGCGGGATCAGTTCGTGGTCGCGGGCGATGCCTGGTCGCTCTGCCGTTGCGGAAGGACCGATCCGAGTGCCTTCGGCATCCTCGACATGCACGGACTTTGGTTCATTGCGGGCAACCTCGTCCGCGACGTCGCCGCGTTGAACAACCGTGAGATGCTGCCGTGGGACGTTTGGGGCGCAATGCGCCGGCAAGACAGCGAGCTGGATCTCGCCTTTTTCGATCGGCTGGCAATTGTTAGCCTCGAGCCTGATGCTCACGTCGACGAACTCAGTGCGCTCTATTGCGATGAGCGAGTGAGCGTGCCAGGAACCGTGTTCAACGCCGAGCTCAACTGCCTGCAGGAGCTGTAAGGAGCCGATGCAGGAGAAAGAAGAACACTCGTCGGCTGCAATTGGTTGAGGGTTTCGTCCGCATCGATCGGGATCGTCGTGCGGTCAGCGCGGGGCGATATCGCCCCTCGCCCATTCCGCGCGCGTGCGTTCGCGAAAGCTCTCGAACGTGCCGTTCGAGACGGCGTCGCGGATGTCCTGCATCAGGCGCTGGTAATAGGCGATATTGATTTCCGACAGCAGCATCGCCCCCAGCGTCTCGCCCGATTTCACGAGATGGTGCAGATAGGCCCGCGCGCAAGAGCGCGTGGCCGGCCACGGGCTTTCCTCATCCAGCGGCCGGGGATCGTCGGCGTGGCGGGCGTTGCGCAGGTTGATCTGGCCGAAACGGGTGAACGCCACGCCGTGCCGTCCGTTGCGCGTCGGCATCACGCAGTCGAACATGTCGATACCGCGCGCGACCGCCTCCAGAATATCCTCGGGCGTGCCGACGCCCATCAGATAGCGCGGGCGGTCCTTGGGAAGGATCGGGGCGACCTCTTCGATCATCGCGAGCATCACCGCTTGCGGCTCGCCGACCGCGAGCCCGCCGATGGCGTAGCCGTGAAAGCCGATCTCGACCAGGCCCCGCGCGCTGGTCTGGCGCAGTTCAGGCACGTCGCCGCCCTGCGCGATGCCGAACAGCATGTATCCGGCAGGTGCGCTCTCGAATGCGCGCCTTGAGCGCTCCCCCCACCGCGATGACAGCTGCATCGCGCGTTCGATATCGGCCCGCTCCGACGGTAACCTTACACACTCGTCGAGCTGCATGGCGATGTCGGAGCCGAGGAGCCGCTGCACCTCGATCGAGCGTTCGGGCGACAGCTCGACCTTCATGCCGTCGATATGCGAGCGGAACGTCACCGCGCGCTCGCTTAGCTTGCGCAACTGCGCCAGCGACATCACCTGGAAGCCGCCGGAATCGGTCAGCATCGGGCCCCGCCAGCCGGTAAAATTCTGCAAGCCGCCGAGTTCGGCGATGCGCTCGGCGCCCGGCCGCAGCATCAAATGATAGGTATTGCCGAGCACGATATCGGCGCCGGCATCGCGCACCTCGCGCCAATGCACGCCCTTCATGGCGCCAGCCGTGCCAACCGGCATGAAGGCGGGCGTCCGCACCTCGCCATGCGGCGTCGTCAGCTTTCCGGTCCGCGCGGTGCCGTCGGTCGCGATGAGATCGAAGTGATTGGGAAGGCTCATGCGTCAGCTTATCGCGTAACAACGGTGCCCAGTTCAACCTTGTTGACGCCGATTTCTTATCCAAAAGCCGTTGACGTCGACCAAACTCTCCCCCATAAGCTCCGGCCCATGATCACGACCACCAAACGCACCACCAAAACCGCGGAGCCCGCTGGGGCCTCGGGAGGCGTGCGCGCGTAGCCGGACGATCGCATCATCTGAACCGAAGCCCCGCCTGAAAAGGTCCGGGGCTTTTTTTATTGCCTGATGGAGAGCAGAAGTGAAGAACGATCCCGTTGTTGCCATAGCCGGCGTGACCGGCGCGGTCGGTGCCGAATTCATCGCCACCATGGACAAGCGCGCGTTTCCGGTCGGCAAGCTCAAAGCGCTGGCGAGTGCGCGTTCGGCGGGCAAGACGCTGGATTTTCGCGGGCGGAAAGTCCTGATCGAAGAGCTCTCCGAGAATTCATTCGAAGGTGTCGATATCGCGCTGTTCTCGGCGGGCGGCGGCGTTTCGAGGAGATTTTCTCCCATCGCGGTAAAGGCCGGCGCCGTCGTCGTCGACAATTCGTCGGCCTTCCGCATGGATCCGAACGTGCCGCTGGTGATCCCGGAGATCAACGCTGGCCGCATCGCCGAGCACAAGGGCATCATTGCCGTTCCGAATTGCACCGCGATTACCGCCCTGATGGCGTTATGGCCGATCCACAGGCGTAACCGCATCAAGCGCGTGATCCTGTCGACCTATCAGTCAGCCAGCGGTGCCGGCGCGGCGGCGATGCAAGAACTCATTGAATCGACCCGCGCCAGCCTCAACGGGCAGGCCTATCCGCCCAACGTGATGCCGCACCCTTACGCCTTCAACCTGTTCAGCCACAATACCCCGATCGATCCGACGACTGGCTATAACGAGGAGGAAACCAAGGTCATCCAGGAGACCCGGAAGATCTTCGAAGATGACAGGATTGCGGTCGGCGTGACCTGCGTGCGCGTGCCGGTGTTGCGCGTGCATTGCGCGGCAATCACCTTCGAATGCGAGAGGCCGATTTCGGAAGGCGAGGTGCGCGCGATCCTGACCAATGCGCCAGGCGTCAGACTCGTGGACGATCGGGTCAGGAACTACTTCCCGATGCCGATCGATGCGTCAGGCCAGGACGACGTTCTGGTCGGCCGCATCCGCAAGGACCTCAGCGATCCCAGCGGCCATTCGATCGCGATGTTCGTCTCCGCCGACCAGCTCCTGAAGGGCGCCGCGCTGAACGCCATCCAGATCGCGGAACTACTGCCGCAGCGCGCAATGGCGTGAGTCTGGGATTTCCCGGATTGTAGATTCCATGGGGCGGGTGAACGTGCCCCTTCCGGTAGGTTTGGGCACACTCGAACCCCATGGAATCCACGGCCCTGTGACTACCTGCGATTGGCTTGAATCAATATTTCGATAGCACGCTTCGCTTCCGCCGCAGCTTCCGGATCAGCGAACTGGATTGGCTGAGCGCCGTGGAGCCCACCGCTACCCATCACGACGTCCGGTCCTGTGCTCTTGAAACACTCGTTGTCCGGACTGCAAAGGATCGTCAGCGTGTCAAGGCCTACAGCCTTGCCCATAAACTCCGATTTTTCTCTTGATACCGCTTTCAAATCCGAAAACAGGGCTTGTGAGGTTCTCACGATGACAACGGGTGAAGTCGTTTCCGAACCGGTCGCCTTCGAATACGTCCTGGACGTGGATTTCGCGGAATAGGCAAAATTCCTTGAATCACCCATAAAACTCAAGACAGTGGAACGGCGGGTAGTGCGATCACCCTTTCCAAATACCTCGGGCGGAATTGGCTTTGCAAAAGCTGCCTTGAGCGAAAGTACCGCATCCTCTACGTCGGAACTGGCCGCACCGCTGTCGGCAATCAATGAACCGAAAATGAATGAGCAGGAAAAAAGCAGCAGGGCGGCTTTGCAATTCATGGGTATTTGTCCGTTGGGGGCCCCGTTCGGTTCACGATGGCGGGTGCTAGCGGGTCTGAACTAATTTTCAACGGCTCTCTCGAACCGGTTTCGCTCTGGCGTCGTCGAACTCCAAAGCGAGCCATTCTCGTTTCGCCAACCAGGGAATGGAGAGTCCAATGAAATCAAGATTGTCTGCCGCCACTCTCGTCACTCTCGTTGCGATGAGCGCCATGGCAACAACCAACGCCAACGCTTTTAAGCCGCACCTCCCGAAACCAGGTTCCGCTGCACCCATGTTTTGTGAGGACACGCTATTACAGGACCAATGTTACTAAGCTTATGATGAGCACCTGAGCCCAGGGCTCTAAAGGTGCATAGTCAGCCGCGCAGGCATAGAGATGGGAATCCGGCGGTGAATCGTCGAACTCAAGGTGTTTTGCTCGTCGGCAGTTTGGTTTTCGCCACGGTCGTTGTGCTCGCGATGGCGTTCGCACTCGCACGGGGCTTGGATTACCATCATTGTAAGACTGGTTTTCCAACGGTGATCAGTTGCACCTTCACATGGTGATCGATTGCACCTTCGGGGCCTATGAAGGTTAGGCCGCATGAAATACAGTTCACCCATAAATCTCCTCTCGGCCGTGATCGCCATCGGCTGGCTCGGGCTTTGGTCGGCCTTCGCCGCGGACGGCTGGAAATATCAGGTCATGCCCAATGACGGCCACGTACTGACCTATTCGGAAGCGGACAAGGTGACATTCTATCTCGGATGCGGCCGCTTCTTCGTGCTGCAACTCAAATATCCCGGAATCGCGAAGAAAGAAGGCAAGGCGCGCGTCACGATCGCGAACGCGAAAAGCAAGATGACATTTGACGGCGAATTCGTAGAACCGATCGAGGTCGAGGAGCCAGTACCGATGAACTTCGCCACCGAATTCTCGCAGACCTATCTCGGCTACGCCAAACGGGATCCGCAAGTGTACGGGAAAAAATGGCTTGCGCTCAGAGCGCGGCTCTATGCGCTGCTCGGGTCGGGCGAGCCCCTGACAATATCGGCCGGAAAAGACAGCTACCAGCTGCCGCCGATCGATGCGGCGAACTGGCGAAAGCCGTTCGAGGGCTGCGGTCTGGGCGCTAGCTGGTAACGCCATGTGCAACGCCCCGCCAAGGGGGCCGCCCCCTCAAAGCGGGCCATCTTCGATGCGGTCTTGATGACTTCGCGTACACTTTGGGCCGGGCGCTCGCGCCCGGCTCAAGGCTTGCCGTCGATTATGCCCGTGGAGAAAGGGAGTTTTCGGAAAAGGCGTATGATCCTTCTTTGCGCGACGACTTCTTGAACCGGGGATATGGCAGGAGCGACCAACGGGCGTTCGCAGAGCCCGACGATCCTCGTCGCAACGGAGGCGGCCATGACACTTACTTCCGAAACCCCGCGACCCATCGTCTCGGACAATGCTCTCGCTGTCATTGTCTACGTGCTTTACTGCGTGGGCTATTTCACCGGGATTTCGGCGCTGATTGGCGTCATCATCGCGCACGTGAAGGTCCACGATACCGACCCGGTGCTGCGGTCGCATTACCAGTTCCAGATCAGGACCTTCTGGATCGGATTGCTGTACCTCGCGATCGGCATTCCGCTGTGCATGGTGCTCATCGGCATCCCGGTTCTTGCTTGGTGGCTCCTGTGGTCGCTGATCCGCATCATCAAGGGCATCATATCGGTCAACGAGTACAAGCCGATCGCCAATCCCAGGTCCTGGCTGTTCGGGTAAATGACAAGGGGCATTCGCGGAAGCGTCGCGTTAACAGCCCGATAACGAGCGGCTGTTCCCGGTTGACTCAATCCAGGTCCGATTTGCTCTCGGGAGCCGACGTGTTCGACGGGCTCAGCGTTATTCTGGTCAGGGCCATGAGCGGTCGTCCGGCCTCCGGCAACGCACTTCCGCTGCACCTCCGGGACGGACATCAGCATACCTATGTATACCTCTTTCATCCCTTCTCATGCCCTGTGCTTACGCTCGTACAATTGAGCGACGGCGAGAGGTTTTATACTCGTGGCAACTCCAAACGGACACACAAGCAGCTCACAACTTCTCTCTCTCCGGAAGCGCGACTAACGATAGCAATCGTCGTTCCACAGCGGCAGGTTCTTCGAGGAACACTCAAATGAACATCATCATTCAGAGGCTTAATGGCCTGTGGCACCTCATCGTCGGGTCGTGTCAGATCCGAACTCCGTTCCTGGAGACTCAGGACCGGGAGTTGGTCGTGGCGTACGCCCGGCGCGTCTACCCTGGCGCCAAGATCTTCGAACGCGATTGATTTTAGCAGTTTACGCCTCACAGCTTGGACTCTTCGTATTTGCGGGACTGGCGATATCGCCGAAACGGCCGCTTATGGGCACGAAGCGGACTTTGGTGCGGCAGACCAAATTGCGGAACAAGTTAATGTCTGAAGTAGGTGGACAGAGCAGCGGTGCTCTGCCCATCCCCAACCTGTCCGTTGCGGGTCAATCGCGTCGCTTTGACAGCGCGCCGGTCACTTCCGGTCTTGCCCGATAAGCTGACCTCTTCAATGTCCGTCCGCATGTCAATCCGAATTTGGCTACGCTGGAATGAGTTCGCGCCCTAGCTTGTCAGGTGCACGAAACAGCAGGCAGGCGTCGCCATAGGAATAGAACCGGTATCCACCAGCGATCGCGTGGGCGTACGCGCGTTTCATGGTGTCGAGCCCCGAAAACGCCGACACCAGCATGAACAGCGTCGAACGCGGCAGGTGAAAATTGGTCATCAAAATATCGACCGCGCGAAAGCGGTAGCCCGGCGTGATGAAGATCGCGGTTTCATCCGCAAACGGTCCGATGGTGCCGTCCTCGGCGGCGGCGCTCTCCAACAGCCGCAGCGAGGTGGTGCCGACGGCGACGATGCGGCCGCCGGCGGCGCGGGCCGCATTCAGCGCATCGGCCGTCTCGCGGGAGATCGTGCCCCATTCGGAATGCATCTTGTGCCCGGCCGTATCCTCCGCCTTGACCGGCAGGAAGGTCCCTGCGCCGACATGCAGCGTGATCCGGTGAATGCCGATCCCGCGCGCGCGCAACGCCGCCTCCAGCGCCTCCGTAAAATGCAATCCGGCGGTAGGTGCTGCGACCGCGCCCTCATTGGCCGCGAACATAGTCTGGTAGTCCGCTTCATCGCGCTCATCGGGCGCACGCTTGGAGGCGATGTAAGGCGGCAGCGGCGGGCTGCCGAGATCGGCAATGGCAGAATCGAGCGTCGGCCCGTGAAATGAAAACGACAGCGTGACTTCGCCGTCGTCACCCTTGTGCTCGACTTGCGCATCGAGATGGCCGAGCAGGCACACCTTGCCCTCATTGCCGAAGCGGATCACATCGCCTGGCGACAGTTTTTTCGCCGGTTTTGCCAGTGCTTGCCAGCGGGAGCCGTCGAGGCGTTTTATCAATGTTGCGTCGATCTTCGGCTCGGTTTCACGCCCAATACGGCGGCCTTTGAGCTGGGCCGCGATCACCTTGGTGTCGTTGACGACGAGCTGGTCCCCGGGCCGAAGCATCAGCGGCAGATCGGCGACGACGCGGTCGGCCAAGGCGCCGTCCGGCTGCACGGTCAGCATCTGCGCGGAATCGCGCGGGCTCGCCGGGCGCAGCGCGATGCTTGAGGCAGGAAGCTCGAAGTCGAAGAGGTCGGTGCGCATGATAACACTGTCATTGCCGGGCTTGACCGGCTCCGCATCAATACTCGTCATCCCCGCGAAAGCGGGGATCCAGTACGCCGCGGCTTCACGGCTCTATCGCAATTGCTCTGGAATACTGGATCGCCCGGTCATAGGCGAGCGGAAGCGACGCCGTCCTTCGGACGGCTATGCCGGGCGATGACGGTTGTGTGTAAGGTGCGCAGTGCGTCTCGGCCCGTGATTGCCGGGCATGACCATTCACGCCGCGTCGTCCAGCGCCATCCGCGCCTTGACGATCTTGTCCGGGTCTTTCACCGGCTCGCCGCGCTTGATCTTGTCGACGTTCTCCATGCCCGAAACCACCTTGCCCCAGACCGTGTACTGCTTGTTGAGGAAGGAGGCGTCGTCGAAGCAGATGAAGAACTGGCTGTCGCCGGAATCCGGGCTGGCCGCGCGCGCCATCGAGGTGGTGCCGCGCACATGCGGTTCGTTGTTGAATTCGGCCTTGAGTTTTTTTCCGGAGCCGCCGGTTCCGGTGCCCTGCGGGCAGCCGGTCTGCGCCATGAAGCCGTCGATCACGCGGTGGAACACGATGCCGTCGTAAAATCCTTCGCGCACCAGTTCCTTGATCCGCGCGACGTGACCGGGGGCAAGATCGGGCCGCATCTCGATCGTGACCGGACCCTGCGTGGTTTCGAGGATCAAAGTATTTTCGGTGTCAGCCATGCTTTCTTCTCCGCGGGTTGGGGTTTGTGATTGTAAAATCGCACCGCGAATGGCCGGCCGGCAACCGCGCCGGCCATACTCTCGGTAAATGGCATCGGCGTGCAGCGTTGCAACGCCTCCATCACGGCGATCCGGTATTCTACCCGGTCGTTATCGGTCGCCTTTTCCGATTCATAGGTGATCTTCGGATGGCCGAGAATCTCTCCGCTGCGCTTGAAACTGACGATCACCGTGATGTCGATATCGGGGTTGGCGCGGGACGGCGGCGGCGGTTTCCAGCAGGTCCCCAGTTTGGTGAACACATCCTGGATGGTATTGACCTGCGCCGGCGCCCCCTGCGCGCAGGCGGAGGCCGGCAGCAGCAGCGCCGAGGCCATCCAGAGCAATTGATTGCGCCGCCGCATCACAGCCCCTCACTTGATGTCGGAGGCGACTTGTACCTTCACCATCTTGTCCGGATCGGTCACGGCGCCGCCGGCAGAGCCCGGAGGCGCCTTCTTCAATTTGTCGACCACGTCCATTCCCGACACCACTTCGCCGATCACGGTGTATTGGCCATCGAGGCTCGCGCCATCGGCGAACATGATGAAGAACTGCGAATTGGCGGAATCGACGCTGTCGCCGCGCCGCGCCATGCCGACAATGCCGCGCTTGAAATGAACATTGGAGAATTCCTGCTTCAGGTTCGGGTATTTCGATCCGCCCGTTCCGTCGAAATTCTTGCCGTCGCCGGTCTGCGCCATGAAGCCGTCCATGACGCGGTGGAACGGCACGTTGTTGTAAAAGCCCTCGCGCGCCAGTTGCTTGATGCGCTCGGCATGCTGGGGCGCGATGTCGGTCCGCAGCTTGATGACGATCCGCCCCTTGGTCGTATCGATGACGATCGCGTTCTGCTTGTCGAGACCTGCGGGCAGCGGCTGCGCAAGCGCGGGGGCCGCGCAAATCAGCGCGACGATAAAGGCGAGAGCTCGGATCATGAAAACTCCGGATCAGGTGAGAAAGATGAGGGTCTTTGGGTCGGCGCGTAGTCCTGTCGCAAGACGGGTTCTAGCTTTCGCGGAAGACGCGCTGAAGTCTTTAGTTAGCCGCCGAATTTGGTCTTAAGGCCGGCCGCGACCAAAGGCGGCACGAACGGCGATACGTCGCCACCCATGCCGGCGATTTGGCGCACCAGTGTGGCGGTGATCGGGCGGACGGCGGGCGATGCCGGAACGAACACCGTATGCACGTCAGGCGCCATGGTCTCGTTCATGCCGGCGATCTGCATTTCGAAATCAAGGTCGGTGCCGTCGCGCAAACCGCGGATCATGATGGTCGCGCCGTGTTTTTGCGCCGCAGCAACGGTGAGATTGTCATAGGTCGTGCAATCGAAGGCGCAGCCGGCTTTGGCGGCGACCGGCGCAAACACGGCCTTGACCATGTCCAGGCGCTCGTCGGTCGAAAACAGCGGCTGCTTGGTCGAGTTCAGGCCGACGGCGACAATCAGCCGGTCACACAGCACGACGGCGTGCCGGACCACGTCCAAATGGCCATTGGTGACGGGGTCGAAGGAGCCGGGATAAAGCGCGATACGGGGCATAAGCCCCGTCTACCCCGCCCCGGGCGGCCGGGCAAGCCGGGCCGGTTCCCGGTGGGGCCCGCGAAAGCTCGATTTTTATTATTTCGCAAGCCTCCGAACCCGTTCGCGGTTCCCAGCGTCTTCTTGGCAACCGGGCCATGTTTCGTCCCACCGCAGCGACGAAACAAAACTCCAGGGGCATGAAACCGTTTTCTGACCCCGCGAAGACATCCGGAAACGGTCGCTTTGTATCAGTTAACCAACGAAACGACGGGGCCGCCAAGGCCCAAAGACAGGGGACCGCCATGATCAAGGCTTTTTCAGCTATCGCTATTGCTGCGCTTGTCGCTGCCGCGTTGACCGTTCTTCCCGGCTTTGCCCCCCAGGTCGAAGCCTCCACGCCGCAGGCCCTCGCCAAGGCCGACCGGCTCGACATCAACACCATGGGCCCGAACTGCTCGCAGAAGGCCTGGCCGAACTTCGAGGCTTCCTGCCTGCGCGTCGCCGGCTCCAAGACCAAGACCATGATCCGGGAAGCCCGGCTGGTTACCGCCGACCGCACGCCGTAGAGCGCCGATCCTACCGATTTAACCTTCAATTGCTTCCAGATTGCTCTGGTTAGAGGTCCCCGGGATGCCCCCCGGGGACCTCATCGATTCCGGCGGCGGCGAACCGTGGGAGCGGACGGCAACGACAATCCGGTTTCGATGAAGATCATGAATGGGCAGGTATGCCGCGAGGGCTGCCGTATCGGTGGCCAGTTTGAATCGCATCGTTAGGGGTCCCTTCTCTGGCCGCAGGTCACTATCAGGGCGGGTAGCAACACATTAAACCGCGAAATACGAGAATCTTAACTGTTGAATGTCTGAAAAAGACACATTATACTCTTTTCACGTCGCTGATTAACACAGAGAGGGCGTGATGCCGGTCGATACGATTACAAAACCCGGAACTACCACCGCGTTTCCGAAAGCAGCGGTCGAAGCAAAGCTGCGCGACGCCCTGCTGGCATCGGCGAATTCCGACGCAATGATGAAGGGCATCAATCTGCCGGCCGATGTCGCGGGCCAGGCTGCCGCATCGGTCCGCCTCGACTCGCTCGATGTCGTCTCCCTGTTGTGCGACATCGAGCCAATCGTCGGTTTTGAGTTGAAGGACCACCTCGTTCGAGCCGGCGGTTACAACTCCGTGAATCAAGCGATGGACCACCTCATGCCTCGCATCGAGAAGGCGTGGGAAAAGAACGGAAGTAAAGGAGGCAAAAAATGACCGATCAATCCGCCTCAACCTTCAACGAAGAAGGCGAACGTCAGCGACTTGGCGAAAGGCTTCGGGAGGCTCGCAAGTATCTGGGCCTCAAGCAAGAGGACGTGGCTACCTACCTGAAGATCCCGCGTACGGCGCTGGTCGATATCGAAAGCGGTCAGCGCCGTGTCGAAGCGATGGAACTGACGCGCCTCGCAAAGCTATACAAGCAGCCGGTGAGCTATTTCACGGGAGAAGATGCCGCGGCAGCCGCCCTTCCCCCCAGCGTCGCGCACCTCGCACGGCAGGCAGCCGCATTGTCCGATCAAGACCAGGCAGAGCTCGGGCGGTTCGTTGAATATCTCCGCGCCCGCTCACAGGCCGGCCAGGAGTAGTCATGGCTACCGACTACGCAGGGGCAGTGCGAAACGGGGCGATGGCGGCGGCCAGACTGCACGTCGAGTTCGGTACCCAGGCCAAGATGCAGCAGCAAGGCGGCGGCATCGATGTGTTCGATGCTGTGCTTGGCGTCCACCTACCCCTGCTACTGCGTCCTCTAGATGGGCTTCTTGGCGCATACCTTCCCGACCCGATACCCGGCATTCTCGTCACCACCGAACGTCCGCTCAGCATCCAGCGCTTCACGGCCGCGCATGAACTCGGGCATTTCCGGCTCAGGCATCGTCCCAGTCTGGATGATGAAAACAACATCCTGCGTCGCATGACCATGACCGCCACGCCGACGGCGGCCGATCCCGACATGCAGGAGGTCGAGGCTGACGCCTTTGCCGTGGGCTTCCTCATGCCGCGCTGGCTTATCGGTTGGCATTGCCTCCGGCAAGGCTGGCTGGCCTCGGACCTGCGGAAGCCTCATGTTGTGTATCAGCTTTCGTTGCGCCTCGGGGCGAGCTACGAGGCCACGACGTGGACGCTTCAACGGTACAACTTGATTGCCGGGGAAGCTGGACGTGCGTTGCGCCAATCGCCGCCGCGGCAATTGAAAATCGATTTGCTCGAAGGTCACCGTCCGAGCGACTACCGCGGGGACGTTTGGCTTCTCACAGAACGCGATGCCGATACACGCATCGACGGCAGCCGCAACGACCACTTCGTCTTGCGCCTCAATGAACACAGCGGCGGCGGATATCTTTGGAATATGGATCAACTACGTGAGAGCGGCTTCGTGATCATTCACGACGATCGGGAGTCGACGGATCATGAAGGCGTTGGCGGCCCGGTCGTTCGCCACGTCACCGCTGGACTTGAACTTGAAGAAGGTCAGCGTGGCCAGTTGTCGCTCAATGAAGCTCGCCCTTGGCAACCAGGTTCACCCATTTCGCGAGTGACGTTGAACTACGACCTCACAGGGCCTGAAGAACAAGGCTTCTCGCGGGCTGAACGCCGCCGACTCCTCGAAGCAGCATGACCTCTACAACGATCAAGATAGACCTCCGCCGGCTGTTCGGCCCGGTGCGAGATCAGGGACAGCGCCCCACGTGCCTGGCGTTTGCCATGAGCGACATACATGCGGCGCTACGCGGGGCGTGGTCCCCGTTGTCTTGCGAGTACATTTTCTTCCGTGCGCAACAACGCTCGAAGCGCAAGCCGACGGAAGGAGCGACCCTGCCGTCGATGCTCGAAGCACTGCGCGATGACGGACAGCCGCACGAAACGGGTTGGGAGTACCTTGCGCAACTTCCCGCCGATTTGACCCAATGGGAGCCGCCCGCCGGCGTTACGCCGCTATTCAAGCGTGCCGGTGAGGCCGGAAAAGACACGGTTGATGCGATTATCGCCGAACTTGATCAAAACAGGCCCGTTCTCGCGCTGATGCGCTTGTCGCGCTCGTTCGATTGGGTAAAGGCCGATGGCATCGTCGATCCCGGACAGAATGAGCAGCCTGAATATCTTCGCAGGCACGCCGTGATCGCCGTCGGCCACGGTGAAGTTGGCGGGCAACGTGCCGTGTTGGTCCGCAATAGCTGGGGCGATGGGTGGGGGCTCGGTGGCTACGGGTGGCTGACGGAGAATTTCTTGAAGCCGCGCGTGTTTAGATTGGCAATCCTGAAGGAGGATCTCAGTGCACCTGGCAATTCCGTCGCAGCCTGACTGCGCCACTGCGTGGCTTGAAGCCTTCAAGCTGGTCGATGGCCAAACCGGCCATGAAGCCCATAACGTCCTGATTGACGTTGCGGACCCCGTCACAGGCGCAAACCTGGCTAACCCCATCGTTTCGTGCGTGAACGACTTTCTGGAAGAGCGCGAAAAATCGGTGGAATGCATCGCTAACACCATCTTTCCGCAAGCGCTGTACCAGCGGCATGGTTCGGACAAGTTCATCGAGGTTTTTCACAAGCGCGTGCTTCCGAAGGTCCGGAAAAATGGCCGCTGGTCGGGGTATTATTTCGAGCGCATGACCAGCATGCCGCAGGTGGGCGGTGGAACGCTGGACCAGCTTTCCCGAATGGTCGGCCGCATCCAGGACAAGTCGAACACGTCTCTCAACAAGCACGAGCTGTCGCTGTTCGATCCCGAGCGAGATGTAACCGGGTCGCCGTACGGAGGCCAGTGCTTGAGCTTTCTCAGCTTTCACCTTGTTCCGGGGACGCCCAAAACCCTTCTGCTGACGGCGCAGTATCGCAATCACTACTACGTTGAAAAACTGCTCGGGAACCTGATCGGCCTTGGCCGTCTGATGGCCTTTGTCGCCGCTGAAACGGGAACATCGGTTGGGGCGCTGACCGTGCTTTCGACGCACGCAACCATCGATCAACCCAGCGCGTCACGACAGGAGATTGTCAACCTGCTGGAACAGTGCGCTCAGCCCGCCGCGTTGGCGAAGACCGCGGCAGGACCTTCGCCTTGTCGCGGAGATCAAGTTCGGGGGCCGGCTGCTCGTTGACGCCATAAAGGTCGTAGAGGCCGGCGATAAACTCATTCTGTCCGCCGTAGCTTGGATGCCGCACGGTGGTGACGGGGATTTTAATATCTTTCAAGGCGAGTTGCGCATCTCGCCCAATCGCAACCAGCCGCCGCGGTTGAAACATTTCAATCAAGGTTTCAAATAGCGGTAGCGCAATAAGGCGCTCGGCCGAGGTGTGGCAGCGGTTTGATAGGTGATCGTTTGGCTCATGGGGATGGAACGGGAAGACATTCCACAACACGACTGGCTTGTGAATGCGCGATAGCACTCTCCAAACAACTGCCGCAGTTCTTTCCGCCATTACAGGCCCTCGCGTCGCCCTCTTAAGCTCGATGCCTCCAAAAAGACGCCCAACACCGTCCAGGTGAACTTCGTCCGTGAGCGGGACGCCGGTGCGGCGGCCCCCGCGATAACCAAGGTCTCGCGCGACCCAAATTGTCTCGACCTTGCTGCTCAAGGCGCCCTGAAGGAACACCTCAAGATTTTTCCTGCGCGTTTTGGCGGCATCAGCACGGTCATGGATGGCACAGCAATCCGAGTATGGATTAAACACCGAGGGCAAGCGCACATCTGCGAGTGCTGTGACAAAAGCGCTAGGTGTCATGCGGCAATTCTCCGACGATGAGTTGCCTTTGCTCCAAGTCGATGCGAAGGCGGGCGCGGCGGTTCTCCTTCAGGAACCGAAAAGCATCGAACCCTTGGAGAATCGCTTTTTCCCAGACCCATAGTGGGCAACGCTCGGGTTCATAGCCAGCGACAAATTGCCTAACAGTTTTGAGAATATCGAATGACAAATCGCCGGACTTCATCCCTGCGAAAAAATCGAGTCGCTTCGCCTGGCCGAAAATCCATGACGCGATTCCTTCCTCGATCAAAAGGGCGCGGGCGCCATCCTCGGCTTCGTCTATCAACGGATCGCTTTTCCGCTTCAGCCGGAGAAGCGCCCTCATGACTGGCGACCACGTTAGCACGGCGCCATAGGCATAGTGAAATGCATCGTGGAAGCGGTAGTCGTCAGGCTCGATGGCATTGTCGGTCAGACGGTCGCCGATGTTGATCCCGTTGCATTGTTGGAAGACATATACCTGCCCGCGTACTTCGCGCTCGAAGATATCAATCGTGAACTCACGCGGAAGCTGCTCGTTCTTGAGCGCGTCTTTGTCGAAAGGGTCCGGGTATTTGGGATTGGTCGGCCAGCGGTCGAATATCTTCCTCAAATTGCCTTCCGCGGCGGCTTCCAGTGTAACCCCGGCTTCGTCTGCGGCCTTCACAAGGGCGCGCATGATCGCAACCAGTCTGCCCTTAAGCGCGGCCTGGTTGCCGTTCAGCCTGCCGGTTTGCTGGTCGGACACGATCGCACCGATCTCGCCCGCAAGTTCCAGAAGGGTATTCTCAAACTCCGGCGTCGGCTGGTCACGAATGACGGACGACGACGACGACGACGATTGCAGGGCTCGGAAGAGTAATTCTTGACCGCCGCCGTCCTGCCAATCGGAGAATCCCCGATTGAGGTTGTTGGCGATGTCTGAGAGGGCGATGCCGCCGCGAGAGGCGACGATGGCGAAATACCAAAGAACGTCGCCAAGTTCCTCGGTAACATTGGGCGCATATCCGAGATACGCAGCCCGATCTCGCTGCTTCTTCTTCACCACGCTCAGCAGGCTGCCAGCCTCACCAAACAACCCCAGCAACGGAAAGGCCAAAGAAGTATCTGGGCTCTTGTCTGCTTTCAGCGCCTCAGTTTGGTAATCGCTGAGCTTCAGGCCAGCAGGCGAATTGATCACGGGACTACCCCTGCTGGTTCGTTGCAAACGGTTCTGGAAACGCGAAGGGTACAACCCAAACCTCGGCTGCACAATCGGAACGTGCGTTGAAAACCGCACTCAAGAAAAGCGACGGCAGCGGTTTCTAACTGTTGGTTCAACCCAGCGGCTGAAGCATTAGGATCCGGCTACCGCTTCGGCGGCAGGCAAAAAGCAGTCATTCGGCCTCTGACCCAGTTGTCGCGCTTGCAACAGCGCGCGAGGCCGCAACGCAGCCTGCAAGGCCGGCCTGTCCTAAACGGCCGAAGGGCCATGAAGGTTATCCGCCCGCCAACCCATTTCCCAGAAGTCGGCTTCCTTGAAACAAAAGACTATTAGAGCCCGGTTCTGCTTCAATCAGAGCCGAAAGGCCCTAGCCACCATTTCCGTTTCCGTTGCCGTTTTCAGCGTCCTCGCCGATGTGCTCGACCGAGACGACATGCTCGTCCTCGGCGGTGTCGAACACGATGACGCCCTGGGTCGAACGGCCCGCGATCCGGATGCCCTCGACCGGGCAACGGATCAATTGACCCTTGTCGGTGACCAGCATGATCTGGTCACTGTCCTCGACCGGGAACGAGGCCACCAGCTTGCCGTTGCGGTTGTTGACCGACATCGCGACGATGCCTTTGCCGCCGCGGCCGGTGGTGCGGTACTCGTAGGATGAGGTGCGCTTGCCGTAGCCGTTGACCGAAACCGTCAGCACCACCTGTTCCTGCGCCGACATCTCGACATAGCGTTCGGAAGAGAGCTGGATGGCGCCGGCGGCCTCCTCGGTATCGGCTTCCGTACCTTCCTCGGCCGCGACTTCGCCGGCAACAGCGCGGCGCATTTTCAGATACGCCGTGCGCTCATCCGACGTCGCCTCGACATGGCGCAGGATCGCAAGCGAAATCAGCTTGTCGCCTTCGGGCAAGGCGATGCCGCGCACGCCCATCGAGGTGCGGCCCGAAAACACCCGCACATCGGTGACGGGGAAGCGGATGCACTGGCCGCCGGCCGCCGTCAGCAGCACGTCGTCGCGCTCGGTGCAGATCTGCACATCGACGATCGCCTCGTTGTCGTCGAGCTTCATGGCGATGATGCCGGAACGGCGGACGTCGACGAAGTCGGACAATTTGTTACGGCGGACGTTGCCACCGGTGGTCGCAAACATCACGTCGAGATTGGCCCAGGAGGATTCATCCTCGGGCAGCGGCATGATGGTGGTAATGCGCTCGCCCTGCTCGAGCGGCAGGATGTTGATCAGCGCCTTGCCGCGCGCGTTCGGGGCCGCCATCGGCAATCGCCAGACCTTTTCCTTGTAGACCTGGCCGCGCGAGGAGAAGAACAACACCGGCGTATGCGTCGAAGCCACGAACAGCCGGCTGACGAAATCCTCGTCGCGGGTCTGCATGCCGGCGCGGCCCTTGCCGCCGCGCCGCTGCGCGCGATAGGCCGACAGCGGTACCCGCTTGACATAGCCGGCATGGGAGACCGTAACCACCATGTCCTCACGCTGGATCAGGTCCTCGTCCTCGACCTCGTCTTCCTGCTCGATAATCACTGTCTTGCGCGGGGTGGCGAACTCGTCCTTCACCTCGGCCAGCTCGGTCTTGATGATCGCCTGCACGCGCGCGCGCGAACGCAGAATGTCGAGATAGTCGGCGATCTCCACCGCGAGCTTGTCGAGCTCTTCGGAAATTTCCTCGCGCCCGAGCGCGGTCAGCCGCTGCAGCCGCAGGTCCAGAATGGCCTTTGCCTGCTCCAGCGACAGCCGCGCGGTGCCGTCAGCGTTTAGTCGATGCCGGGGATCGTCGATCAGCGTGATCATCGCCTCGACATCCCTGGCGGGCCAGTCGCGCGACATCAGGGTCTCGCGCGCGGTGTTGGGATCGGGCGAGGTCCGGATCACGCGAATGACCTCGTCGATATTGGCGACCGCGATCGCGAGGCCGACCAAAATGTGGGCACGGTCGCGGGCCTTGTTGAGCAGGAATTTGGTGCGGCGGGTCACCACCTGCTCGCGGAAGGCGATGAACAGCGTCAGCAGATCCTTCAGGTTCATCGTCTGCGGCCGGCCGCCGTCCAGCGCCAGCATATTGGCGGCAAAATTCGTCTGCAGCGGGGTGAATCGATAGAGCTGGTTCAGCACGACGTCGGCCATGGCATCGCGCTTCAGTTCGACGACCACGCGATAGCCGTCGCGGTCGGATTCGTCGCGCAGCTCGACAATGCCTTCGATCTTCTTCTCGCGATGCAGTTCGCCGATGCGCTCGACCATGGTGGCCTTGTTCACCTGGTACGGAATTTCCGAGATGATGATCGCTTCGCGATCTTTCCGGACGGTGTCGATCCTGACCTTGCCGCGCATCACGATCGAGCCGCGGCCGAGGTGATAGGCTGAGCGGATGCCCTGGCGGCCGAGGATGATGCCGCCGGTCGGAAAATCGGGACCCGGAATGATGTTGATGAGTTCATCGATGCTAAGCGCGGGATTTTCGATCAGCGCGACGCAGGCGTCGATGACTTCGCCGAGATTGTGCGGCGGGATGTTGGTGGCCATGCCCACGGCAATACCGCCGGCGCCGTTGACCAGAAGGTTCGGAAACTTCGCCGGCAGAACCGACGGCTCTTTCTCGGAATTGTCATAGTTGGCCTGGAAATCGACCGTGTCCTTATCGATATCCCCGAGAACCGCGAGTGCTGATCGCGTCAGGCGCGCTTCAGTATACCGATAAGCCGCCGGAGGATCGCCGTCGATCGAGCCGAAATTGCCTTGTCCATCGATCAGCGGCACGCGCATGGAGAAGTCTTGCGCCATCCGGACCATCGCGTCGTAAATCGACTGGTCGCCGTGCGGATGATATTTACCGATCACGTCACCGACGACGCGCGCGGACTTGACGTACTTCTTGTCGGGCGTGTGGCCTTGCTCGTACATCGAATACAGGATGCGCCGGTGCACCGGCTTCAGCCCGTCGCGCGCGTCCGGCAACGCGCGCGCCACGATCACGCTCATGGCGTAATCGAGGTAGGAGCGTTTCATCTCGTCGAGGATGGATACAGGACGAATATCGGAAGGCGCCGGCGGCTCGCCGGGCGGGGTATCTTCAGGGTCAGACAAAGGGGGAATCCGGTCAGTTTTTCTTGTCGAATCATATAGCGCGTAAGGGCCGCCAAAACCACCCCTAACAGGTCGGCGCGCGCGGTTTTTCCCTTCGTTTTTCCAGAGACTTACGTGGGGCGCGGGGCTTGCGGCCGGAGCCTGAATCCGATCGCCCGCATGCGCTTTCTCGGGCCGGCCGGCTCAAGGCCCGAACACGACGGCATGCATGATCCGCCCGGGGACGAGTGTGAACAGTCCGGCGATGACGAGCGCGCCCGAGAACGTATAGATCATGATCTGGCGGTGATGCTCGACCCGGTGGCGATGCGCCATCCATACCCCGAGCGGAAGCATGACCAGCGTGAAGATCGACAGCAAATGGATCGGGCTCCAGGGACCGAGCAAGCGGATCTGATGGATCCAGAACGAACTGATCGCCACCAGCGCCATCAGGCCGACCCAGATGAAGCCGAGCGCACGATGGGGCAAGGTTCCCTTGGGCGCGGCCAGCTGGACGACGCCGAGCACGAAGGCGCCCATCGCGGCAAAAGCGTGAAGCGGGATCGCGGGAGCTGCGTCGAGCAGCGGCGCAAGGGTCATGAGGCTGTCCCCCCGGTCCCGAATCTTGGCTGACGCACGCCGCCAAAAGGGGGGCGGTGGCGCGGCTTGCGCCCTCGCCTTGCGCTCCGAACAAAATCTCAGAACGGAATATCGTCGTCCATGTCGCTGCGGGCTCCGGCCGCAACGGCGCGGCGCGGCGCGGCGGTGGACGGTCCGAAATCGCCGCCGCCGGCATCGTCGGCCCCAAAACTGCCGCCGCCGCTGCTGCGGCCATCGAGCATGGTCAGGTTCGAATTGAACCCCTGCAGCACGACTTCGGTGGAGTATTTCTCAACGCCTGCCTGATCGGTCCATTTGCGGGTCTGCAATTGGCCCTCGATGTAAACCTTGGCGCCCTTCTTCAGATATTGCTCGGCGACCTTGCAGAGGCCCTCGTTGAAAATCACGACGCGGTGCCACTCGGTCTTTTCCTTGCGCTCGCCGGTCGCCTTGTCGCGCCAGCTTTCCGAGGTCGCCACGCTCAGATTCGCAATCGGGCGGCCATCCTGGGTCCGCCGGATCTCCGGATCCTTGCCGAGATTTCCGACCAGAATCACCTTGTTGACGCTTCCTGCCATCGCCACTCTCCACTCTCGAAAATTACTGGGACAAGCCCGACCCTATACGCTCGCCGCGAGGCGCGAGCTTGCAGATCCGCCGGTTTCAGCGGTTATCCACATATAGCATTCCCACCGCGATTGTTCCAGTTTTGTTCCTGCGCAATGCAGCGATTAAATCTTAGGCGGTGTGTCGATACGACCGCTAAATCTTAGGCGGTGTGTCGATACGACCGCGGGTCGAATCTCGGGGTCGGGTTCCATCGGGTTCCCGGAAAACCCTATCAAATCATTAACATCCAGTAACTTTCCCTTCGCCCACTTCGCTCGCGAGTGTTGCATTTCGGAGACGGCATTTCGGGTTGAATCGGACTATCGTTTGCCCAGAATTAGATCGCCGCGGCGGTCGCAGCCTCATTTCAAAAAGCTTCACAACAAGCGAAGCGAACCAAGAGCCGGAGAGAAATGCATGAAAAAGTTTTCCCTGCGCACTGTTGGACTGGTCTCGTTGGGCGCGGTTGCGGTGGGAACCGCTGCGCCGGCTTCCGCCGCGGATCTCGCGGCTCGTCCCTACACCAAAGCGCCGCCGCCGATGGTCGCCGCCATCTATGACTGGAGCGGCTTCTACATCGGCATCAACGGCGGCGGTGGGTCCTCCCGCAAGTGCTGGGATCTCATAACAACGCCCGCAGGCGTTCCGGTTGTTGCTACGCCGGAAGGTTGCCATGACGCGACCGGCGGGACGGTCGGTGGTCAGATCGGTTATCGCTGGCAGGCCTCGAACTGGGTGTTCGGCGTGGAAGGACAGGGCAACTGGGCTGATTTCAGAGGCGACAATATCAGCACGGTGTTTCCGACGGACCGCAACCGCTCGCGCATCGATGCGTTTGGGTTGCTCACTGGTCAGGTCGGCTACGCCTGGAACAATGCGCTGTTTTACGTAAAGGGCGGCGGCGCCGTAACCGCCGACAAGTACGACATATTCGAGGTTCCCACTGGGGCGCTCTTCTCTTCCGCACGTGAAACGCGTTGGGGCGGCACGGTTGGCGCAGGCTTCGAATACGGTTTCGCGCCGAATTGGTCGGTCGGCATCGAATACGATCACCTGTTCATGGGTAATCGCAATTTCAACTTCACCACGCCGGGCGGCTTGTTCGATGGCGCGGATCGCATCCGTCAGGACGTCGATATCGGCTTGGTCCGCGTCAACTACCGCTGGGGTGGCCCGGTGGTCGCGAAGTACTGATATCGATCTAAGAAAAGGCCGGCTTCGCGCCGGCCTTTTTGCTTGCGGGCTGTTAACGCGGGCGGAATCATCGCCGGCGAGTGTTGCCTTTCGGGGACAGCCTCTGCGCTTGAATCGGATATAAATCCCCATGCCGCGTGCGATTGCGGGATTTTTCAATTGCTTCGGAATCAAGGAAGCGAACAAGTCTTTGAGCGGACAAAGGTCTGGAGAGTGAGATGAAAAAGTTTTTGCTGGGCACCGTCGGACTGCTTGCGTTAGGTCTGGCTGCGCCGGCGTCCGCCGCGGACCTCGCGGCCCGTCCCTACACCAAAGCGCCTCCGATCGTCACGGCGCCCTTCTATGACTGGAGCGGCTTCTACATCGGTCTCAACGGCGGCGGCGGCTGGAGCCACAAGTGCTGGGATCTCACCAACGTCACGGGTATTCCGGTTTCACCGTCCGTGGCGGAGGGTTGTCACAACGCGACCGGCGGCCTGGTCGGCGGTCAGATCGGCTACCGCTGGATGAGCGGCCCCGTGGTGTTCGGCCTCGAAGCCCAGGGCGACTGGGCTGATCTGAAGGGGTCAAATCCGAGCTCGTTGGCGGCCCTGACGCCCTTGCTGACCAACCAGACCAAGATCGACGCGATCGGCCTTTTCACCGGCCAGGTCGGCTACGCCTGGAACAACGTTCTCTGGTATCTGAAGGGCGGCGGCGCCGTCACCCATGACAAGTACACCGGCTTCCTCACCGGAGCAGGCATTGTGCTCGATCAGGCCAGCGAAACCCGCTGGGGCGGCACGGTCGGAACCGGTGTGGAATTCGGCTTTGCGCCGAACTGGTCGGTCGGGGTCGAATACGATCACCTGTTCATGGGCAACCGGAGCATCACCTTCCCGACCACCGTGTTCGTCGGCTCGCGCGTCGACAGCATCAAGCAGGATGTCGACATGGCCACGGTTCGCGTGAACTACCGCTTCGGCGGTCCGGTCGTGGCGAGGTACTGATTGATCGTCGGCAGATTCTGCTGCACGCAAAGGCCGGCCTCGCGCCGGCCTTTTTGTTTTGCGCGGTCTTCTTGTTTGCGCTGTTTATGCTCGAACCTGCTGCCTGCTGCCTGCTGCCGCCAATGCGCGCGCCGATCCCAACAAACCGTTGATGGCTTGCACAGGGCACTGGAAATCCGCGTGCGTTCTTCCTATGTTCCGAGCGCACCTCTGGCGTCCGATCGCACCTTCCCGGCGATACGCGCCGTAACGCTAAGCCGCGGCCAACGCGCGTGGAAATGCCGATATGGATGAAGTGATCAGGGCGAAGCGCCAACAATCCGCCGCCGCATCGGGCAGCCGCGCGATTACGATTCGCGGCGCGCGCGAGCACAATCTGAAAAACGTCGATCTGGAAATCCCGCGCGACAAGCTCGTGGTGTTCACCGGCTTGTCCGGCTCCGGAAAATCATCGCTGGCGTTTGATACCATCTATGCCGAAGGCCAGCGGCGCTATGTCGAGTCGCTCTCCGCCTACGCACGCCAGTTCCTGGAGATGATGCAGAAGCCCGACGTCGACCAGATCGACGGGCTGTCGCCGGCGATTTCGATCGAGCAGAAGACCACCTCGAAAAACCCGCGTTCGACCGTCGGCACGGTGACCGAGATCTACGACTACATGCGGCTGTTGTGGGCGCGGGTCGGCGTGCCCTATTCGCCCGCGACGGGGCTACCGATCGAAAGCCAGATCGTCTCGCAGATGGTCGACCGCGTGCTGGCGCTGCCTGAGGGCACGCGGCTTTATCTGCTGGCGCCGGTCGTGCGCGGCCGCAAGGGCGAGTACAAGAAGGAGCTCGCCGAATATCTCAAAAAGGGATTCCAGCGGGTCAAGATCGACGGCACGTTTTACGAGCTCGCCGAGGCGCCGGCGCTCGACAAGAAATTCCCGCATGACATCGATGTGGTCGTGGACCGCATCGTGGTGCGTCCGGACATCGGCCAGCGGCTGGCGGAGAGTTTTGAGACGGCGCTGAAGCTTGCGGAAGGGTTGGCGGTCATCGAATATGCGGACGCACCTCAATCATCATCCTTCGAGACGCGCCCTGCGGGCGCTCCTCAGGATGAGGATGGTGCCCGACGATCGAAGGCAGCAAAGCGAGGCGCTTCCCCTCATCCTGAGGAGGCGCAAAGCGCCGTCTCGAAGGATGAGGCCCCGACAAAGAAGGTGGCAAAAATCCACGACAAGAGCGGACCGGAACGGATTCTGTTCTCCGAAAAATTCGCCTGCCCGGTTTCAGGTTTCACCATTCCCGAAATCGAGCCGCGGCTGTTCTCGTTCAACAATCCCTATGGCGCCTGCCCTGCCTGCGGCGGCCTCGGCGTCGAGCAGCATATCGACGAGGACCTCGTCATTCCCGACAAGGAATTGAGCCTGCGCAAGGGCGCGATCGCGCCATGGTCGAAATCATCCTCGCCCTATTACATCCAGACCCTGACCGCGCTCGGAAAGTTTTACAAATTTGCCCTCGACACCAAGTGGAAGGACCTGCCGAAGAAGACCCAACAAGCGATCCTGCACGGCTCGGGCGAGGACGAAATAAAATTTTCCTATGAAGACGGCGTGCGCTCCTACGACACCAAAAAGCCGTTCGAGGGCGTCATCACCAACATCAACCGCCGCTATCGCGAGACCGAGAGCGAATGGGCGCGCGAGGAACTGGCAAAATATTTTTCCGACATTCCCTGCGAGGCGTGCCACGGCCATCGGCTGAAGCCGGAAGCCCTGTGCGTCAAGATCGGCGGAAAACACATCGGCGAAATCTCCGAACTTTCCGTGCGCCGCGCCGGCGAATGGTTCGAGACCGTGCCGACGGCGCTCAACGCGCAGCAGAACGAGATCGCCGCGCGCGTCTTGAAGGAAATCCGCGAGCGATTGTCGTTCCTGCTCGATGTCGGCCTGAATTATCTCACTCTGGCGCGAGCCTCCGGCACGCTCTCCGGCGGCGAAAGCCAGCGCATCCGCCTCGCCTCGCAAATCGGCTCCGGCCTGACCGGCGTGCTCTATGTGCTGGACGAGCCTTCGATCGGCCTGCACCAGCGCGACAATGCGCGATTGTTGGAAACCCTGAAGCGGCTGCGCGACCTCGGCAATACCGTGATCGTGGTCGAGCATGACGAGGACGCCATCCGCCTGGCCGATCATGTGCTCGATATCGGCCCCGGCGCCGGCATGCATGGCGGCCATATCGTCGCCCAGGGCACGCCCGCCGACATCATGAAGAACCCGGACTCGCTGACCGGAAAATATCTGACCGGCGAATTGTCGGTCGCGATCCCCGAGCGCCGGCCGCCGAACCATCGCCGCACCATCAAGGTGATCAACGCCCGCGGCAACAATCTGAAAAACGTCTCGGCGGAGATTCCGCTGGGGCTGTTCACGTGTGTGACGGGAGTTTCGGGCGGCGGCAAGTCGACGTTGCTGATCGACACGCTCTACAAGGCGATCGCCCGAAAGCTCAACAATGCCAGCGAAGGCGCCGCGCCGCACGACCGCATCGAGGGCCTCGAGCATATCGACAAGATCATCGACATCGACCAGTCGCCGATCGGCCGCACGCCGCGATCTAATCCGGCGACCTATACCGGCGCCTTCACGCCGATCCGCGAATGGTTTGCGGGCTTGCCCGAAGCGAAAGCGCGCGGCTATGAGCCCGGCCGGTTTTCCTTCAACGTCAAGGGCGGCCGCTGCGAGGCCTGCCAGGGCGATGGGGTGATAAAAATCGAGATGCACTTTCTGCCCGATGTCTACGTCACCTGCGATGTCTGCAAGGGAAAACGTTACAACCGCGAGACGCTCGAAGTGCTGTTCAAGGGCAAGTCGATCGCCGACGTCCTCGACATGACGGTCGAAGAAGCCGCCGACTTCTTCAAGGCGGTGCCGCGCGTGCGCGAGACGTTCAAGACGCTGCACCGCGTCGGCCTCGACTATATCCATGTCGGCCAGCAGGCGACGACCTTGTCGGGCGGCGAAGCCCAGCGCGTCAAACTGGCGAAGGAATTGAGTAAGCGCGCGACGGGCCGCACGCTTTACATCCTGGACGAACCGACAACCGGCCTACATTTCCACGACGTGAAGAAGCTCCTGGAAGTGCTGCACGAGCTGGTGTCGCAGGGCAACACGGTCGTCGTGATCGAGCACAATCTCGAAGTGATAAAAACCGCCGACTGGGTGATCGACCTCGGCCCCGAAGGCGGCGACGGCGGCGGCGAAATCGTCGCCTGGGGCCCGCCGGAGGATATCGTCAAGGCGCCGCGGAGCTATACGGGGAAATTTCTGGCGCCGGTGCTGGCGAGGGTGGCGGGGAAGCCGAGGAAGAGCGGGGCGAGTGAGGCGGCGGAGTGATTTCGGAATGAGACCGGGCTGGTCTCCCTCTACCATCTCGACGGTGATCTGACAAACGCGGCGGCGTAGCGATTGTCGGCGGCCCGTCGATGCGCATCGTCCTACAGCGGTCCCGTTTTCATATGTTCACTGAGCAAGCGTTGCAGCTGCATCCTGGGCTCATTTAGAAAGTCAGTCGGCTCGCCAGCTTGTTCAAAAAATGAGCGGATCGTTTTGATGTGATCAATACCAAGATAGAGGCTATCGTGATCGAGCCACCATTCGCACTGTCTTGGAGAAGAGCCTTGATTAAAGGCGAGGATGAAGTCGCGGCGAAAATCGTCCGCTGAAATTTCGGCTGGATCGAACGTTTCATGAAAGAGGGTCTTGCCGAAGTTCGATGCGGGAGTATTTACGTCTTTTCGGAAGAAGACGAGCTGGTAAAGAGAAGTCTCCAAGCGCGCACAATTTGGCGAAACGAACGGAAGTCCGCGGGATCCGACGAGTAGGCCGATCGTGGCGGTGCTTTGCTCAGGATCGAAGTTGCCGAAATCTATGTTTTTGTAGCCCGATGACTCGTATTTTGCAGCGAAGTCGTGATAGGTGCTTTTCAAGCTGGTAAAGCGGGAACTTGATACGACCGCAAAACGCCCCGGGAACCTCTTGATCGCGTCGGTGAAAGCGACCTTGTCGACGACCCGACCGGTATCATCCAGCCGTTGTAATTTCAGCATATTGGATGTTGGGCTGTCACGGGTCGGATGTATGGAGACGCGGACCTCCAGAATCTTGGGTTTGCCGGTGATATCCATTTCGATATTCTGACCGCCTCTGATCGTTATATAGACATCGCCCTTGGTATTCTCTCGAATGGCGATCATGTGGCGCTTTTTGCCACTGGTCTGGACGAAGATGTTTGCCTTCAGAAGGGCCACGGACGCGCAGTGCTCCAAGGGAAAATGTCCGAAACTCTAAAGAGGGCGGGCTGGCAAGGCAACCGATCGTCGCTTCGCGCTCACTCCCTCAGCGCGTAGCAACCATTAAAGGCTAGGCGGCTTTTTTCGGTCCATGGTGTTCCGCGGTGAACGACGGTGTTGGCGTAGCCCGTAGGGCGGAATAGCGGAGCGTATTCCGCCTCTTTCGTCTCGTACACATGCGGCGCAATACGCTACGCTATTGCGCCCTACGGTCCTGACTTCATGAAGCGGAAGAAGCCATAATGCGGAAATCAAAAGAGCCCGTAGGATGGGTTGAGCCCTTCGCGAAACCCATCATCTTCGCAAACTGAGACTGATGGGTATCGCTTTCGAGGCTGGGCAAGAATGCCCAGCCTCTTTCGCTCCACCCATCCTACATGCTGCAACCTTGACTATTCATTCCTCGATCACCGCCTCCACAAACCCCGCCGGGTCCTCGCAGAACTCCCGCATGACCTTGTAGTGATCCGTCTGTTCGACGGTCACGGGGTCCAGCCCATATTTTGTCAGCCGCAACAGCCGCGCATTGGGATAGGCCATCAGCATCGGGGAATGCGTGGCCATGACGATCTGGCAGATCGTGGACTGCTCCATGCGCCGCATCAGTTTTAAAAATTCCATCTGGCGCGCCGGCGACAGCGCCGATTCCGGTTCGTCGAAGATGAAGATGCCCTGCCGCTGGCAGCGCTCTTCGAAGAAGCGCAGAAAACCTTCGCCATGGGAATGGGAGAGGAAGTCTGGCTCGGGCGCGCCAACATCGCGCGCCGCATCGTCGAGATATCTTGCGATCGAAAAGAAACTCTCTGCCCGGAAGAACCAACCGTTGGTAATCTTCGGCAGCCAGCCCGCACGCAGCGCCTCTGAAAGCTCTCCGCCCATCACCTCGGTCGCATTGGAATGATCGACCGGCATGTACCCCTTACCGCCGCCGGCTTCGTCATATCCGGCGAGCACGGCTATTCCTTCCAGCAGCGTGGACTTGCCGGTGCCGTTTTCGCCGACGATGATGGTGATCGGCCGATCGAAGCTCAGTTCGAAATCATCCTGCAGGAAAGGCAGGCAGAACGGATAGGCCGCGCGGTCGGCGATGCGCGACGGCTCGAGCCAGATGCGCCGAAGATACGGCGCCGGCATATTGATGGTTCGATTTCGTCTTGAGGCCATGCGCTCGGGTCCGACGGAACAAGATTGCGTCAAATGTCTATACTAGGGACGCCTCTGCAATCCCAGATAGCAAGCTAGCAGTCCCTGCCCGCCATGCCCAGCGCCACCTACACCCTCTTCCGCATCGCCATCCTCGCCGAGCAGCAGGTCGTGTGCAGCTACGATGGTCGCGTGCGCGAACTGTGTCCGCACATCATCGGCACCAACAAGAGCGGCGAAGAAGTCGTGCTGGCTTGGCAGTTTGCCGGCCAGAGTTCAGGCAAGCTGCCGCAATGGCGATGCTTGAGGCTAGCCAACGTCAGAGACGCCCGCGCGCGTAACGGCCCTTGGCATGAAGGCGGCTCGCACCGCACCCAGCAAACCTGCGTCAGCGAAATCGATCTCGATATCAATGTCCATGTGCGCAAGCGGCGTTAGCGACGATCGGGAGTCGTTGTTGACGTCATTGCGAGCGAAGCGAAGCAATCCATCTTGCCGCAAGGAAAAAGCTGGATTGCTTCGTCGCTACGCTCCTCGCAATGACGATGAGGGAGGCTCTGAGCTCCCTAGGGCACCTCCAGCACCAACTCCATCGTCATCAGCGCGTAGGGCGGATTAGCCGAAGGCGTAATCCGCCTCCCCAACCAAAGCGATGGCGGATTACGCTCACGCTAATCCGCCCTACGCACCTCGCAATATATAATGGAGGCGAAACGCACCAATCGATAGAGCGTCAACGCGACATTGCATCGTCTGAACGCAGACTGAAACCGGAAATCGGAATTTCGGCGTATCGCTGCTCCGGCGCGCCGTCACCTTTGAACCCGAGTTTCGCCATTCGGAGCTCTTCTTCCGTCGTGATCAAGACGGGCGGATATTCACCAATGATGAACGCCGCCCTTTCAAGGGTCAGGGTTGCCCGCTCATCCAGAAGCATCTGATACATCACGCCCAGCGGGCGTGCATGTTCGAACGTGACGTTCCTTTTCCAGTCCTTGTCGCCCGACTCCCGCACCTGCTTGGCGGCGTCGCTTGCGCGATGGTACGTTTGCCAGTTTTCCTTGGTGAAACTCCCGCATTCCAGGTAAAGCGAGATTCCCCAAAGCATTTTCTTGGTAACGGCGCTCGACTTGACCCCCGCCTTTGCGCAATCGACCAGCGCGTTGATCAATATGCGGGCTTTCTTCGCCGCAAGCGTTTTATCGTGGATCGAATATCGCATTTGCCCAAACGCTGGTCGCCTGACTCCATGAAGCAGGAGAAGCTATAATGCGAAAATCAGAAGAGTTCGAGGTCTGGCGGTCGGCCGGCTCATGCCGCATCTGCCGGCCTGACGCGCCTGGTAATCTCGGCGCCCTTCTCCCGCTCGACCACGCCGATGTCGTATTGACCCTGCAGGTCCAGCCAGAACTGCGCGCTGTTGCCAAAATACCGACCGAGCCGCACCGCGGTATCGGCCGTGATCGCGCGGCGGCCGTTGAGGATGTCGGTAATACGGCCGGAGGGAACGCCGATATCCAGCGACAGGCGGTTGGCGCTGAGCTTTCGCGCGACCAATTCGCGCTTCAACAAACGGCCGGGGTGTACAACAGGAGCCATGGCGTTCAACCTCTGTGGTAGTCAACGATTTCGACCTCGTGCGCATCGCCCTTGCGAAATTCGAAACAAATGCGCCAGCGGTCGTTCACTGTCATCGCCCCATTGTCCCCGTCGATCGCCTTTGAGCTTGTGCAGGCCGACGCTTTTCAAGGGGCTGAGATCGCCGAGCGATTTGGCGACATTCAACGCCAGTAACAGATCGACGGCGGCCTCGAAATCCAGTCCTCGAAACTGGTTCGGCCGCTCGCCATCCCAGACCTTGCGGGCTGCAGAATTCCGCCACGACCTGATCATGGCAATAACATACTACGGGAAACGGTGAATATCAATGCGGATAGTCGCGCCATGAGAGTACCGATTGCCCGACGGGCAAATCAGGCCATCTACCAATGCTAACGTTCTGTCCAGCCCCATTCGCAAAGATATTTCTGTTTTTCCGAAACGCAAATCAAGCTATATGATTTGCCATCCCGTCCCACAGAGGGGCGTTGGCCATCGTCATCGACGCGGGGCGGGATGCGATGGACGCGGCGGCGTCAGGCACGCGATGTGATCGCTTTCAGCGGCACGGAGTGTGCGGACGAATGGCGCTGTTTCCGCTTTCGCTGGAGTTTCGGCGGACGGGTACCAAGCCCGCCGAAGGCTTAGGCGCAGGCGTGTCGCGTACGGCAAAACCGTGTGGTCCTGGCGCCCCGACGCTGGCGTCAAGTTCTTGAGAAGCAGGCTTCTCAGGGATGACGGTGGCAAGAAAGCCCGGTCACCGGGGAGAGCACGATATAAGCCGTAAGACCATTGCGTGCGGGGATGCCGGGTGATTCCGGTGCGACCGTGACTACTCGTGTGCTTTCTACACTCCACCTTTGCACACGAGGCTGCGGGTGCACCGTGCGCCCGGCATTCCCCACGCCCTTCTTTTTGGGGCGGATGATTGACGCACAACTCGGGCGCATTGCGTCGCGGGATTGCGGATTTATGTCCGATGTCATTGCCGGACTGGCTGTTTGAAAAGTGAAACGGAATTTTGCGTAGGATGGGTTGAGCCCTTCGAAACCCATCATCTCGTGCGAAGCATTGATGGGTTTCGCGAAGGGCTCAACCCATCCTACAACTTCATTGCACACGAATTACGGTCCCCTCGATCACCTCCAGCACCAACTCCATCGTCATCAGCACCGGATTGTCGCCGCGGATCAGCCGGCCCTCGGCGAGACCGCCCGTATAGTCAACGAGCGCAACGTCGAGCTTGGCGTCCAACGCGCCGTCCGCGCCCGGAGCAATGACGCCGGACCGGACCGCCATCTCCGTCGCAAACGGTTTTACAATGCGACCATCCACAAAACGCGCGCCGATGATGCTGCCGACGCCGCCATGGAGTTTTGCACGGATAATCCCGCGCCCCCCGCAAAACGCCTCGAGCGCGCCGGCAAAATCCTGGTTCGGCCGCAGCCGCAGCGCGAACGCGCGGTGCGTCGTTTTGGCTCCCGTCGTCGCGCTCTCCACCGGCCCAAACAGTTTGAAATTTGTCTCGGGGTCGGGCGCCGCCGTGAACACTGCGCCATCGAGGCCGAAGGCTTCCACCTCGAAAGGTTCGGCGACAATCGTCTCCTCCGGCAAAATATGGCCGCCGCCGGGGCGCCCGTCGGCCTCCGTCCACAGCGCGTGGCAATGGAAAAAGGCGGCGCCGTCGCGCCGTCCCAGCGTCATCGCTCCCATCCTCAGCCGCGTGACGCCCGTGGGCCGAAACATGTCGCTATAAAACGCCGCGTTCTCGCCGGTCTTTGACAGTGCCGGCATGACATAGGCAAACGGGCCGAGCGCCCCGCCCCTGATGTTCAGTGTGCCGCTCGTGAATCCTTCCGCCGCAAAACCGCGGCGCGCGGCTTCGAGCAATGGCAGGCCGGCTTGCAGCGTGAAGGAGAACGCGCGGCCACGCGCGGCAACCCATTGGATGCGTTCGGGCGCGGGCGGGCCGGGCTGAGCGATGATTCGCATCAACCCGTCTGCTTGGTGGTGAGATCGAGCAGGCCGCGCGCCTCCAGCTCATCGCGCACCAGCCGTTTTGGTATTTTGCCGTAGCCAGACTTTGGCAGTGCCTCCCAGAAGAAAAACCGTTTCGGCATTTTGTAGCGCGGCATTTTGGTCGCGAGGTAGCCTGCCAATTCCAACTCGGTCACGGGGCTCGCGCCCTCGCGCGGCACGCAGACGGCGACGCCGACCTCGCCCCACACCGGATCCGGCACGCCGAGCACGGCGACCTCGCCGATCGCGGGATGGGTGAGGATTTTTTCTTCCACCTCGCGCGGGTAGATGTTGGATCCGCCCGATATGTACATGTCGGAAGCGCGGCCGGTGATATAGACAAAACCCTCTTTGTCCATGTGGCCGAGATCGCCGGTACGGAACCAGCCATCGCGAAACGCTTTTGCATTCGCCTCGGGATTATCAAAATAGCCGGCGAACACGGCAGGGCCGATGACACAGATCTCACCGGTCTCGAACGGCTTTAGTTCGCGCCCCTGATCGTCCTGGATCGAGACCTGCATGCCCGTGCGCTCGAAACCGCAGGTGCCGATCCGCGTCTGTGGCCCGTCCTCGGGATGATGCAGCGCCGGCGGCAGCACGGTGATATTGCCGGTGACTTCGCCGAGGCCAAAATATTGCACCAAGACATGGCCGAGCTTTTTCAGTGCGGCCTTCTGGTCCTCGCGATACATCGGCGCTCCGGCATAGATGACATAGCGCAGCGAGGAATGGTCGTAATGATCGATGGCGGGGTTTTCGACCATCAACTTCAGGATGGTCGGCACGGTGAAGAGGTTGCTGACGCGATGCGTTTCGATCAGTCGGAAGGCTTCGTTGACGTCAAAACGCTCCGACGGCAGCAGGATCGTTTTGGCGCCGCGCGCCGACTGCACCAGCTGATGGATGCCTGCGCCATGCGACAAGGGAGCCACCACCAGCGACGCATCGTGCTCGGTCGTGCCGGGCATCAGGTCGGCAAGATGGTTCGTCACCACAAAAGCCATCTGGCCATGGGTCAATACCGCCGCCTTGGAGCGTCCGGTGGTGCCTGATGTGAAAAAGAACCAGCAGGGATCGTCATACTCGACGCCGGCGTTATCGACGCGAGCGCCGGCATGCGCGGCGATCGCCTCGCTCACGGATTTCTCGCCGAGCGAGCCGTCGGCGATCCGCCAGGTAAAGCCGAGCGCCGGGCTCGCGGCTTTGACGGCGGCGGCATGCTCCGGAAAATCGCTATGACACAAGAACGCCTTGGCGCCGGAGGCGGTGGCGAGATAGGCGACCTCGTCCGGCATCAGCCTGAAATTGGTCGGCACCCAAACCGCGCCCAAACGAAAGGCCGCAAACATCGACCAGAACATCTCGTCGCAATTTTTCGAATGGACCAGGATCCGGTCGCCCTTGACGATGCCGCGCGCGGCCAATGCCGCCGCAAGCTGCGACACGCCGGCGTCGATCTCGCGCCAGGTCCAGGACCGGTCGCCCCAGACGAAGCCGGTGCGCTCGCTGTGCCGGCGCGCATTTTGGGTCAAGAAATGCGCAAGATTCATCACCCGGCGGGACATGCGCATCGCGCCGCCCATGCCGGATGCTGCGCCCTCCTCGCTCACCGTCGTCCCATCCATACGCCCGCGGCCAACAGCACCACACCGACCACGCCTGCGACGATGCCGTGTTTGTAGTGCATCCGTGCAACTCCGGTCTCGTGTCCGGGGAAGAAGCCGGGCAGTTGATCGGCGGGAAGCACGAAATAGACGGCGGCAATGACGAGCAGGACGACGCCGAGCAAGGTCAGGACAAGCTTCATGGAGGTTTCCTCTTGAAATCAAGGGCAATCAAAGGGTTTGCCTTGACCAATGTTTATCGTCTTCGCGCACGCTCCGACAAGGGTAGAGAGCCAAGAAGATTATGAGAATGAAGCCGCTGGAATCAAAAGAACTGCTTGTATGCAATTTAAAATTGCACTCTAATATCTTAGGCTGTGGGAGCAACATATGGGTACCGTTCAGAGAGCCATAAAATTTATCCGTTCTGACGCCAGCAAGCACCTTGCGAAAGTTGGGACATTTACCTTAGCCGTCACTGTCGTGAGCTATTGGGTAAGCTTTCAGGATCGCGCCGCCAGCCGACAGGAAAGCGCCTGGGCAACCCTTCGAGCTGCGATCGTCTGGACTCAACAAGGAGATAAGAAAAATTGGGGAAATGTTGGCCAGCTTGCCGCAATTGAAACACTGACCCGACATTGCAGTGCTTGGTGGCGCGGAACATTCGTTCAATCGACATTCGAAATTATCTTCCCAGACTGTATCGATCTCAACTCGCTATCGCTGGAAAGAATGGAATTGGGTGCCCTAAAGGGATCCGGCGCCAATTTCTCTCACAGCAATTTAGCCTGTACGAATCTCGCCAAGGCCGACCTTCGCAATGCCACGCTTGACGGCTCGAATTTTAGCGGCGCCTACTTGGGAGGTACCGATTTCAGGGGCGCTTCTCTGGAAGACTATCCCGACTTCAATCTCACCAACGTTTCCTGGATACAATTTGATACAGGCACAAAGATTGATCCAGACCGTTTGAAATGTGCCTGCGTTGACCAAAATAAAGGTACCGACGGACGGTTCTACCGACAAATTCAAAACTCACTGCCGACGCGCTTGTCTGACGTGCTCAACCGGGTGAACATTTGCCCGAGTAACACCAATACCTGTGAGCCTCACGTGCAGAAGAATTGGAAATGTGTTGAGTAGGTATTGACTTGAATGAGGGATTCGCCTGACCTGGAAGCGGATGCCATCAACTCACTTCGGCATCCTGAACTCGAACGGCCTCGTCGTGATGCGCTTTTCCTTGAGGCAGGACGGCGTCCCGTGGCCGCCGCAGAAGGCGCCGTGCAGCTCGAAACGAATGGTGCGGGAGCGAACGCTTCCATCGGCCGGATCCGGCCGGATCGCGTAGCCGCGGACGTAATTGTCGAACACCTTGCGCACCCGGCCGTTCGGCAAGGTCACCGAGATGTTCAGGAGGCAGCCACCCGAGCCGCAAAAGGCGGCAAAGGCGCTCTGTCCGGCGCATTTGGTATCGCCGAACGACACGATGTAATCGTCGCGACCGTCGCCGGTGAGATCGAGCTTGCGCACGGTATCGGGCGCGAAAGTGACTTCGCCGCCGCCGTCCCGCTTGCATTCGTCGTCGGCATAGCGAAGCGCCTTTTGCACCTCCGGCGGATAATTGCCGTGATCGAACGGCGGCAATTTTGCGGGCTGCTGCGCCAGGGCGCAGCCGGCTGCGAGCACGGTGATAACCAGCGTGAGCTTCCGGATTGTCATCACCCTTCGTGCGTGCAGCCGGCCTCAGCGTTCAGACCGCATGCGGAAAATCGCGGACGGCTGCCCGACGCCGCTTCCGCCACCCCGTTACTGCCCGTGCTTGAGCATGTCCTGATCGCTCAGGTCCCAGTCCTGCCACAACTGCAGTGCCGCCAGCAGCAGTACGAGTCCGCCAAGAGTCGAGTGGTAGAAACGCAGCAGCCCATCGCCGGAATAGCCGAAGACGTAGGGCGAGAAAATCAGCCACAAAGCGAGCAGGATGGCGGCCACCTCCTCCCAACGCCGCAGTGCGACATATTCGAGCTGGGCAAGGCCAAACACCAGCATGCCGACCGCAAACGTATTCAGGATCACGTAGCTGCGCTCGGCATCGACAACCTCATGGCCTGCCTGCGTGGGAAACCATGGCGACAGGACGATCAGCACGCCAAGCAGCATGCCGGCCCAATCCTCCCATGTCCGATGAGTTTTGAAATAACGAAAGTCCGACATTGTAAACCTCCCTTGAAAAGAGGCATACGTCAGCGGCTGGAGAGCATGACGTTCCGTTAAACGACCTGTCCGGCCGCGTCGGGCGTATGTCTCCTGAAAAAGTGGGGAAGCTATCGGCGCGTGCAAGACCCGTTCGAAGCAATCTTGTAGTCTGAACCGACGGATTGGATGGTATGGAAAACGAAGTTTCCAATAACAGGACCCATCACCGTTACGAACTCACGGTCGACGGCCATCTCGCCGCGGCCCATTACAGAATCGCCGATGGCGTCATCACCTTCATCCACACGGAGGTGCCGCCCGAACTCGGCGGCAAGGGCATCGGTTCTAAACTGATCAAGGGCGCGCTCGACCAGGTGCGGGCCGATGGCCTGAAGGTGATCGCGCAGTGTCCGTTCGTGAAGGCCTTTATCGACAAGAATGCTGCCTATCAGGACTTGCTGAAAAGTTAGGGCGAGGCGCCGAGCTGCGCCAGGCCGTCGCGCGCGTTGCGCAAATCGGAACGAAGCCGCAGGGCCTGCCTGAAATCCGCGATCGCCCCTTTCTTGTCGCCGAGCCGCAGCTTCGCCTGGGCGCGATTATTCCAGGAAACGGCGTCATCCGGATCGTATTGCAGCGCCTTGTCGTAATCGGCGAGACCGCCTTTGTTGTCGCCCTGAAACAGGCGGATCATGCCGCGGTTGCGCCAGCCCCGCGCGTCGGTCGGGGCGAGTTTGATCGCTTCGGCATAATCCGTGGCGGCACGGTCGAGCTGTTCGGAATCGCGGTAGACATTGCCGCGGTTGATATAGGCCAGCACGTCAGGCGAAAGCTTTATCTGCATGCCGTAATCCTGGGTCGCATGCGCAAAGTCACGCCTGAGATAATAGAGATAGCCGCGGTTGCCGTAGGCGATGGCGAGCTTCGGATCGAGTTTGACGGCATTGTTGAAATCGGCCAGCGCGCGATCGGCATCACCCTTGCCGAGCCAGGCGTCGCCGCGGTTGTTGTAGGCGAGCGCGAAGGAGGGATCGACGCGGATGGCCTCATCATAATCGGCTATCGCGCGATCGAGATCGTGCCTGAAGGCATAAACGCGACCGCGGTTGGTATAGGCGCAAGGAAAGGCCGGATCGATCTTGATCGCCTCGTCCAGATCGGCGAGCGCGGCGTCGAGCTCGCGCTTTTCGGTAAGGCCGTGGCCGCGGTTGCAATACGCGGCGGCGAGCTTGCGTCCCGTCGCCGCCTTGGCGTCGATGACCGCCGTGCAGGCCGATACTCTGTCGTCCGCTGAGCTGACGGCGCCGATGCAGGCCTGCCAGCCTTTATCGCTCAGCACCTGATCGCCCTGGGCGGCCACCCGCAGCGGGTGCGCGAGCGCCAACACTGCGCCGAATAGCGAAGCCGCCAACATCGACAAAACACGCATATTGCAATGCCTCCATGCGCCAATGGCCTTTGGTCGCCGGTTTGCATCCGCGGGTTCACGTGGCTAAATGACTGACGGAACTGGTTTTGCGGAAGGTTTTTCGGAAAATGGCGACAGGCAGCGTTCGTGACAACAAGGCCAAGGGCCGCTTCGAACTCGACGTCGGGGACGCGATTGCGTTTGCGAATTATCGCCTGACGCCATCGACCGTCATCATCACCCACACCGAGACGCCGCCAAGCTTGCGCGGCCGCGGCATCGCCTCCGAACTGGTGCAAGGCGCGCTGCAATTGATCCGCACCGACGGACTAAAGGTCGTCGCCGGTTGCGGCTTTGTGGTGGATTATTTGCAGAAGCATCCGGAATTTGCCGATCTGGTGGGGTGAACAGGTTCATCGCCGTTCCCCCGGACCCGGCAAATCTTGTTGCGGCGCGCTGAACCCGTTGGGCGGCGGGCGCTACCAACCGGTTCAGCACAACGGTGTGCCTCCCCCCAAAACATCTATAAGGAAACACGATCATGTTGATCGCTTCAATCGCCCTGATCAGGCGATACGCCCGCTATCGATCCGAACTCAACTGCATCAACCGGCTCGACGAGCGCACGCTGCGCGACATTGGGTTCAGCCGCTGCGAACTCACGACCGCGGCCTGGCGGAACACCGCGCGCCGGCAATGGCCGTAAGCGCTTGCCCCGTTGAACCTTGTACAAACAAAGAGGCCCGCGCGAGCGGGCGTCTTTGATTTTACGCGATGGATGAAGTCAAACGATGCGTCACCATTTGATGTCGGCCGGAAGCTTGCCGCCGTTCGCGGCGAGCTTCGCCATCACCTGCTTGTGCAGCCAGACGTTCATGGTTGCGGAATCACCGGTGTCGCCGGTGTAGCCGAGCTCTTTCGCCAGTTCCTTGCGCGCGCCGAGGCTGGAATCGATATCGAGCGCTTTCATCAGATCGACGATCGACGTGCGCCATTCCAGTTTTTCCTTTTTGGCGGCGACGGCCTTGTCCAGGATCGGCGCGACATCGACCGACTGCGCAGGAGCCGCCGATGAAGACGAAGACGCGGTGGCCGATCCGGGAGCCGACCCCGTGCCTGCGGCTGCACCGGCGCTCGCGGTCGTGGCGTTGGCCGTGGTCCCGAAGATCGCGCTCATGATTTTTCCGAAAATACTCATCGTTCGCTCCCTGTGAATCCAAAGACGGGTGTGAAACCTAAGATGGTGTGAAGGCTTGAACGGCACCCTTGTCAGCCGCCGGCAGCGCCGGACCGGATTGCTCCGAAGCTTAGCCGCCTCGGGTAGGCTTGCCAATGCAGCGCAAAGATGGCGGAATTAGCTTAGCCGGAGCGAAATGACGATGGAATGACGCGTTCGGGTCCGCGCCGCAGCAATAAAATTTTTCACCGAAGCGTGAGCGACAGCGCCGGCGGTTGGGAGTACGCTGCCAATTCAGTTCGCGACAAGGCCAGCTTTCGGTTTCCTGTCTTCGCGTCTGGCCAGATCGTGATCGTTTCGAGAGAAACGGCCCAAGCGTGCCCCTCGGCGCGGAGAGAGGCCGCTCGTCAAGGGAGAACATGACCATGGCCACTCCATACCAAGGCAATGTCACGTCACAGGTTCAGACCGCGCAAGACAGCGCGGCCGGGCCCGTCATCCGAACCATCGGCCTGTCCGACGTGCACGAAGCGCTGCGGCTTGGCTGGGAGGATTTCAAGGCGGTGCCAAGCCACGCCATTATCCTCTGCGTGATCTATCCGGTGCTCGGCCTGGTGCTGGCGCGCACGGTGCTCGGCTATTCGGTGCTGCCGCTGTTGTTTCCGCTTGCTGCCGGATTTGCCCTGCTCGGCCCGTTCGCGGCGCTTGGTCTGTATGAACTCAGCCGCCGCCGCGAGGCCGGCGAACCGGCTTCGGCCTGGGATGCTCTTGAAGTGGTGCGCTCGCCGTCGTTCGGCGCCATGCTCGGCCTCGGCGTGCTGTTGCTGGCGCTGTTCGTGACCTGGGTGGCCACCGCGCAGGAAATTTACGTGATGGCGTTCGGTTACGTCCCCGCGGCCGACATGCCGGATTTCGTTGAGCGGGTGCTGACGACCCCGCAAGGGTGGTGGCTGATCGTGGTCGGATGCGGCGTCGGATTCCTGTTCGCCGTGGTGGCACTGTGTGTCAGCGTAGTCTCGTTCCCGTTGATGCTCGATCGTCACGCCGGCGCGCTCGAAGCCATGGTGACGTCGCTGCGCGCCGTGGCGAAAAACCGGGTGCCGATGGCGGCCTGGGGATTGATCGTCGCGGTGCTGCTGGTTCTGGGATCGCTGCCGGCCTTTTTGGGCCTCGCCATCGTCATCCCGCTGCTCGGCCATGCCACCTGGCATCTCTATCGCAAGGTGATCGCGCCTGATCCCACGCTGCGCCCCTTCCCGCCGCGCCCGCCGCGCGAACGGCGCCCGGCAGCGGATTTCCCGGCCAATTTGTTTCCGTGGCGGCGTAAATCCGACGGATAGGCGGCAAGGAACAGGCAATAAGGATAGGCATGGCCATCAAGCCGCCGGTCACATCATTGACCGGCGGTTTTGCTATAGTGGTTCGTGATCGCCAGAACCGTCCGAGCCATGTTTTGGCCGCGGTTGCCACCGACATATGCAGTGCCGGTCATCACCCTTCGAAAGCGAATCGATCTCTCCTGATGACTCCCATGTTCCCTCGTTTCCCTCTCAAAGCCCTCGCACTGAGCGCGGTGCTGGCGATACCGGGAGCACTGGCGCTCCCGCTGACATCGGGACTGGCGGCATCCTGCGGTACCGGCAACTTCGACGCCTGGCTCAACGATTTCAAAACCGAAGCCGCCGCCAAAGGAATCTCCCAGGCCGCGATCGCGGCCGGCCTGAACGGCGTCACGCTGGATCAGGGGGTGCTGTCGCGGGATCGCTCGCAGAAGGTGTTCAACCAAACTTTTGAGGAGTTTTCCGGCCGCATGGTGCCGCCGCGCCTTACCCGCGGCGCCAACATGATGAAGCAATATGGTTCGGTGCTGAGCCGGATCGAACAAACCTACGGCGTGCCGGGTGAGGTGCTGGTGGCGATTTGGGGGCTGGAGACCGATTTCGGCGTCAACCCCGGAAAGTTTCCGACCATCCGCTCGCTGGCGACGCTGGCCTATGATTGCCGCCGCGCCGACACCTTCCGCAGCGAGTTGATGGATGCGCTGCGCATCATCGAGCGCGGCGACCTCTCGCCCCAGGAGATGCGCGGCGCCTGGGCCGGCGAGCTCGGCCAGACCCAGTTCATGCCGTCGTCCTACATCAAATATGCGGTCGATTTCGACGGTAACGGCCGCCGTGACCTGTTGCGCAGCGCGCCCGATGTGCTGGCCTCGACGGCGAATTACCTTGCGAGCTATGGCTGGCAGCGCGGCAAGGGCTGGGAGGCCGGCAGCGCCAATTTCGCGGTGATCCAGCAATGGAACAAGAGCGAGGTTTACGCGAAGACGATTGCGTATTTTGCGAGCCAGCTCGCGCGCCAGCCTTAAGGAATAGCTCGGATATTGACTCCCCCTCAAGGGGCCGACCACTCGGCGCGACCGGCCCCCGGTGACAGTCTTACTTCATCATGCCGACGTGCATGGCCTTGCTGAGGTGCATCGAACATGCGCCCATCTTGCCATCGAGCATCGCGGTCTGCGCCGCGGCGATCTCTTTCTGCGCCGCCACCTTGCCCTCGCCATCGGCCATGGCTTCGATCGCGGATTCGGTCTTCGACATGTTTTCGCCACTGCAGCCAGCTATCATTCTGGTAGCGGCGGATGCTGGGACGACAGTCATTGCAACGGCAGCGATTGTTGCTGCTCCGAGTAACTTATTGAGCATGTTACTTTCCCCATTTCTTATTTGTTTAGAACAGATCCGGCGTCATTGCCGGAATCTGCGAAACGATTGATCGCCGATCATCGCCAAGTTTCGGAATGAATTTCGCGCGATAAAAATGTGATGCGCGCGCGATGCAGAGGCTCATGCGTTGCAAGGCTTTTGCATTACACGTTGGTAAGAAACCGCAGCGCACACATCGTCGTCGACGAGTCGCACGACCAACGTCCGTTGGAGTTTCGCGCGCGCAAGGTTTGCAGACCGAGTGCGTTGGTTGGTGACGCGTCTCCGCCGCAGCATCCCAATCGACAATGATCCGGATTCATTTCCGGCATGGTCGGCTGGAACCTCGTCGAACGGAGTGACCGATCGCCGGCGGATCGCTGTTGGGCCACGTCGCTGCAAGGATGGCCCGCGCTATGTGTAGCGCCGCCGGCTTAGTCGCCCGCTTTCTACGCCGGGTTACCGCTGCATCGGCCCATGCAGCTGACCTGCCGATGATCGCATTCTTCTGGCTTGTCTTCCTGAAAAACTGATTATAACTTCATTCTATCGATCAGTGCATGCGAATCGCGCATGAAGCTCTCGCCTCGCCGTCCCAAATATCCATCCTGCGAGAGCTCGGTTTCGACCGGATTTTCCCTTGAATTTCCGACGGATGATCCCCATTTCAGTCTCTTTAACGCGCCGTTCGCAGATGCGGCAATGCCGTGATTTTACGGACAATTTTCCCGGACCAGGCAGCGAATTGGGCTGCCGGGTCGCCGTCTTGGGCAACTGCGCCGAAAGGTTAATCGTTCCTTACTTTTGCTATGCGCTCTGCACTTAGCTGCACCGCAGCATTTGAACTTCTGGAACGAGGAATCTTGCTCTATATTCATTCCAACGATGAGGCTTCCTCCAAGGGCTGAATCGTCGATACAAGGAGACTACCATGTTGCTCTCGCTCATCCGCATGATCCAGGCGTTCCGGGACTATCAGCGCAATGTCAGCGAACTGTCCCAGCTTAGCGATCGCGAATTGGCCGATATTGGCCTTGACCGTTCGGACATTCCGCGCGTTGCGGCTGGCACCTATAACGGCTGATCCGTTTTAGCCGACTGACAAACGGATAACGCCCGCCTCACCGCGGGCGTTGTCGTTTCTGCCGTCACCGGACGCCTTAAGGTTTGCGGTTGCGCATTCCACTGCGGGCAGAAACGCGCTACCTCTCCGCCCCATGACAGGCCCCAAACTCCCCTCTGAAGCCGTGCATGTCGTTGGCGCGGGCCTCGCCGGCTCCGAAGCCGCCTGGCAGATCGCCGAATCGGGCATTCCCGTTGTCGTGCACGAGATGCGCCCGGTTCGGATGACCGAAGCCCATCGCACCGATGGGCTTGCCGAACTCGTCTGTTCAAATTCGTTTCGCTCCGATGACGCCGCCAACAACGCGGTCGGGCTGCTGCATGCGGAAATGCGTCGGCTGGGCTCGCTGATCATGCGCGCCGCCGATGCCAATCAGGTGCCGGCCGGCGGGGCGCTGGCCGTCGACCGCGACGGATTTTCGGCTGCCGTGACCAAGGCTTTGCACGACCATCCCTTGATCCAGATCGACCGGGCCGAAGTCACGGGCTTGCCGCCGGCAGACTGGCGCAACGTCATCGTCGCGACCGGACCTCTGACGTCGGCGCCGCTTGCGGACGCCATCCGCGAACGCTCCGGCGAGAATGCGCTCGCCTTCTTCGATGCGATCGCGCCCATCGTGCACCGGGATTCCATCGATATGTCGGCGGCCTGGTTCCAGTCGCGCTACGACAAGGTCGGCCCCGGCGGCACCGGCGCCGACTACATCAATTGCCCGCTGATCAAAGAGCAATACGACGGCTTCGTCGATGCGCTGATCGCGGGTGAGAAGACCGACTTCAAGGAGTGGGAGACCAACACACCCTATTTCGACGGCTGCCTGCCGATCGAGGTGATGGCCGAACGGGGCCGCGAGACGCTGCGGCACGGGCCGATGAAACCGGTCGGGCTCACCAATCCGCACAATCCGACCGTGAAGGCCTATGCCATCGTGCAGCTGCGCCAGGACAACAAGCTCGGCACGCTCTACAACATGGTCGGCTTCCAGACCAAGCTGAAATACGGCGAGCAGCAGCGCGTCTTCCGCACCATTCCCGGGCTCGAAAACGCCGACTTCGCCCGGCTCGGGGGCTTGCATCGCAACACGTTCCTGAATTCGCCAAAACTCTTGGACGGCCAACTCCGCTTGCGCGCGGAGCCACGGCTGCGCTTCGCCGGGCAAATGACCGGCTGCGAAGGCTATGTGGAATCCGCAAGCATCGGGCTGATCGCCGGCCTCTATGCCGCAGCCGACGCGCGCGCGACAGGGCTTCCGCCACCGCCAGCGACATCGGCGCTGGGATCGCTGCTCGGCCACATCACCGGCGGGCATATCGAGACCATCGATGCCGGCCCCCGCTCCTTCCAGCCCATGAACATCAATTTCGGGCTGTTCCCGCCGCTCGCCAGTCCACCGACGCGAAATCCCGATGGCAGCCGCCTGCGCGGCAACGAAAAGAGCGTTGCAAAGAAGCAGGCGATGAGCGCGCGGGCGTTAGCCGATCTCGATCGCTGGATCGCCGACAATCTGCATATCGCAGCGGCGGCGTGAGCATTTTATGAATCTGCCCAGAGACGACGCAGCAGCGCTGTCGGCGCGGTGGACCGAAGGCGTCCTGCTGAAGCGCGACGTGTTTTCGACCGTTGAGCGCGGTCGCTTTCGCGGCGATGGCGGCGAGGTCGATGCGGTATTGCGCCGGCTCGACCAGGTGCCGTGGTGGTCCTATCTCCCGGCGCGCCATCTGTTCGCCCGCGAGCGGCGTGCGCTGGCCAAGGCGAGCGGCCTCCATGTCGGGCCGGAACTTTTGTGGGCCGGGCGCCAGGCGCTGGTACGCGGTTTCATCGACGGGGTGGCGCTGCACCTGGCAAAGCCCTTTGGCGACGTCGCCTATTTCCGTTCCGCCAAGCTTTCGCTGCGCCGGCTGCATCGCGCCGGAATCTGCCACAACGATCTTGCCAAGGAGCAAAACTGGCTGCGCGGCAGCGACGGCCGCGCCTATCTGACCGACTTCCAGCTCGCACACTGCTTTGCCAACCGCAGTCGGCTGTTCCGGATCGCAGCTTATGAGGATCTCCGGCATCTCTTGAAACACAAGCGCAGCTATGCGCCGGAGGCGCTGACGCCGATGGAACGCAAGATTCTGGCGCGCAAATCCTTTGTCGCCAGCCTATGGCTCAAGACCGGCAAGAAAGTCTATCGCGGCATCACTCGTGGGCTGTTCAATTTCACCGATCGCGAAGGCGGCGGGCGGCGGCTTGTCAACGACGCGCCTGTCCTGGTGGATCTGATCCGCAAAAACCCTGCCGTGCGCGATACCGCCATCGTCGCTTTCGCCGACCGCCGCACCGGCGTCGGACTTTATGCCTTCGTCGAGGCCGACCAGAGCGCGCTCGAGGCCCAACTGCGCAGCGAGCTTGCGGCTGCAAAAGGTCCAAAACCGCCGGAGCATATCCAGGTGGTGCAGGCCTTGCCGCGCGACGATGCCGGCAAACCCCGCACCGAGATCCTGCAACTTGTCGCCATGAACCAGCTCGATCTGATCGAGCCGATGATGAAAAGCGACACCGACCGCGCGTTCCTGAAAGCCATTCTGGAGCAGCGCAAGAATTTGCGCGACCGCTTCAATTTCGAAGTGGCCGATTTGGCGTCATCCCCGTCCACCGACGTCATCACCCGCGAAGGCGGGTGATCCAGTACTCCGTGACGTCAGCGATAGAATCGAGAGGGCTCGGCGTACTGGATACCCGCTTTCGCGGGTATGACGACCTGTTGTGAACCGGCCACTGTGCTACGAAAAAACATATGACCGTGACGCCCGCCACAGCGTCCACAGCGTTCGAAACCGCGAGGTGACACGTGGCACAAAGGGATCATTGTCCGCGCGCGACATGTGCTCGAGATCGCGGGCGGTCAGCGCCAACGGCAAGAATACCGACCGCACCTGCGGCGGCACCTCCGCAAGCAGCACGAGCGCCGTCTTCAGATGCTCCCGCGCTTCGCCGAGCAGCTGATCCAGCGCCGCGCGCAGCTTTGGGGTTTCCTTGCCCGCAAAAACCTCTTCCATGCCGCTGCCGTGTTGCTCCAGCAGCTGCAGCGGTACGAACAGGTGACGTCGCGACGCATCCAGCGGCAATGCCGCCATCACCTGCGCGATGCCCTGGGCGAGGCCCGCATGGCGCGCGAGGTGCTCGATCTCAGGGGATTGCTGCCCGGCGATGGCTGCAGCCAGAGAAAACAGCGCCGACGACGTCTCGTCGATATAGCCTTCCAGCGCAGCCTTAGTGGGCATCGGATCGTTGTAGAGATCGAACAGGTGCTCGTCGATCAGCCGCGACAGCCGCTCGACCGGCAAACGGAAGGTCCTGATCGCGAGCAGCAATTCGGCCGCGACCGGGTTGCCCTCGATCCCGCCATGGCCTGCTCCCGCCAGCATGTCGGTCCACCATTGCAGGCGGATTTCGCCGGGCAGCGGCTGGCTCACCTGCTCGCGCACCCGCGAAATCTCGACGTTGAAAGCATAGAGCGCGATCAGCGTCCGTCGCTGCTCGGCCGGCACGAACAATGTGGCGGCGTAGCGGGCAAAATCGTGGGTCCGCAACAGTTGAGTGCAGAAATCGGCGGAACCTTTAAGTCCCTCGGCGCTGCTCATGGCACCGCGATCAGCGCGGCCGCGACGCGCCGTCGCTCACCGATCATGATGTTGTAGGTGCGGGTCGCCGGACCCGTCTGCATGACGTCCAGCACCACGCCGACCGCCCGCAAGGCCTCGCGAAGCTCTGGCGGCGGCAGCCAGACGCCGGTGCCGGTACCGATGATCAGCGTATCGATGCCGTTGGCCGAGGCGAATACGCGGTCGAGCGAGGCTCGGTCGATCTCCTCCGGCCTCGTCACCGGCCAGGCCCAAATCGCATCCGGCAGGCACAACAGCGAGCCGCGATGCGACATCTCGGCAAACGCAAAACCGCCCTTGCCGTAGGCCTCGATCGGCGCCGACCTCGGAAGATGGGGAGCGTCCGAGTGGCTCGGCATGTTATTTTTTCGCTGGCTTGTCCGGCGCGTCGAGCCGCTCGGTGCCGACGCCGAGATAGATCAGGATCGGCGCTGCGATGAAGATCGAGGTGTAGGTGCCGACCAGCACCACACCGAACATCATCACCGCGGTGAAGCTGTGGATGGCGTTGCCGCCGAACAACAACAGCGCGAACAGCGCCAGCGTCACGGTGACGTGGGTGATGATCGACCGCGACAGCGTCGAATTGATGGATTCGTTGAGCAATTGCGGCATCGGCATTTTCTTGTAACGCCGCAACATTTCCCTGATGCGGTCATAGATCACGACCGTGTCGTTGAGCGAATAGCCGAGGATCGTCAGCAAGGCCGCGATGCTGGTGAGGTCGAAATCGACCTGCGAGATCGACATGAAGCCGATAGTCAGCACGATATCGTGGACGTTGGCGATCATGGCGCCGAGCGCGAACTGCCATTCGAACCGGAACCAGAGATAGATCAGGATGGCGACGATCGCGAGCATCAAGCCGAGCATGCCGTAGGCCAGCAATTCACCTGATACCCGGGGGCCTACGACCTCGACGCGGCGGTACTCGACGCTATCGCCCAGCGCGCCGCGCACCTTCTGAACCGCCTCCTGCTGCGCCGCATCACCGCCGGGCTGTTCGGCGACCCTGATCAGCACTTCGTCCGGCCCGCCGAACTGCTGCAACTGCACGTCGCCGAGCCCGAGGCGGCCGAGGGTGGCGCGCATCGAGGCGATGTCGGCGGTGCCGGATTTGGCACGGACTTCCATCAGCGTGCCGCCCTTGAAATCGATGCCGAAATTCAGCCCATGGGTGAAGAACAGCGTGATCGCAAGGATCGAGAGCAGCGCCGAAATCGGAAAACTGATGCGGCGGAAGCGGGTGAAATCGAAATGCGTGTCGTCGGGCACGATGCGCAGCGACGGCAGCCAGCCGAAGCAGCTGACGACCGTCAGCACGGCAATCAGAACGCCCAGCGAGATGAGAACCAAATGTGTCACTACAGACTCCGGATTCCCTACAACCTGATCCAGCAGGGCTGGATCAGGTTCGTCGCTTTATTGTGTGAAGGCATGATCTCCTCCGAAAACCGGTGGCCACTTTTCGGGATCATGCCTAAATCGGCACGGTTTGCGGCCGCTTCCACCGCACCCAGGTCGCCACGATCAGGCGGGTCAGCGTGAAGGCGGTGAAAACCGTGGTGATGATGCCGATGCCGAGCGTCACGGCGAAGCCGCGCACCGGGCCGGTGCCGATATAGAACAGCACCGCGGCGGCAATGAAGGTGGTGATGTTGGAATCGAGGATGGTCGACAGCGCGCGCTTGAAGCCGGCGTCGATCGCCGAAATCGCGGTGCGCCCGCCGCGCAATTCCTCGCGGATGCGCTCGTAGATCAGGACGTTGGAATCCACCGCGATGCCGACCGTCAGCACGATGCCGGCGATGCCCGGCAAGGTCAGCGTTGCATTCAAGAGCGACAATACGCCGAAGATCATGGCGACGTTGATGGCGACCGCGATGTTGGCGAACACGCCGAACAGCCGGTAGGTCACGAGCATGAACACGATCACCATGATCGAGCCGACATAGGCCGCGAGCTCACCCTTCTCGATCGAATCCTGCCCCAGACCGGGGCCGACGGTGCGCTCCTCGATCACGGTCAGCGGCGCCGGCAGTGCACCGGCGCGCAGCAACAACGCAAGCTCGTTGGCCGACTGGACCGTGAAGTTGCCGGAAATCTGGCCGGAACCGCCGGTGATCGGCTGGCGGATGACGGGCGCCGAAATCACCTCATTGTCGAGTACGATGGCAAACGGCAGGCCGACATTTTCCGATGTTGCCTGGGAAAATTTGCGGGCGCCCGAGGTGTTGAAACGGAAGTTGACGACGGGTTCGCTGGTCTGCGGATCGAAGCCCGGCTGTGCGTCGGTCAAATCGCCGCCGGAGACCAGAACCTGCTTCTTGATGACATAGGGTATTTTCGGCGAACTCGAACTCATCAGGATTTCGGAATCCGGCGGCACCCTGCCCTGCGTGGCCTGTTCCGGCGACACCGAGGTGTCGACCATGCGGAATTCCATCTTGGCGGTCTGGCCCAGGATGCGTTTCAGCTCGCTCGGGTCCTGCAAGCCCGGCACCTGCACCAGAATGCGATCGGTGCCCTGCCGCTGGATCACCGGTTCGACGGTGCCGAGCTGGTTGATGCGCCGCTCGACGATCTGGATCGACTGTTCGATGGTCTGGCGTATCCGCTCGGTGATGGACGCCGGCGTCACCGCCAGGCGGATCAGGCCGCCGCCGGCATCGCTGACTTCGAGGCTGCGCTGGCCGCTGGAACCGAGCAATCCGCCGAGCGGCTGCGACAGCTCGCGCAATTTTGGCAGCGCCGTCGGCAGGTCGGTGTCCTTGACGCGAACCTCGACGCTGTCGGGACGCGACGCAAGGCCGGTATAGCCGATCTTGGCGTCGCGCAGGGTCCGGCGCACGTCATCGCGAATCTGGTCGAGCTTCTCCTTCTTGACGTAGTTGGAATCGACCTCCAGCAGCAAATAAGAGCCGCCCTGCAGATCGAGGCCGAGCACCAGCCGCCGCTGCGCCCACGCCGGCCATGCCTTGACCCTCGCCTCGGGGAAGAAATTCGGAACGGCGCACAGGCACACCACCAGCGCCGTCAGGATGATCGCCAGCGCCTTCCACCGCGTGAAATACAACATCGAGCTGACCTGTCAGATTCTGGCAAATTCTGGAATATGCGCCGGCTGGAAAAACGCGCTAACTCGCCGAGCTATCTTCCTTGGCGGTGTCGGTCTTGTCCTTGGCCGGCTCGCCCTTGGCGCGCACGCCGGAAATCATCTGCCGCATCTGCCGCACGCGGACACCATCGGAGATTTCGAATTCGATCTGGTCGTCGTCGACTACCTTTGTCACCTTGCCGACCAGACCGCCCGAGGTCACCACGGTGTCGCCGCGGCGGATGTTTTTGACGAGCTCGGCGTGGTCCTTCACCTTCTTCTGCTGCGGCCGCAGAATCAGGAAATACATGATCACGAAGATCAGCGCGAACGGCAGAAGCGACATCAACATGCTGTTGGTATCGCCGCCGCCCGCAGCCTGGGCAAACGCAGGTGTGATCAGCATTTGGACAATCCTCGTGAAACGCGGGTTGTGAAACGGAAGTGAGCCGGCGACGCCTCTGCGTCAAGGCCGGATCAAGGCAAATTCGCGCGGACTATAGCGGCCGCGGTCCCAATTGCAACGCCGCCAGAGCCCTGATTTGGCATTCATTTGAGTGGCTTGCGGCCACCCCAAAGGCCCGATATGGCTGCGTGGCCAGGAACCCCAGAGATGTCGAAAAAGCCTCGAAAAACAAGACCTCGCGCCGCGCGAAAATCAGCGCCGGCCGCGACAAAACGTCTGGCGCCGCTTCAACATGACACGACGGAAAGGATAGCCGGCGCGCTCGAGGCGATCGCGGCACATTTGTCCGCGGCATCGCAGGCCTCCCACTCCGCCTCTTCGTTCGACAGCGCCGACGCCTTCGTCTGGCACCCCAACGGACGGCTCGCGCCGGTGCCGCGCGTCAGCCGCGTCGACCTCGGCCTGCTCAGGGGCATCGACCGGATGCGCGACATCCTGATCGAGAACACCGAGCGTTTTGCCAATGGGCTCCCCGCCAACAACGCGCTGTTGTGGGGAGCACGCGGCATGGGAAAATCCTCGCTGGTCAAGGCAGCCCACGCCGACATCAACCTCAAGCGCAAGCCGGCGGATCGCCTAAAACTGATCGAGATCCATCGCGAGGATATCGAGAGCCTGCCGGCGCTGATGGACCAGCTCCGCAATTCCGATTTCCGTTTCATCGTGTTCTGCGACGACCTGTCGTTCGATGGCAACGACGCCTCGTATAAATCGCTGAAAGCGGTGCTGGAGGGCGGCATCGAGGGCCGGCCCGACAATGTGATCTTGTACGCCACTTCCAACCGCCGGCATCTGTTGGCGCGCGACATGATCGAGAACGAGCGCTCGACCGCGATCAATCCCGGCGAAGCGGTCGAGGAGAAAGTCTCGCTCTCGGACCGCTTTGGATTGTGGCTCGGCTTTCACCGCTGCAGCCAGGACGAATACCTCGCCATGGTGAAAGGCTATTGCGATCATTTCGGCATCAAGCTCGCCGAAGACGAACTCGAGCGCGAGGCGCTGGAATGGTCGACCACGCGCGGCTCGCGCTCGGGGCGCGTCGCCTGGCAGTTCACGCAGGAACTGGCGGGACGGCTGGGCGTGCGGCTGAGCGGGACGTAGTGGAGAAAAAACACAGAGCGCACGGCGCAGTAGGCAGTCATCCCCGCGAAAAGCGGGGATCCAGTACGCCGCGGCTTCTCGATTAATCACTGCCGCCTCTGGAATACTGGATCGCGCGGTCATAGGCGAGCGGAAGCGACGCCGTCCTTCGGACGGCTATGCCGGGCGAAGACAGTTGTGTATGTGGATGGAACGTTAGCCTCAGCGGCGCGCCGCCTCACGCGCCATTCAAGAATTGAAGCGGGTCAACCGGGGTAGATCCTTTGCGGATCTCGAAGTGGAGCTGCGGCGACCCCACCTCGCCCGACTGACCCGATTTGGCAATGATCTGACCGCGCTTGATGGTGTCGCCGCGCTTCACCAGCAGTTCACTCGCATGGGCATATGCGGTGACGTAACCGTTGGAGTGCCGAACCAGAACCAGGTTGCCATAGCCTTTGAGCTCGTTTCCGGAATAGGCGACGACGCCGTCCTCCGCCGCCTTTACCGGCGTGCCTTCGGGCACCGCGAGATTGATGCCGTCATTGGCTTTGCCGTTGGTCTTGGCGCCGTAGCTCGTGATCACCTTGCCGCGCACCGGCCAACGGAACGTCGGCAACGCGCCGGTTGCTTCAGCGGCCTTGACCGGCGCCTCCGCCGGGATGTCCTCGATCTTGGTGGTGGCCTGGGCCAGCCGCGCGGTTTGCTGCGGACCGGCGGGGATCGCTGCGGCCAATTTTGTCGCAGGCGGCGCCAAAGCCGCGGCGGGTTGGGCGGTGGCAACTGCCGCGGGCGCCGCTGGAGCGACGGCGGCGGTCTTCGCAGCCGGCACGGTAAGCTTCATGCCGAGCTTGAGTTTTGCGTGGGGATTGATGTTGTTGGCTTTGGCCAGTTCCGCAACCGACACATGATTGCGGCGCGCGATGCTGAGCAGTGTGTCGCCGTGATTGACGACGTGAACCGATGGCACTGCTGCGACCGCGACCGGCTTGCTCGCCGGCGCGGCCAGGGCTGGCGCTGCGGCCACCGTGGCGGCGGGATGCGGAATGATCAGCTGCTGGCCCGGCGACAGCGCGCGCGGGCCTTTATAGCCGTTGGCCTGCAGGATGGCGGCGGGAGTGACATTATAACGGCGCGCCAGGATATCGACGGTGTCGCTGGTGCCGACAATGATCGTGGTACCCTGCGCGCGGGTCGCCGCGACCGAGCGCGGCGCAACGCTGCCGGTGGTCTCGATCGGCTGGCCGGGCGCAGCGTAGGAGGCAAGCCCCCGCCCGCCTCCGGACACACCGCCATTTGCCGTCGGATAGGACCGCGGAGCCACGACCTGTGGCGGCAACGGCTGCGACTGGTATTGCGATTGCGGACGGGCATATTGTGGAAGCTCGCGGCGCTCGACCGCGGGCGCCGGCACGGTGCCGGTGGCTTCCGGTTGCGATTCATACGGATTGGAAAAGGGATTTTGCGCTTGCGAGAGGCGGGTCGACATGTCGGCGCTGCAGCCGGCAAAGCCGATCGAGATCAGCGCCAGCACCGCGACGTGCGGCACGCGGCGCGAGCAAAGCAACTCGACGAGGGACATGGTTACTCACTCATACGCAACAAAATATTGTTTTGAGTAAACACGTCGGGAGTAAACAACCGCTTAATCCTGCCAATAAGACGTTGGCGGAACAGCCGATCCGTAAATTTACAGTTCGCGGGCAACGCCCGGCAGCGCCGGCACGAAGCGGACGTCCACGAGCTCCTTGCGCTCGAGACCGGTGTCCGTCCTGGTGACACGGACCAGGGTCTGGATGCCCCGGTGCGGCCCGACCGGCGCGATCAGGATACCGCCGGGCTCGAGCCGCGCCGTCAGGCTTTGCGGGATTTGCTCCATCGCAGCGGTGACAATGATGCGGTCGAATTGGCCCGCGCCCGGGGGGACGTCAAAACCGTCCCCCAGCAGCACCTCGATATTGTCGTAGCGCAGCTCTTCGAGCCGCGACCGGGCGCTGTCGGCGAGCGTCCGGTAACGCTCGATCGTCAGCACGTGACGGCAAAGCCGCGACAGGATCGCCGCCTGATATCCCGAGCCGGTGCCGATCTCCAGCACCCGGTGCTGCTTTTGCAACTGAAGCTGCTCGGTCATGTAGGCGACCACGAAGGGCTGGCTGATTGTTTGCCCACAGGCGATGCCGAGCGCACTGTCGCGATAGGCATCGGCGCGATCGGCCGCTGCCACGAAAAGGTCCCGCGGGACTTCCTCCATCGCGCGAAGCACCGCCAGATCGCTGATCCCACGCCGCCGGAGGGAAAGCTGAAACATCATCTTTTCCGGCGGATTTTGGGCAGCGGGCATTTTCTGTTCTCTAAGGGTGTAGCCCAGCAGTCTAGCGCCGCTGCCGACCAGTTTGAGGCAATATGCGCGGTCCGGTTTAAGGAAAACTTTCCCCTCAAATCCCTGTTCCCGCTAGGGAACACCGTACTGCATCCTGGCGTTGAGGCACGGCGGATGTTGGCGGAGCGACCGTCCGAAAACCGCGCGTTGACAACGATCATGGGGGGTCGCGTTCGTCACGTAGACATTGCACCAGATGGCGTTATTTGCGAACCTGATCTTGGGACGGGCAAGGATTCCTTTGATGAATGCGACGCGGCCGCCGGGCGGTTCTGTCTTCCTCGTTGAAGACGAGGTCATGATCAGGATGATGGTCGCCGACATGCTGGAAGAGCTCGGCTACCGCGTCGTGGCCGAAGCCGGCGAGATCAACGAGGCGATCCGGCTTGCGCAAACCGCCGAGTTCGACCTCGCCATTCTCGACGTCAACGTCAACGGCAAGGTGATCTCGCCGGTCGCCGAATTGATCACGGCGCGCAACCGCCCGTTCATCTTTGCCACCGGCTATGGCTCGTCGGGTCTGCCCGAGGAATACCGCGACCGCCCGGCGCTGCAAAAGCCCTTCCAGATCGAGACCTTGGCGCGGATGATCGATACTGCGCTGAAGAGCGCCACCGTTTAGGGCTGTGCCCAGGCAACAGAGCCGTCATCGCCCGGCTTGACCGGGCGATCCAGTATTCCAGAGGCGCTGGTGATTGAGCCGATAGGCCGCGGCGTACTGGATACCCGCTTTCGCGGGTATGACAGCCAAAATATGACGCAGCGCCCTGCCCGCTCCCTATTTCAGCGTCGCCGTCAGCGCCTGCGCGAATTCGTCGTCGGTGCGGTCGAGCCGGAGCGGCGTCACCGAGACATAGCGCGCGGCGAGCGCCGCCAAATCAGTGCCTTCGGCCGGCACGTCGACCTGCGCGAGGCGCTCGAATCCGATCCAGAAATAAGGATTGCCGCGGCCATCGCGGCGCTGGTCGACTTTCAGAAAACCGAGATTGCGCTTGCCCTGCCGCGTCACCCGCACGCCCGCGACGTCGTCCGGCGCGCAGGCGGGAAAGTTGACATTGATCACGGTGTTTTTCGGCACGCCGGCGTCGATCACCCTGCGCAGGATTTCCGGGCCGAATTTCAGCGCGGTCTCCCACAACGGCGCGTGGCGGGTCTCCATGGAAAATTCCTGCGACAGCGCAAACGACGGAATTCCCAAAATGGTGCCTTCCAAGGCGCCGGCGATGGTGCCGGAATAAACGACGTCCTCGGCGACATTGCGGCCCTTGTTGACGCCCGACAGCACGAGGTCCGGCATGGTCTCGCCGAGGATATGGCGCGCGCCCATGATGACGCAGTCGGTCGGCGTGCCGCGGACCGCGAAATGACGCGGGCCGACCTCGCGCAGGCGAAGCGGATCATTGAGCGACAGCGAATGCGAGACGCCGGACTGATCGAGCTCCGGCGCCACCACCCAGACGTCGTCGGACAAAGCGCGGGCGATTTCCTCGACGATCTTCAGGCCAGGGGCATGGATGCCGTCGTCATTGGTGCAGAGAATTCGCATGCGTTCAGATGCCCTTTGCGGCCGGTTCCGTCGCTGTCCGTGCGCCGTCTTATCCCGCTAGCGCCCTTGAGGCAAACCCGGTAATCCAGCCAATATGCCCCGTCAGCGGGCCGCTTTCCGCGCGGCTGGCGAATGGATTATTCAGAAACGGCAGTAGGCTCGAACGCTCGCGGGCTAATCGTCCCCGCCGATCTCCGGCTTTTCGCGCAGCACCGCGTCCAACAGCGAGCGGTGCACCTCGATCTTGCCGTTGTAGTCGATGTATCCCTTTTTCCTGAATTTGTTCATGAAAAAACTCACCCGCGATCGGGTGGTGCCGATCATTTCCGCCAAGGTCTCCTGGCTGAGCGTGATCGCGATCGGCTGGGCTGAGCCTTCCTCGCCGAAATTCGCAAGCAGCAGCAATAGGCGCGCGAGCCGTCTTTCGCTGGAGTTGAAGAGCTGGTCGATCAGATCGTCTTCGATCCGACTGTTGCGGGACAACAGATAGGCGATGAAGAATTCGGAGAATTTCGGTTCCCTCGCGAGCGTCGCCTGCATTTCGGACCTGGTGATCGACGTGATCAGGCACTCTTCCATGGCCTGGCTGGTGGCGGTGCGTAATTCCGATCCCTCCAGACAGCCTTCGCCGAAGAACTGCCCCTCCGCGAATATCCCGACCACCGCTTCCTTGCCGTGCTCGGACAAAACCGTGATCTTCACCTTGCCCTTCTGGATAAAGAAGATGGTGTCGGCGATGTCGCCCTGGCTGTAGACCTTCTGGTTCTTCGCGTAGCATTCGACGGTTTTCCCGAGCCCGGCCCCGCCCAGAAAAACCCGGGGATCAAAGGCGGTATCTACTTTAAATTGTGGTGCGTACGACATGGCGTCTGTCCGTCGTCCGGTGGAGAACAGAACGCTCTTCGCACCGGCATATTCCGCCGTGGCGCCAGTATAATCCGGCGATGTCCGGTAGGCGACATAAATCCGGCTTGGCAGGGCCAACATGCTCGGTCCGAATTTTCCGAGGCGAGCAGTTCCAGGCGGGGAACAACCTTACGTCGGCCGCCGTAATCCACCCGCGAGCCAGCGGCGCATGCGCGAGGTCATGGGGTCGCTCGGTATGACCGCGGTGTGAACGCAACCGCACTTCTGGCATTCGAAGGTACCGAGGCCGAAGGCGGATGATCTTGGTTCAAGCCTCGACAGCAGCATGCGCTTGTGCCGGCAGCTCGGGCAGCTCGGACGCTTGATGGCGGAAATATTCGCTGACGATATCGGCTGAAATTCGGGCATGGCGTATCGCTTGAATTTGGAGTGTGACCGGAGTTGACAAGACCAACACAGCGAGAGGCCGACGGCCGACTAGAACAATGAACTCTTCGGCGTCACGTGCCGTGTTCAAAATCGCTCACTTCGAAAAACTTAATCAGGGAAGATGAAGGGATCGAATGATGATCGCGGCCAGTGTATCTCAAATGCCGGATTTTCTGCAAACGGCTGCGGATGTCGTTACCGTTTCACGCGGATGCGCCATTGCGGCACGAATTTCGCGATCGAGCCTTCGATGTGCATGTCAAATTTATGAACCGGAGGTTTTTGCGTCTCGACCGGATTCTCTTTCAAGCCAACTTCCTTCGCCTTCGTTTCTTTCAGGTTCGATTCTTTCGAACCCGGTTCCTTCAGGACGGTTTCGATGAGGCCCAAAAGACGCTCCTCGGGCGGCGCAACCTTTGGGGGCGGTTCCGAAAAGCGCTTTCGGGCAACAGTGAGTGCCTTGGCAAAATCATCGGCATTGAGCCACGCCTCGGCGCGCAGGCCTTCCAATAGGCCGTCTTCCCATATCCTCGCTGCCTCAATATCGAATTTGCCCTTCAGCTTCTGGTCGACCGCCTGCAGCCCATAGCCAGTGACGGCCCATTGTCTGCCCACCCAAAAAATATCGCGATGCAGGGCCATGAGAGGGTTCGTTTCCGCGAGATGTGGCGCTCGCCGCAGGCAGGAGACGAAGATACTTGCACGCACAGCCTTCGCAACAACGAAGGCGGTGCGTGTTGAATAAATCAGCCTCTAGAGCATGATCCGGAAAAGTGGAAACCGGTTTTCCGAAAAGATCATGCTCAAACAAGGAGATAACCATAGAGCCTGATTCAACTCAGTTGAATCAGGCTCTATTGGTCTTTGTCGATGACTTTGACGCCGCCCATATAGGTCTGCAGCACATCGGGCACCGCGATCGAGCCGCCTTGTTGTTGATAGGTTTCCATGACAGCGATCAGCGCGCGGCCGACGGCCGTGCCGGAGCCGTTCAGCGTATGCACGAAGCGCGGCTTGCCGTCGGGGCCGCGATAGCGCGCATCCATGCGCCGCGCCTGGAAATCGCCGCACACCGAGCAGCTTGAGATTTCCCTGAAAGCCCCGCCGTCGCCCTGGCCGGGCATCCAGACCTCGATGTCATAGGTTTTCTGCGCCGAAAATCCCATGTCGCCGGCGCACAATGTCATCACGCGGTAATGCAGGTCGAGCTGGCGCAAAACTTCCTCGGCGCAGGCGAGCATGCGCTCGTGCTCGTCCTTGCTTGTCTCCGGCGTGGTGATCGAGACCAGCTCGACCTTGGTGAATTGATGCTGGCGGATCATGCCGCGGGTGTCGCGGCCGGCAGCACCGGCTTCGGCGCGAAAGCACGGCGTCAACGCGGTGAGGCGCATTGGCAATTGTTTTTCGTCGACGATAGATTCGCGGACGAGATTGGTCAGCGACACTTCGGCGGTGGGGATGAGACCGAGGCGTTCGCTCCTTAATCTGCCGATGCCATCTGGAGCGGCCAGCAATTCACCTTTGATGGCCCAGAACTGATCGTCTTCAAATTTCGGCAGTTGTCCGGTGCCGAACATCACTTCGTCACGCACCAGCAGCGGCGGATTGATCTCAGTGTAGCCGTGCTCGTTGGTATGGAGGTCAAGCATGAATTGCCCGATCGCGCGCTCCAGCCGCGCCAGACCTTTCTTCAGCACGACAAAGCGCGCGCCAGACAGCTTTGCAGCGGCTTCAAAATCCATGAAGCCGAGCGCATCGCCGAGATCGTCATGCGGTTTCGGCGCGAAGCCATAATTGCGCGCTGCTCCAAAGACGTGATGCTGCACATTGCCATGCTCGTCAGTGCCATCAGGCACTTCATCCAGTGGAAGATTCGGAATAGCGGCGAGTTCCTTGTTGAGCTCCTCGTCCGCCGCCTTCGCGGCCAACTCGAGCTGCGGCATGGTCGTCTTGAGCTCGGCGACCTCAGCCATCAAGGCAGAGGCGCGTGCGTCGTCCTTGGCCTTCTTGGCGTCGCCGATTTCCTTCGACGCGGCATTGCGCCGTGCCTGCGCCTGCTCTGACTTCAGGATCGCCGCGCGGCGCTTCTCGTCAATCGCCAAAAGCGACGCCGACATCGGCGCGAGCCCGCGCCGTTTCAGTCCGGCGTCGAAAGCTTCGGGATTTTCGCGGATCCATTTGATGTCGTGCATTGTCGTTCAGTCCTGAAGCATTCCTGTAACCGTCATGCCCGCGAAGGCGGGCATCCAGTATTCCAGAGGCGTTAGTGATAGAGCCGTGAGGCCGCAGCGTACTGGATACCCCGCTTTCACGGAGTATGACAGCCGGTATGAGGCGCCGCCGCGCGGTCCGCCCCTACTCCGCCGGATTCGCGGCCGGCGGCGGGGCGGCGGATGGCGGGGTACCGGCAGCCGCCCTGGCCGCTGCCGCCTTCTTCTCCACCATGCGCACGGCGATGATAGAGCCCTCGTACAGCGCCAGCAGAGGCAGCGCCAGCGAGGATTGGCTGAGCACGTCGGGCGGCGTCAGGACGGCGGCGATGATGAAGGCGACCACGATGAAATAGCGACGCTTTTCGCGGAGCTGCTGCGAAGTGATGATTCCGATCCGGCCCAACAGCGTCAGGATCACCGGCAACTGGAACGCCACCCCGAAGGCGAAAATCAGCGACATCATCAGCGACAGATATTCACCGACCTTCGGCAATAGCTGGATTTGCGCGGTCTCGGCGCCGCCGGCCTGCTGCATGCCGAGCGAGAAACGCACCAGCATCGGCATCACCACGAAATAAACCAGCATCGACCCGAGCAGGAAGAAGATCGGGGTCGCGATCAGATAGGGCAGGAACGCGCCGCGCTCGTGCTTGTAGAGGCCGGGCGCCACAAACTTATAGATTTGCGTCGCCACGATCGGAAACGAGATAAAACCGGCGCCGAACAGCGCGAGTTTTAACTGGGTGATGAAATATTCCAGCAGTGCCGTGTAGATGAATTTCGAGTTTTCCGCGCCCGCGATCCAGACGAACGGCCATACCAACACGTTGTAGATCTGCTTCGCAAAGAAGAAGCAGAAGATGAAGGCGACGCCGAAACCGAGCAGCGCCTTGATCAGGCGCGAGCGCAGCTCGATCAAATGATCCATCAGCGGCGCTTTGCTGGCCTCGATATCTTCGGCACTCATGACGCTTTGGCGTCCTTGAGGAGGTCAGGCGCGGCGGGCGCGGTATCCTGCGGCGCGGGCTGAGGCTGGACTTCCTGGGTGATCGCCAGCGGCTGCGCGGCAAGCGCATGCGCGTCGGCCTCGGTGAATGTTTCGGGGACCGGCGGCTCCGGCGCGTCGATCTTCGACGTCGCCGGCGTCGTTGGAGTGACCGGCGGCTCGATTGCGGGCGTCTCTGCTGCGGCCGTCGCCGGCTTGTCGATGTCGTCGATGCGGAGCGCGCTGCCGACGTCCTTCTCCAGCGAAGTCATGATGTTGCCGCTGGTAAAGCCAGCCGCGGCTTCCTTGACCTCGTCAAAACTCTTTTTGAGGTCGGCCATTTCGGCCTCGCGCATGGCTTCCTGAAACTGGCCCTGGAATTCGGCGGCCATCTTGCGCGCTTTGCCCATCCATTGCCCGACCGTGCGCAGCACGCCCGGCAACTCCTTCGGGCCAATGGCGATCAGCGCCACAACTCCGATGAGGACCAGTTCACTCCACCCAATGTCGAACATGAAAAATTCCGCTCACGCGAGACGATTTACCCCAATACTTGCCAAACAAGATTTGGGCCGCCCGCGTATTCCTCAACCGTCCAGCCGCCGCAAATCAAGGCGAGGCCTTGCGGACCAGCGTGCAGGCTTAGCTGTTCAAACCGCCTTGCTGCCGACATCGCTCCGCGCCGTCGTGGCGGGCGCAGCGTTATGATCGATCGACTTCACGGGCTCGGGCTTTTCTGCAGTTTTCTCATCGTCCTGCATGCCCTTCTTGAACGCCTTGATGCCCTGCGCCACGTCGCCCATCAGGTCGGAAATCTTGCCGCGGCCGAACAACAGCAGGACGACTGCGATCACGACGATCCAGTGCCAAATGCTTAGCGAACCCATCCTGCAACCCTCCAAAACAAGTGGCCGGCGACCCGACCTAATCTGTCCGGAAAGTAGGCTCAGGAGGTGTCAAAAACAAGGACTTAGGCTGTGTTAAAACGCTGTTAACGTGGCGGAACGTTAACCGGTGACGACGTTGTGTCGCAGCCTCTTTGCGGGAATTAACTTCCGCCCTCGTTCTCCGGCTCGGCTGCGGGCGCCAGCGCCAGTTCCAGATCGCCGACCTCGAGCGGGTCCTCGTCCTCCCGCAACGCCGGGTCATCCGACGGCGTAGGCACGCTGAAGCCGGTCGGCAGGCGCGAATCCAACAGGCCCGTCCCTTTCAATTCCTCAAGACCCGGCAGATCGCCGAGCGCCTCGAGGCTGAACTGCGACAGAAAGGCTTCCGTGGTTCCAAAGGTGAGCGGACGGCCCGGCGTCTTGCGGCGGCCGCGCGGCCTGATCCAGCCGGTTTCCAAGAGCACATCCAGCGTCCCCTTGGAGGTGACGACGCCACGGATTTCCTCGATCTCGGCACGGGTCACCGGCTGATGGTAGGCGATGATCGCCAGCATCTCGATCGCCGCGCGCGACAGCCGCCGCGTCTCGGTCGTCTCCCGCGTCATCAGCCAGGACAGATCGCCAGCGGTACGGAACGTCCATTTATTCGCGATGCGAACCAGATTGACGCCACGCGAGGCGTAATCCGCCTGCAACTGCGCAAGCGCGACCTTGATGTCGACGCCGTCGGGCATCTTCTTGGCAAGGGTGGCCTGATCGAGCGGCTCGGAGGCGGCAAACAGCAGCGCTTCGAGAAGCCGCAGTTCCTCGGGCCGCGCTTGGGAATCGGGCGCGCGCTCCTCGGCATCGGCTTTGCGTTTTTCCGCCAGGCTTGCCATGGCAAGGTCTCCTTCTACTTACTCAGCCGACAGATCCGGCGCGGTCATCGCGCCGGAAGCTGGTTGCGGCGGACGCTTACGAAAATACAAAGGCGCAAAAGCCTCTTTTTGGTGCAGTTCCACCTCGCCTTCCCGCACCAGTTCCAGGGCGGCGGCGAAGCTGGAGGCAAAAACCGTCGCCTTTTGCGAGGGGTCGACCACGTAGTTCAAAAGATATTCGTCGAGACGGCTCCAGTCCTCGGCGATCCCGACCAGACGCTCCAGCGAGGCCCTCGCCTCGGCGAGCGACCACACCGTGCGCTTGGCCAGATGCACGGTTGCCAGCACGCGCTGCTGGCGCTGCGCGGCATAGGCGGTGAGCAGGTCGAACAAGGTCGCGGTGAACTTGGGATGCTTGATCTCGGCGATCTGCTCGGGATTGCCGCGCGGAAAAATGTCGCGCTGCAATTGCGGGCGATTCATCAGCCGGTTCGACGCTTCACGAATGGCCTCCAGCCGGCGCAACCGGTTGGCGAGCGCGGTTGCCATCTCCTCGGCACTCGGTCCGTCCGCGGTGGCGGGTTCGGGCAGCAATAAGCGCGATTTCAGGAAAGCCAGCCACGCCGCCATGACAAGATAGTCGGCGGCGAGCTCGAGGCGGATTTTCCGGGCCGCCTCGATGAACACCAGATATTGGTCGGCCAGCGCCAGAATCGAAATTTTGGCGAGATCAACCTTTTGTTGCCGCGCCAGCGCGAGCAGGAGGTCGAGCGGGCCCTCATAGCCCTCGACGTCCACGACGAGCGACGGTTCGTCGGACAGTTCGGCCGGCCGTCCCGTTTCAAATGACAAGATTTCCGCGGTCATGCGCCTATGGTTCCCGCCCGTTCGAGCAACACGTCCAATTCAGCCCGTGCCGCGCCCCGATCGAAGGCTTGCGCGCGTTTGCGCGACGCCAGCGCCCGCCGGGCACGATCCAGGGCCAAGCCCGCCAATTCGGGCGTTTCTGCCGCGACTTCACGCATTTCGTCGAGCTTGCCGTTGCAGTGCAGGACCATGTCACAGCCGGCGCTAAAAATAGCCCGGGTTCGCTCGGCGATCGATCCCGAGAGTGCGTTCATGGACACGTCATCACTCATCAACAAACCCTGGAACCCGATCACGCCGCGAATCACTTGATTGATGATTGTCGCAGAAGTCGTCGCCGGATGGGCGGGGTCGAGCGCGCTAAACACAACATGTGCGGTCATGGCCATGGGCAGGTCCGCCAGCGGTTGGAAAGCGGCGAAATCGGTCAATTCCAGCTCCATTTTGGGCGTATCGACCTGCGGAAGCCTGAAATGGGTGTCGGCGGTAGCCCTTCCATGCCCTGGAATATGTTTGAGCACCGGTAATATGCCGCCCTGCTCCAGCCCTTCCGTCACCGCGCGGGCGATTGCCGCGACCTTTTTGGGTTCGGTTCCATAGGCCCGGTTGCCGATTACGGCATCGGCTCCGGCAACCGGGACATCCGCCAGCGGCAAGCAGTCCACGGTAAGGCCGAGATCGGCCAGATCGGCGGCGATCAGGCGCGCGCTCAGGCGCGCCGCGGATAGACCAAGCGCCGGATCGATGTCGTAAAGCACCCCAAAGGCGGCTCCCGGCGGATAGACCGGCCAATGCGGCGGTCCTAGGCGCTGGACCCGGCCGCCCTCCTGGTCGATCAGGACCGGCGCCTCCGGCTCGCCAACCGAATCCCGCAATTCCCGAATGAGTGCCGTAACTTGACGCGGCGTCTCAATATTTCTCTTGAAGAGGATAAATCCCCACGGAAGCTGCGCGCGCAGAAAATCGCGCTCGTCGGCGCGGAGCGCCGGGCCGGATACGCCTGTGATGAATGCGCGCGTGCTCATGCGGCCGATTAGCCCGCGCATGGTCCAAGGGTCAAGGAAACGGCCACTAATTCCTTTGGACGACGCACTGCCCGCCGGCCGTCTTCAGGCTGCCGCAGAACTGCGCTGCCTCCTCGGAACTGTCGAACGGCCCCACCATGGCGCGGTAATAAACGCCCTTGTCGCCCAAATCGGCGCGCTTGATCACGGGACTGCGCGATCCCAGCACGGACGGGAACTTGCCCTGCAAAGCGCGATAGGAGGCCTGGGCGTCGGCCTCGTTCTTCTGCGAGGACACCTGAACGAGGTAGCTGCCGCCTCCGCCGCTCGGCGCGGTCTGGACCGGGTTTGTTGCGGCGATTCGGGTCGGAGGCGCAGCTGGGGCCGGTTGGCCGCCCGGCACCAGCGACAGCGGCCCATTGGCGCTCGCGTTGGCCGACGATGGCGGGTTGCGCGGCGCGGCGGTTGTTTTCGCTGTCGTGACCGGTTTTGCCCCCGGCGCTGCCGGTGGCGGCGGCGCGGCAGCAGCGGGCGTCGCGGCGCCATCGGGCTGGTCACCATGGACCGATAAGGTCTTTATCTTTCGCGGCTCGTTGTTGGGCAGGGTGCCGTTAGTTGCCAGCGCCGAACCGGTCGGCGCCACACTCGCCGCGGACGGCGGGTTGCCGTTCTGGTTCAGCGGCGGAAACACCACGCGGGGGCCGGCCTGACCGGCCCGGGAGTTGACGTCAACGGGGGCTTCCTCGCGCGGAACGATCTTCTCGGTGCCATCGCCGGCCGACATGCGGTCCGGCACCTTGGCGCTGCCGTCGGACGGCGCAGGCACGATCTTGGTCGGACCGGCGTCAGCCCGGATGATCGGCGGCTCGCCGCTGCGGGGTGTTCCGACATAGGTGCGATAGGCAAAGGCGGCGCCAGTCCCCACCACCGCCAGCGCCAGGACCACCACGACGGTGAACATGCCGCCGCGACGTTTCGGGGCCACCTCTTCGGCGCCGTCGTCATAGCCATCCTGATAGGTGTAAGGGTCGTCCGCATAGGCCTGCTGCGGCTGATGTTCCCCGGTGTCGAGCTGTCCGTAGAGTGCCTCGTCATAGCGCGAGGGATCGGCCTCGTGCTCGGCATCGTCGTAAGCCGGCTCCGGCTCATAGACCGGCTCGGGCGCGGCACGCGGCGTCGCGTAGCGCTGCAGCGGATGCACCGCGCTCGGATAATCCTGTTGCGGGACTTCGTGCCGCGGGATTTCCTGCCGCGGGATTTCCTGCCGCGGGATTTCCTGCCGCGGGATTTCCTGCCGATTGGCGCGCTGCATCCATGGTGGCGGGCCGGCGGGCGGAGGTTCGTCCGGCTCGGCCTGCGGCGGCTGATCTTCGTAAGCATCGCGTTCGTAAGCGTCGCGCTCGTAGGGATCGCGGGCAGCCGTGCGCGAAGGGGCCGGCTGATTGGCGCGGCCCGTGGTGCCGAACGGGTCGGTCTGACCGATTAGCCGTGCAAGTTCGGCCAAAGGATCGCTCTCGCCCCTGGCAGGGGCACGCGGATCGCCGCCGCGGTCGTAACCGTCGTCCGCGGGGAAAGGTCTGTCCTGATACCGATCAGCCATCGTGATGATGCGTCCCCTTCGGGAAAGCTTGCCAATTCACTCTTCCGAGCGACCCAGCCTGTGCCAGATACCCCCACAGATCCCCATGTGAGCGGTATAAATGCCCCTAACTACCGCATCTCGTCCGGAGCATTGACGCCCAAAATGGCCAAACCCGATGCCAGGACCGAGACGACGCCTTGGACCAACGCCAGTCGCGCCTTTGTGATCTCTGCATCATTATTGATAATGAAGCGTAAATAGGGCAAATCGCGGCCCCTCGTCCACAGCGCATGAAATTCGCTGGCGAGATCATACAGATAAAAAGCGATTCGGTGCGGCTCATGTGCAAGAGCCGCCGCCTCGACGATCCGGGGGTAGAGCGCAAGCCGCCGCAGCAAATCGAGCTCCGCCGGATCGGTCAGCCGCTCGACCGGGGCGTTGGCGAGGAAGGCCGCCCTCGCGGGGGCCTCCTCCGGCAGGTCCGGCACCACCTCACGGGCGTTGCGGAACACCGAATGGCCGCGGGCGTGGCCGTACTGGACGTAGAACACCGGGTTCTCGCGCGACTGCTCGATCACCTTGGCGAGGTCGAAATCCAGCACCGCATCGTTCTTGCGGTAGAGCATCATGAAGCGGACGGCATCCTTGCCGACCTCGTCGACCACCTCGCGCAGGGTGACAAAATCGCCGGAGCGTTTTGACATCTTTACCGGCTCGCCGTTGCGCAGCAGTTTTACCAATTGCACGATCTTCACATCGAGCGCGGCTTTGCCCGCGGTGACAGCCTTGATTGCCGCCTGCACGCGCTTGATATAGCCGCCATGGTCGGCGCCCCAGACGTCGATCATGTCGGTGAAGCCGCGATCGAACTTGTTCCTGTGATAGGCGATGTCGGAGGCGAAATAGGTGTAGGAGCCATCGGACTTCAACAGCGGCCGATCGACATCGTCGCCATAGGCAGTGGCGCGGAACAATGTCTGCTCGCGGTCCTCGTAATCCTCGACCGGCGCCCCCTTCGGCGGCGGCAGACGGCCCTCGTAAACGTCGCCTTTGGAACGAAGATAATCGACGGTTTCGGCGACGCGGTTATTCCCGCTTTCGATCAGCGACCGTTCGGAGAAGAACACATCGTGCTTGATGTTGAGCGCGGCGAGATCGCCCTTGATCTCGTCCATCATCATCGCAATCGCCTTGCCGCGCGCCAGCGGCAGCCACGCGGATTCCGGCATCGTCAGGAGCTTGTCGCCATATTGGGCGGCCAGCGCCTGCCCGACCGGCTTCAGATAGTCGCCGGGATAAAGCCCTTCCGGAATCTCGCCGATGGCCTCGCCGAGCGCCTCGCGATAGCGCAAGTAAGCCGAGCGCGCGAGCACATCGACCTGGGCGCCGGCGTCGTTGATGTAATATTCCCGCGTCACGTCGTAGCCTGCAAACGTCAGCAGCCCAGCCAGCGCGTCGCCGAACACCGCGCCGCGGCAATGGCCGACATGCATCGGTCCGGTCGGATTGGCGGAGACATATTCGACATTGACCTTTTGGGCCGCACCCAATGAGCTTCGTCCGTAGCTCTCGCCCTCGCCGAGCACCGTCTGCAGCGCATCCGACCAGGCCTTTGGCTTCAAGGTCAGGTTGATAAACCCGGGACCGGCGACATCGACGGAAGCGATCAAATCATCGGCGCGCAATTTGGCCGCGATCGCTTCGGCGAGATCGCGCGGTTTTGTCTTTGCCTCTTTTGCCAGCACCATCGCGGCGTTGGTCGCCATGTCGCCATGACCGGCGTCGCGCGGCGGCTCGACCACCACGCGGGATAGATCGATGCCCGCGGGCCAGCCGCCTTCGGCGGCCAGCGCGCCGCATACCGCGTGCACGCGGGCGAGCACATCGGCAAACAGGTGCGGCGCTGGGGTTTTGTCGACCATGGCTAAGACTTAAGACCGGAAATTGCGCCGACGTCGCGGCTTTGAGGCCGCCGCCTAACGCAAATCCGGGGTCGAGTCAAAAAGCCTTTGGTGTTCGGTGATGGCAAAGCGGTCCGTCATCCCCGCGATAAAATTGCCGATCCGCCGCGCCCGCTCGGTCTCGGCGGTGCCGCCGGCCGGCGGCAGCCATTCGGCCGGCAGGTCCGAAGGCGTCTTCTGATAGCGCGCGAACAGGTCGAACAGGATCGCTTCCGCTTCCCCCATCACCCGCATCACCCGCTCGTGCCGGTACATCCGCAGTTTCAGGAACGACTTGATCTCGGCCTCGGCCTCCGCGACGCCTGAAGGAAACGCGATCAGCACCTCGCCATGGTTGCGGACATCGTCGACCGATTTCGGCCGGGCTATTTCCAGGCGCCGCCGCGATTCCGAGAACACCCCGCCGATCAGATAGGAAATCAGTTCGCGCACCAGTTCCGCGCCGCGCCTGTTATCATCGAGAGCGGGATAATGCCGGTCGATCTCGGCGATCATTTCGGCGGTCAGCGGCATCACCTTGAGATCGTCGACGCTAAACAGGCCCGCCCGCAGGCCATCGTCGATGTCATGGGCGTCATAGGCGATGTCGTCGGCGATCGCCGCGACCTGGGCCTCGAGCGAAGCAAAGCTCCATAATTCCAGGTCGTAGGTCGCGTTATATTCGGAGATGGCGACGGGAATGCCGTGCTCGCGATAGCGCCCGACCGCGGTGCCGTTTCGCGCGGTCAGCGGACCGTTGTGCTTGACGATGCCCTCCAGCGCTTCCCAGGTCAGATTGAGGCCGTCGAAACCGGGATAGCGATGCTCCAGCGCCGTGACGACACGGAGCGTCTGGGCGTTGTGGTCGAAACCACCATGGGCGTGCAGACAGGCGTCGAGCGCCCGCTCGCCGGCATGGCCGAACGGCGGATGGCCGACATCATGCGCGAGCGCCAGTGTTTCCGTAAGATCCTCGTCGAGCCCTAGCTGGCGGGCGAGCGCCCGGGCGATCTGGGCCACTTCCAGCGAATGGGTCAGCCGGGTGCGGTAGTGATCGCCCTCGTGGAACACGAACACTTGCGTCTTGTGCTTTAGGCGGCGGAACGCCGTGGAATGGATGACCCGGTCGCAATCGCGCCGGAACGGGCTCCGGGTCCGGCTCGGCGGCTCCGAAAACAGCCGTCCGCGGCTGCGATCGGGGTCGCAGCCATAGGGGGAGCGAGCAGCAGCCATTCCGACCGACACAGCGATTTAGTCCCTATCCATTTGATTCTGCTCTACGGTGCACTTAACTATGCCGGGCGCGCCAGACCAAATGAATTGGGGATGACGCGCCCGATATTGGAGACCTTGCCATGACCACCGCAGTCAGCATCAGCGAGAGAGCGGCCCGCCGTATCTCCGAAATCCTTAAAGTCGAGGGCGAGGGCGCCATGCTGCGGATCAGCGTCGAGGGCGGCGGCTGCTCGGGTTTTCAATACAAATTCGACATCGAGCGCGCGCAAGCCGAGGACGACCTCGTGATATCGAGCGAAAATGCCGTGGTGCTGGTTGATCCGGCCTCGGTGCCGTTCCTGGCAGGCTCCGAAGTCGATTTCGTCGACGACCTGATCGGCGCCTCCTTCCGCGTCGTCAATCCCAACGCCACCGGCTCCTGCGGCTGCGGCACCAGTTTCTCGATCTGAGCTCGCGCACAAGGCATGCTCAAGCCATGCTGATGACGAAGCGCAAACCGGCAAGCGTCGGTGAAATCCTGGTTCAGGAATTCATGGAACCGATGGGATTGACGCAAGCCGTGTTGGCCGAGGCCATGGGCGTGCAACGGAAGCACGTCAATGAGCTCTGCAACAACCGGCGGGCCGTGACCGCGCCGACTGCGCTCATCCTTGCTCGCGTATTCGGTAACAGCCCGGACTTCTGGCTGAACGTCCAGCGACGCAACGATTTGTGGGAGGCCATGCATTCGCCGCGTGAACTGGAGCGGATTAGACGCGCCCGCCCGCTGGGAGCAGCTGCGTGAGCCCAGAATCGGAAACGTCTAGAAGTCGAATGGAAAACCACTGATGCGCATTGCCACCTGGAACGTCAATTCGATCCGGCAGCGGATCGAGCCGCTTCTCGCCTGGCTGAAGGATTGCTCGCCCGACATTGTTTGCCTGCAGGAGACAAAATGCGTCGACGAGGCGTTTCCGCGGCTTGAGATCGAATCGCTCGGCTACAACGTCGTCACCCACGGCCAGAAGACGTTCAACGGCGTCGCGCTGCTGTCAAAACTGCCATTCGACGAGACCAAATCGGGCCTCGCCGGTGACGACGAAGACTCCCACGCCCGGTTTATCGAGGGCGTGGTCCCACTGAAGCGCGGCGTGCTTCGGGTCGCCTGTCTCTATTTGCCCAATGGCAACCCGCCGAATACGGAAAAATACCCCTATAAACTCAAATGGATGTCGAGACTTCTTGAGTATTCGAAGGAGCGGCTTATGGCGGAAGAACCGCTGGTGCTGGCGGGAGATTTCAACGTCATCCCGAAGGCCGAGGACGTCTATAACGCGCCGGCCTGGGTCGGCGATGCCCTGTTTCGGCCCACCACCCGTGAAAGCTTCCAGTCGCTGCTGGGCTTAGGCCTCACCGATGCGCTCCGCGCCGTCACCGACGCGCCCGGCCAGTATACGTTCTGGGATTATCAGGCCGGCGCCTGGCAGAAGAATCAGGGATTGCGCATCGATCATCTGTTGATGTCGCCGCAGGCGAGCGACCGGCTGATCGATGTCGGGATCGATAGTTACGTGCGGGCCTGGGAAAAGCCGTCGGACCATGTGCCGGTGTGGGCGGATCTCGATCTCGAGGCCGCGTGACGCCTCAATCCCGCCGGCCCTGCACCCAGTGCTCGAGCATCTGCAGCGCCATCGCGCGGTCGTCCTCGGACGCCTTAGCGATCGCCTTGTTGTAGCTTTCCTTGATCCAGGTCTCGTCCGGCGCGGCGCTGTCGCGCGCCAGCGTCAGCCACATGAGGCCGCGCGCTGCCTGGCGCGGCAACTGGTCGCCGTTGAACAGCATCTGGCCGAGCAAGGCCTGCGCCTGGTGCTGGCCCTTTTGCGCCGCAAGCCCGAGCCAGCGCGCGCCATAGCGGAAATCATCCCGCGAGGTGCCGGCACCGTGCAGATAGAGCCGCGCCAGATCGTATTGCGCGTCGGCATTGCCGAAATAAGACGCAGCATAGGAGAACATCTCCCGCGCCCGCTCCGGATCGGATTTCACCTTCGAGTTGGGGATGCCATTGAGGTAATACCGCCCGAGCGCGACAAAGGCGTTGGCGACGATCGCGGCCTGCGGCGCCGACGGGCTGTCCTCGGCATGCGCATTGGCGATGCGGCTGAAATATTCAAACGCACGCAGATCGTCCTGGGCGACGCCGTCACCATCGGCATACATCCGGCCCAATTTCCATTGCGCGACGGGATGACCGCCTTCGGCGGCATATTGCAACGAGGTCAGCGAGGTGGTGTCGGGCGCGGCCGGGGCAATGACCTTCTTCAGCGCGGCGGCGGCGCCAGCGCCAGGCTGAGCTGAAACGACGGGGATCGTGGCATCCTGGGAGGCGGCGGGCGCGCCGTCGAAGGCGAATCCGGGAGCCGCCACCGGCGCGGCTAAAATCAACGCAAAAATGGCACGCCTAGATATCCGCATAACACTGTTTCTCGTGCGACCCGCCCGGATGGGTTACAGCGCCATCTACCGCCGGCCCCACCTGTTGGGCATATTTCCAAAGTGCACCTGATGTATGATTGGTCGCGCGAGGCTTCCATTTGGTCTTGCGCTCAGCCAACTCAGCATCGGTCAACTTTACGTTAAGAGTCCCGACCACGGCGTCGATCTCGATGATGTCTCCATCCTGCAACTGCGCGATCGGCCCGCCCACCGCCGCCTCCGGCCCGACATGGCCGATGCAGAAGCCGCGGGTTGCCCCGGAAAACCGGCCGTCGGTGATCAGCGCGATCTTGCCGCCCATGCCCTGCCCGGTCAGCGCCGCCGTGGTCGAGAGCATCTCGCGCATCCCGGGACCGCCGCGCGGCCCCTCATAGCGGATCACGATGACCTCGCCCTCTTTGTAGGTCCGGTTGCGGACCGATTCGAACGCATCCTCTTCGCAATCGAAGCAGCGGGCCGGTCCGGTAAATTTCAAATTCGACATACCCGCGACCTTCACGATCGCGCCCTCGGGCGCAAGATTCCCCTTCAAGCCGACCACACCGCCAGTGACGGTGATCGGCTTGTCGGCGGACCGCACCACATCCTGGTGCGGATTCCATTTCACGCTCGTGAGGTTTTCAGCGATCGTGCGGCCGGTGACGGTAAGGCAATCCCCGTGCAAATGGCCGTTGTCGAGCAGCGTCTTCATCAGAAGCGGTATGCCGCCAGCTTCGAACATGTCTTTGGCAACATAACGGCCACCGGGCTTCAAATCCGCGACATATGGTGTCTTTTTGAAGATTTCGGCGACATCGAACAAATTGAATTTAATCCCGCATTCATGGGCGATCGCGGGCAGGTGCAGCGCAGCATTCGTCGACCCGCCGGAGGCGGCCACGACAGCGGCGGCGTTTTCCAGCGCCTTCCGCGTGACGATGTCGCGCGGGCGGATATTGGCAGCGATCAGCTCCATCACCTTCTCACCCGCGGTCATGCAGAAGGCGTCGCGGATTTCGTAAGGCGCGGGCGCGCCGGCCGAATAGGGCAGCGCCAGTCCAATGGCTTCGGACACCGTCGCCATGGTGTTGGCGGTGAATTGTGCGCCGCACGCGCCGGCCGACGGGCACGCCACCCGCTCGATTTCGTCCAAATCAGCATCCGACATCTCGCCGACCGAATGCTTGCCGACCGCCTCGAACATGTCCTGCACGGTGACCTGCTGGCCCCGGAAATTGCCGGGCAGGATCGAGCCGCCATAGATGAAGATCGAAGGCACGTTGAGCCGGACCATCGCCATCATCATGCCCGGCAGCGATTTGTCGCAGCCGGCGAGACCAACCAGCGCGTCGTAGGCATGGCCGCGTATGGTCAATTCGACGGAATCGGCGATGCATTCGCGCGACGGCAGCGATGAGCGCATGCCGTCATGGCCCATGGCGATGCCGTCGGTGACGGTGATGGTGCAGAATTCCCGCGGGGTGCCGCCGGCCGACACTACGCCCTTCTTGACCGCCTGGGCCTGGCGCATCAGCGCGATATTGCACGGCGCGGCCTCGTTCCAGCACGATGCAACACCCACAAATGGCTGGTGAATCTGCTTGGTGGTCAGCCCCATGGCATAGAGATAGGAGCGATGCGGCGCCCGCTCCGGGCCCTCCGTCACATGACGGCTCGGCAGTCTCTTCTTGATGCTGGTCTTGGCGTCCATCGCGAACCTGTTTCCCCAGCCATCTCTTGTTAGTCCCGGAAAAAGCAGATCCTGGAAACGACAGGATTTTCCTTCGCCTTCGCGAGCGCCGTGGCCGTCAGCCTACGAAAGATGATTTCATTGAGGGGTGTGGCTAAATAGCGGCGCATGCAAGAGTTTGCCGGTGTGAGGGTTAAATGTTCACTGAGTGTTGCGAGTAAGCAACAATCGTGGCCTTGCGGCAACCATTTGCTATGGGATCTAGGAAGCCGGCGGCGCCAAGCAAAGAGGGCCAGTCACCCCTGACCGGCCCTCGCATCAGCAACTTCTCGCGAGATCAGTGGCCGGCGGGCGCCGAATAGCCGCCGCTGTAATAGCCGCCATAGCCGTAGCCCGGCCACTCCGGTTGAGGCGCGGGTTCCACATACGCATTGCTGTGGCGGAACTGCGCGGTCGCGGTGATCCGGTGATGGGTTTTGCCCTGGTGCTCGGAGGCCGCGGCGAACTGGACAGTGGAAAAGGCAATCAGCACTGAACCGGCAATCGTCAAAATCTTCTTTTGCATTTTGTTCTCCCTTGATCAGCCGCGTTCGCGAAGCGTGACACGCTGCGCATCCCGCGTTTGGTTCAGGCGAGATAGCCATTGAAGACGACGGTTATTACCGAGCGCGCCATCACGAAGCGGCGAGCAAATTCTTTGGTCAAAAATTTTTTCGGCTAGATATTCATCACGCTAGGCCGCGCCGGGGGCGACCGGCAGCCGGTCGATCGCCCGGATGCCGGGCCGCTCGCGGAACCTGATTTCCTTCTCACCCACCGCAAGCGTCAATTCGGGCCAGCGCTGCAACAGCGATTTCAATGCACACCTGCCCTCGATGCGCGCGAGCTGATGACCGAGGCAGAAATGGATTCCGGTGCCGAAGGCGATGTGCCGGTTCGGCTTGCGCTGCAAATCGAGCTGCTCGGGGTGGGGATTAGCTTGCGGATCCATGTTGGCCGCTGCCAGCATCACCATGATCCTGTCGCCCTTCCGCAGCTTGACGCCGCCGAGTTCGACATCCTTCCGCACATAGCGCGGCTTTGTAAATTGCACCGGCGTGATAAAACGCAGAAATTCCTCTACCGCGAGATCGGCGCGGCTCCAGTCCTCTTCGAGCCAGTCGCGCAATTGCGGATTTCTCAGAAGCTCGAACACCGATCCACTGATCAGATGCGTGGTGGTCTCGTGCCCGGCCAGCAGCAACAAGAACACCATCGATACGATTTCATTGGGGCTGATGCGTCCGCCCTCCTTCTCGACCCGCACGATCTCGGCGATCAACCCTTCCCCGCCGTGCGCGCGAACGGTCGCGAGGTGCTGCTCGAGATAGCGCTTCAGCGCATAGAGATTCGGCATCGCGAACAGGAACCCGATCGCGCCGGTGAAGCGGGTGAAGCCTGACGCCCAGGCCATGAATTTTGGCCGGTCGGCCAGCGGCAGCCCGAGCAGTTCGCAGATCACCGACAGCGGCAGCTTGCGCGCATAGCGCTCGACGAGATCGGCCGGGGTCCCTTCCGCAAACAGTTCATCGGCGAGCTCATGGCCCAAGGCTTGAATATGCGGCTCCATCTCGAGCACGGCGCGGCGGCGAAAGGCCTCGTCGACGATGTCGCGCAGGCGTTTGTGATCCGGTTCGTCCATCGACAGCATGCTGTTGGAGAGCGTGCGCACGATCGGCGGCATCCACCACTGAAGTCCGGCAAGGGTGCCGTCGTCCTTCCGCATGGCGAAGGTCTCGGTATCCTTCAGCACCCGATCGGCGAGCGCTTGCGTCGTTGTGGTCCAGACCTTGCCCATGAGGGGAAAGCGCACTTCCACCACGGGCCCGGCGGTACGGAGCTTTTCGACCGCGGCAGTGGGATCACGAAAATAGTCCTGACTGGCGAAGTCTGCCTGGAGCGTCATGGGCTACTCCTTCACGCACAAGCTGGGGAGTTCGCCATAGTAATTCCAGATCGGACGATTCGAAAACCTATAGGGAACCCATAAAGGCGTTTGCGGGCGTTAATGTTCGCCGGGACGCGCCGCAAGCCGACGTATCTTGGTTGCCGATATTTCCTCGGTGGCTTCGTCGAGAACGATCCGCTCGACGTTATAGCCGACGTCCCGGCCATAGAACACGTCGGTAATGTTGGGCAGCGCCACCACCACGAAGCGCCCGGCATAGGCGGAGAGCCCGGCCTCGATACGCTGCTTCACCGCAAAGAATGGCAACGGATTCTTTATATCGATGCCGTGGGTGTCGCGCACGGCGACGCAGACCTGGCCCACCCGCCGCAATCCCTCTTCGATCAGACGCTGATGACCGGGATGGAAGGGCTGATAGCGCCCGATGAACAAAGCAGTCGGCCGCTGCGGATCGAATGCCGGCCGAAGCTGCGCCAGCGCGTGCTCCGCCCAGTATTGCGGCGCCCCGTCGGCGGTGACGCGCAGGTCGAACCGGTCGGGCGCGACAAACATCCGGTTGGTGTCTTCAAATCGCCCAGCTTCGATCCGGTCGACCCAGATGACAAACGCGTCGCCAAAGGCCGCGCGCGTCTCCAATGTCGGACAAATGAAATCGGCGATCACCGTGCCGCCGGCCTCCACCACCCGATCGCACATCCAGCCCATGCGGCGGGCGTGCTCGACACGATCTTCGTGGCTGAAGCCGAGGTCGCGCGAGAGGTTGGCGCGCACCGCATCGGCGTTGAAGACGACCGCATTGAGTAGCGGCGCGAGCGCGGCGGAGAGCGTCGTCTTGCCGCTACCGGGCAGCCCCATGACGAGAATTTTGCGTTGCATTTTTTTGGACTTTGCTTTGACGGAATTGGCGGAGCACTCACCACGTATAGCGCACAACACCTTTGCCGGCATAACTCCGCGTCACATTGGAAAATTCGCCTTCGAAAGTGGCAGCCGCCGACCAGCCGTTGATCCATTTCATCTCGGCGGAAGCGGTGGTGAGCGCCGAGTCGCCCGCCTGTGCGGCGCCGCCCACGACGAAGGACGCACCGGGCAAGGCCTGGAAGGTGGCGGCGATGGTGCGATCCGGATTGTAGTCATGCGCCCAGGCAAGACGGCCGCGCAGGGTCAGAACGCCGCTTTGCATCGCGAAGGATTTGTCGGTGCGGAGGCCGAGTTCTGAGCGCGAGTCGGTGACGCTCTTCGAACCATAGGCCAAAGCAAATGCATTGGTGCCGGCGAGAACGGATTCTGCATAAGCCGGCAAATCGAAGGTCGTGAACTGGCCCGCCGCGTAAGGCGTGAGCCCGATGCCGCCCGTCCACGGCGTGACAAAACGATAACCGCTCTCGACACGGCCGGAGAAGGCGTTGGCGTTGAACTCCGCGTGCAAGCGGTCGAGGCCCGCGACCGTCACTGTGCGATCGGTGGTGATGTCCTGCCAGCCATAGGCGAGCGCGCCGGAGATATAGGCCGGTCCAACCGTATGCCGCACATAAGCGCCGGCCTGAAACAGGTCGGAGCGGCCGGTGCCGAGAGCATTCGCAACGGAAAAATTGGTGCCGCCGCCAGCAAGCGCAAAACCGGCGATGGTGTACGGCGAGAAACGATAATCGGCGCCGACTGCCGTGCCGTAGATACGGCTGGTGGCACCGTTCGATCCCAGCGTCGTATTGCCGTCGGTGGTTTGCGAGCCGCCAAAGCCTGCCGCCCACACGCTCCAGCGCTGCTCGAAGGAAGCAGTGGGCAGGGCCTTGGTATAGACAGCGGCATAGGCATCGCGTTCGCTCTTGCTGCGCTTCTTACTGTCGGCGGCGTAAGCGCTTGCCTCCCCCTCCTCCGCAAATCCCGTCGCACCCGACGCCGGGCTCGATGCTTCGCCCCGCCCGCCAACAAACGGATCGAGCAAGGTGCCCAAAAACTGCGTCATCGCACCAAAGGTGGTTTGCTGGTTGCCAGTAGCGTTCTCGCCGGAAAGCTGCGTCAACGCGTTGGGAAGATTTGTCACCGGCAAATTACCGAGTGCCAGGAATCCGGCCGGCAGCATGCCACTGCTGGCAAGCCCGTTATCGATCGCTTTCGCGATATTGACCTGATTGAGTGTGGCAGAATTGACCTGATTGAGTGTCGCAGAGGTCGGCAGCACAGCGGCGAACGAGCCGGAATCGACGGTGAGGAACACGTCATGCGCGTCCTCCGCCAGGCGTGGATTGCGCGCGAACGCCGTACCCACCAGCGAGGCCGATGAGAATGCGCCGTTGATGGTATTCGCGGTGAGAATGGTGAAGGTCTGGGTATGCGTGAACAGCGAGGACGCCGTCACCTGCACGGTGCCGCCGGTGAGCGTCGCGGCATTGCCGACTTTGACGAGACTATTGGTCCCTGAGGGCGTGATCACGGTCGCGAGGAAGCTACCGGAATTGAACGTGAGATTGCCGTTCACCTGCAGCGCGCCGATCGTGCCGGGCACGCCGCCCTGCACCGCGCCGCCGGCGTTGATGAAGACGCCGTTGGTCGTCGCAAGCGTTCCGGTGCCGCCAAGCGTGCCGCCGGCGTTCGCCGTCAGCGTATTGGTCGAGCTGAGGCTTCCCGTCACCGCGAGCACGCCGCTCTCGACCGTGACGGTGCCGCCGATCGTCGACGCGCCGCCCAAGGTCCAGGTACCTGACGCCTGCACGTCGAGGGTGTTGAAATTGATAAAATTATTATTGGCCGTGCCGGTGCCTTGCAAGATCAGCGCGCTGGTTGCCGCTGGGGTCGTGCTGCTCGCAGTGCCGTTCAGCACCGAGCCGGTCTGCAAGATCAGCGTGTGGGGGCCGTTGCCTTCGAATCGAACCGAATTCGTTCCCCCCGTGATGGTGCCGGCGTTGGTCACCGTGCCGGGGCCGCGGGAATAAACGCCAATGTTTCCCCCGCTGATCACACCCCCGGCCTGGTTGGTGGCGCTGCTGCCGAAGCTGGAATAAACGCCAATGTTTCCCCCGCGGATCACTCCCCCGGCCTGGTTGGTGACGCTGCCGCCGCTCTGGAGGTAAATGCCGAAATTATTCGTCCCCGTGATGCTCCCGGCGTTGGTCACCGTGCCCCTGCCGGTGATGACTACACCCCGGTAGTTCGCGCTGATCACACCCCCGGCCTGGTTCGTGACCGTGCCGCTCCCCAGAACGACGCCTATTTGATTCCCCCCAGTGATCGTGCCGGCGTTCGTCACCGTGGCGCCGTTGCCGACCACCGAAACGCCAACGTTCCCGCCATTGATCACACCCCCGGCCTGGTTGGTGACGCTGCCGCCCCCTCCCAGGAACACGCCGATGCTATTCGGGTTCGTCGCCGTGATGGTGCCGGCGTTGGTCACCGTGTCCGCGCCGAGGGGGCCACGATAAAAGTAAACACCACCGTACCACCCGCGGATCACACCCCCGGCCCGGTTGGTGACGATGCCGCCGCCCTGGAGGTAAATGCCGAAATTATTCGTCCCCGTGATGCTCCCGGCGTTGGTCACCGTGCCCTGCGATTGGAGATGGACGCCCGATGATTGGTTTCCCGTCACCGAGCCGTTGTTGGTCAGCGTCCATGGCGTGGCGTTGCTGCCATAGATGGCGTCGTAGAATACGGCGCTGGTGCGCGTCGTACCGGAATTGATAAGGAAGGGATTGTTGGCGGGGTTGAGGTTGTAGGTCGTATTCCCACTGGGGATCACAGTTTGCGCGCTCGCCGCGCTCGAGAGAGAGACGCCCAGCGCAAGCACCATGGAGGCCGCCGGAAGCGCGATGGCCGACGCACCGCTCAACAGCCGGGCGCGAATACGGCCAAGCGCGCCGCCGGAACGCGGCCGGGAGCTTACGGGGACAGCGAAACGGGGCTGGGACGTGGAGACAGCAGTGGTAGATCGAATGCTCGCGGCCCGAGAGCCAGATTCCAAAACCATGCCGCCTACCCGCCAGTCCGGCAGCAGGGATCCTGCCTCGCCCACCGTTGTTCTTTCACTATCGCAACGCCACCCCTGGACCAAGGGCATCCGACGTGGAGCGGGGAAAAGTCTCTCGGTGTGGCGACGGCGCAACAAGATGGAATTTTTTGCATGGAATTTACTTCGGACCTCATCCTGAGGAGCGGCGTGTTCGCCGCGTCTCGATGGATGGCCGCGAGTCCCTGTGTTGCCATCCTTCGAGACGCTTGCTTTGCAAGCTCCTCTGGATGAGGACCGCCCGATTCCTGAACCCTGCATGATTTTCGATTTGAACTTCCGCCGCGCGCGTGCTGCAACATCGGGCACAGCTTCAAATCCACCAAGCACGGTAATCTCCCGATCATGACGTCATCGCCAGCACAAGTTCCGCCTGCCGACGCGCCCTGCGCCTGCGGCAGCGGATTGCGGAACGTCCGCTGTTGCGGGCTCGACTGGAGCGTCGCGCCGGAGGCTACGCGGGAGACGCCTGAACTGGACCGCGCCCGCGCCGCGCTTGGCGCCGGCGCTGTGGCCGAGGCGACGCGGCTCCTGATCGATCTGCTTGAAAAATTTCCGCGCCATCTCGACGCGTTGCGATCGCTCTATCAGATCCGCAGCGCCGAGAACCAGGCGATGCCAGCGGAAGTTTTGCTCAACCGGATCGTGCGGCTCGATCCCAACGATCTTAGCGCCACGCAGGCGCTTGCATCGCTGCTGTTCGCCAAGGGCGCGCTGGCGGAGGCCGAGATCCACGCGCGCAACGCGGTGCGGCTTGCGCCGGCCGATGCCCAGTCGCACAATCTGATGGGCATGATCATGACCGAGGCGCACCGGCCCCAGGTCGGCGAATATCACTACCGCCGTGTGATGGAGCTGCTCGGCGCGTCGAACGCGATCCTCTCCGCCAATCTCGCGTGGAACCTGAAGAACCAGGGACGGATCGAGGAAGCGCGAAAGCTCTACGAAGCCTCGGTGCGGCTTGAGCCCAACGTGTTTCAGACCGTCTATGGCTGGGCGCAGATGGAGGAGACCGACCGCAATTTCGCCCGCGCCCGCGAATTGCTCGATGCCGCCGAACGGCTGTCGCCCGGCAACCGCACCGTGCGTTTGGCGCGCGCCGTGCTCCACGGCCGCACCAAGAATTTTCAGAGCGCGGTCGCCCTCCTCGACGAGATCGAGCGGTCGCCTGACGGCAACGGCCTGGGGCCGCTCGAATGGACCGAGAAGGGCCAGTTGCTCGACAAGATGGGGCGCTATCAGGAAGCGTTTGCGGCGTATGATTCCGGCAAGCGCACGCTGCGCGCGATGACCGGCCAGACCTATCTGGCCGACGAGGCGCGCGACCTGGTCGAGCGCCTTCGCGGCTTCTTCACCGCGAGCCGGCTGAGCATTCTGCCGCGCGCAAGCGTGCGCAACGACGTGGCGCAGCCGATCTTCATCGTCGGCTTTCCGCGCTCCGGCACCACCATGGTCGAGCAGACGCTCACCGCCCACCCGCGGATTTCGGCCGGCGACGAATTGCCGACCATCAACGAGCTCACCGCCATCATCCCGCGCATGCTCAACAGCCCGCTCGCTTACCCGGAGGCGTTCGCCGATCTCTGGCTCGGCGATCAGATCGAAGGCCTCGACAATCTGCGCGACTATTATCTGCAGCGCGCCCGCCAGCTCGGCGCCGTGCGCAAGGGCGCAAGCTGGTTCACCGACAAGATGCCGCTCAACGAGACCCATCTTGGGTTGATTGCCCTGATGTTTCCGCAAGCGCCGATCATCCATCTGCTGCGCCATCCGCTCGACGTCGTGCTCTCGGTGTTTTCCAATCATCTCACGCACGGATTTTACTGCGCCTATGATCTCGAAAGCATCGCGCGGCACTATGTGCTGGTCATGGGGCTGGTCGAGCACTACCGGCGCGAGATGACGCTGCGCTATCTGCCGGTTCGCTATGAAGACATCGTCGACGATCAGGAAAGTAATGTCCGCAAGATCATGAGTTTTGTCGGCGTGCCGTTCGATAAGCGCTGTCTCAACTTCCATGAAAACCGCCGCTATGCACGCACCGCGAGCTACGCCCAGGTGACCGAAAAACTCTACGACCGCTCGCGCTATCGCTATCGCGCCTATCTGAAGGAGCTGGCGCCGGTGATTCCGATTTTGGAGCCGGCGATCTACGCGCTCGGGTATACGATTGATTAGGGCTGTTCGTCTCCTGATCGTCATTGCGAGCGCAGCGAAGCAATCCATCGTGCCGCGTAAAGAAAGAATGGATTGCTTCGTCGCAAGTGCTTCTCGCAATGACGTGGAGATATACGTCCGCAATCTCACGACGCTTAGCGCCTGAGTTGTGCATGAACCTTTCGCCCAAAGAGGGCGCAGGGAATGCCGGGCGCCCGATGCGCCCGATAGCCGCGTGTGCAGAGGTAGAGGTAGAACGCACACGCGTTAGTCAGGTCACACCGGAATCACCCGGCACTCCCCGCGCAATGGTTTACGGCTTATTTCGTGCTCTCCCCGGCGACCGGGCTTTCTTGCCACCGTCGCCGGTGGAATTGCTTCCACCGACTTGACACCAGCGTCGGGGTGTCAGGACCACACGACTTCGCCGTCCGCTTGAGCGCTGTTCGTCAAGAGCGCCATCGCGTCCACCGCATCTCATTCCGCGTCCGTGACGATCGCGATACGCCCCTCGAGTGGAACGAGACGGGGGAGTTTTAAAAGTGATTTGGGTCAGATGCGAAGCGGAATATTTTTCGCAATGGGACTGGACGACCCAAATCACGTTGATCCGGTTCAACAAATTAGCGTTTTGGCGCAGGCCGCCGTAGCTCGTTGATTTGCCCGTCGGGCAAATCAGTTACGGCTGGGCGCACTCTCTCCCCGTCATTGCGAGGAGCGGAGCGACGAAGCAATCCAGCTTTCTGTGTCGCGGCACCAAAGCTGGATTGCTTCCGCCTTCGCTCTTCGAGCTACGGCGGACACGTCGCTTCGCTTCTCGCAATGACGGGGAGAGATCGGCGGACGCATCACCAAGTATACCGCACGGTGCCCTTGCCGGCGTAGGAGCGCGTGACATTGGAGAACTCGCCCTCGAAGGTCGCCGCCGCGGACCAGCCGTTCATCCATTTCATTTCGGCGGAAGCGGTGGTCAGGGCCGAGTCCGGCGCCTGCGCCGCGCCGCCAACGACAAAGCTTGCGCCCGGAAGCGCCTGGAAGGTCGCGGCGATATTGCGGTCCGGATCGAAATCATGCGCCCAGGCCAAACGGCCGCGCAGCGTCAGGATGCCGTTTTGAACGGCAAAGGATTTATCGGTGCGGATGCCCAGTTCGCTGCGCGTATCGGTCACGCTTTTGGCCGCATAGTTCAGCGCAAAGTTCGCTGCGCCCGTGACCACGCGCTCCGCATAGGCCGGCAGGTCGAAGGTGGTGAACTGGCCGGCGGCGTAGGGCGTGATGCCGACGCCGCCGATCCACGGCGCGACAAAGCGATAGCCGCCTTCGAGGCGCCCCGAATATGCGTTGGCGTTGAACTCGGCGCGCAGTTGATCGAAGCCGGCGATGGTCACGGTGCGATTGGTGGTGATGTCCTGCCAGCCATAGGCGAGCGCGCCCGAGATATAGGCATTACCGGCGGTGTGCCTGACATAGGCGCCGGCCTGGAACAGGTCCGACCTTCCCGAGCCGAGATTGTTGACGCTGAAATTCGTGCCGCCGCCCGCCAGCGCAAAGCCCGCCAGCGTGTTCGGCGAGAACAGATAGTCGGCGCCGACAGCGGTGCCGAAGATGCTGCTTCTTGTGTCGTTCGATCCAACGAGCGCATTGCCGTCGGTCGATTGCGAGCCGCCGAAACCGGCCGCCCACACGCTCCAGCGCGGCACGAAGGGCGCGGGCGGCGCCTTGGTGAACATCGCGAACGCATCGTTGCGCCGGCGTGCGGCATAGCTGCTCGCGCTCTCCTCCGCATAAGGCGTTGCCGACGCGCCGCCAACGCCATTGCCGCGGCCCATGAAGGGATCGGTCAAAAGGCCCAGGAACTGGCCCATCGCATTGAACGTGGTCTGCTGCGAGCCGGCACCGATTTCGCCGGAGGCTTGCGTGAGACCAGCCGGCGAGAGCGTACCGAACGCCAGCGGAATGCCGCCGGTGGTGTTGAAGAAATTGACGAGCGTATTGGCGACGTTCTGTTGATTGCCATTGAGGCCGCCGCCAAAATTTGGGGCCGAGGGCGGGGTGAAGTTCAGCGTCAGGTTGAGAAAGGCATCGTGGAAATCGTAGCTCAGGCTGCTCGAAAAGTTAGCAGGCAGGTTGGTGTTGACGAGCGAACCAAAGGTGCCGCTGACGCCGGCGGCGGTCAGGATCGTGTACTGCTTGGAGATGTAGCTGCCGTTGGCAAAAACCGCATTCACCGTGGCGCCGCCGAGCCCCGCGGTGCCCGAGACGCTGGTGCGTGCGGCCGCCGACGGCGTGACCTGCACCAGATAGACGGCGCCGGATTGGAATGCGAGGTTGCCGGTGACGGCAAGAACTCCGGTCGGATTGAAAGCATTGCCCGGCGCCAGGATGCCGCCGCCCGTGATGGTGGTCGGACCGACGGTGCCGGTGCCGCTCAACGTGGCGCCGGAATTGACGGTCGTGAGGCTCGATGTCGCGATCGAGCCGTCCACCACCAGCGTGCCGCCATTGACGAAGGTGGGATCGATATAGGTGTTGGCATTGGACAAAATCAGCGTGCCGGCACCGGTCTTGATCAGCGGGCCACCGAAATTGAAGTCGGCCACGACGCCGGAAAGCGTCAAGGTGCCCGCATCGACTTGGATGGTGCCGCCCGCCCCGGCGGCGAGAAAGATGGCTCGCCCGGCGGTAAAGCCGGCACCGGTCACCTCCAGCGTGCCGCCTGCAAAGAAAGCGGAGCCGGACGCATCGCCGAGATTGGCATCAGATGAGACACTGATCCTTCCTTGATCGATGATCGTTCCGCCTTGAAAAGTATTGGTGCCGGTGAGCGTCAGGGTGCCCGCGCCGGTCTTTATCACCTGCCCCGATCCGGTGATGACGTTGCTGACCGTGACGTTGGTCGCCTGCGCGAAATTCACTGAGCCCGTGACGCCAATGCCAATGTTGCCGGTGAGGCCAGAGGTCGCATTGGTGAAGGTCAGAGCGTTGATGCCGCCGGTAAAGGTGATGGCGTTGGCGCGGGTCGTGCCGTCACCCGCGAACCCGCCCGAAATGGTGCCGCTGTTGGTGATGGTGAGGCCTGAGCCGACGATGCCCGCAGCGCCGGCGCCAGCGCTGCCGTTGGTTCCCGCCGCGGCGCCGGCGGCGCCGCCGTTGCCGCCAGTAATCGAGCCGGAATTGATGAGCGTGCCGCTGCCGGTGAAATCGATGCCGATGCCGCCGTCGCCGCCATTGCCGCTTGTCGCGAAGACGATCGTGGAGTCGCCGCCCCTGCCGCCATTGCCGCCGCCGATCGCGCTGTTATTGGTGTAAGTGAAGCCGCTGCCATTGACGACGACACCATAGCCGCCCGCGCCACCGCCGCCGCCGCCGAAGAGGGCGCCGCCGCCGCCGCCGCCGCTGCCGCCGGCCACGGCTGCCGCATTGGTTGTCGTCGTCGTGACGACCGCGCCATGGGCGCCGCCGCCGCCGCCGCCGCCGCTGTCGCCGGCACCAGTCCCATTGACGCCAGCGGCGCCGGCCGTCGCGCCACCGGCGCCACCAGGCTGCGTGCTGCCGCCGAAGCCGGCGCCGCCGCCGCCGCCGATCGCGCCGGCGCCGCCGCCGCCACCGCCTGAACTACCCGTCCCGTTTCCGCCGGTCCCGCCGGTGCCGGTCGCCGATGTGACGCCGCCGGTTCCGCCGGGCGCGAGGCCGTCAGTCCCCCCCGCGCCGCCGCCGGCGAATGTCGGCCGCGATAAAAGTGCGAGCCAGCCGACGACGAGCAGAACGCTGCCCAGCGTGAAAGGCGACGACTTGTGAAAACAATGTGAGCGTGCCAAGCCGGACCCTGGCGGCAATCGCGCTGCCGCCCTCTTCGGCGCGCCGCGTCCGCGACAGGGCCAAATGCCCGAAAATTTCGACTTCATCCCGCAACCCCGGCCGCCGTTGCAGACGGACCTTCCTTGCGACACACCTGCCGATGCATCCGACTGTTTCGTAGCGGCTCCGAGGGTGGCCCGCCACCATCGAAGCGGACAAGGTGCGGGCTCCCGTATCGATTGTCCCCGGCTGTGCCAACCGTGCAACAGTTGATCGCCGATCGGAAGCGGCGCCTGCGCCGTGCCCACCGTTGGAGAAATACCGACCTCATCCTGAGGAGCTTGGGAAGCAAGCGTCTCGAAGGATGGACGCAACAATTGGACTCGCCACCATCCTTCGAGACGCGCGCAAGGCGCGCTCCTCAGGATGAGGTCTCTGAGACGCGCGCAAGCGCGCTCCTCAGGATGAGGTCTTGCCAGACCCTCATGGTGAGGAGCGCGGCAACGCCGTGCGTCTCGAACCATGTGGCCATCGGACTCGCGGCCATCCTTCGAGACGCGCGCAAGACGCGCTCCTCAGGATGAGGTCTTCTCGCGCGGCAACGTCGCGCACTCGAACCATGAAGCCATTGCTACTCCAGCCTCACATTGGCTGCCTTGATCATCGGCCACCATTTTGCGATTTCCGCCTTCTGCCAGGTGCCGAGCGCTTCCGGCGTGAGCTGATCCGCGGGCGGCATCTGCAATCCCAGATCTTCGAACTTCTTGCGCACCGCCGGATCGTTCAGGGCGTCGATGACCGCAGCGTTGAGTTTTGCGACGATGTCCTTCGGCGTGTTTTTCGGCACCCACAGGCCGGACCACAGCGTCATGTGGAATCCGGGGAGGCCCGCTTCGTCTGTCGTCGGAATGTCGGAGGCCGACTCCACGCGCTTGTCGTCGGTGACGGCATAGGCGCGGATGGTGCCGGCGCGGACCTGGGCGATGGAATTGGAGAGCTGATCGACAATGATATCGATCTGGCCGGCGACCAGATCAGTTAGCGCCGGCGCCGTGCCGCGATAGGGCACGAATTGCAATTTGATGCCGGTGACGTTCTCAAAGTAGAGCCCGGCGATGTGGCTTCCCGAACCGGCGCCGGCGGTGCCGGCGGTCGGCGGCGCGGGCCGCGACTTCAGCCAGGCCAGCAATTCCTTCAGCGATGTCGCGGGAACCGCGTTCTTGCTGACGATGATCATGGGATTGCTCGGCAGCAGCACCACCGGCTCGAGATCGGTCACGAGGTCGTAGCCGAGCTTGTAGATCGCACCGTTGGCGACGTTGGTGCCGAGATGGCCGAAGCCGATGGTATAGCCATCGGGAGCGGCGCGCACCACGCGCCCGACGCCGAGCGAGCCGCCGGCGCCGGTCACATTCTCGATCAGGATGGTTTCGCGAAGCGTTCGCTGCATCCGCTCGGCCAGAATCCGCGACATCGCATCGGAGGGTCCGCCGGCCGAGAACGGCACCACGATGGTGATGGGATGCGAGGGGAAATTTTGCGCGTGCGCATGGCTACCCGATATCAGCAAGGCCGCCAACGCCGCCAGAATTGCCCTTCGCATCACACCCTCCCGCAACGCCACACCGCTTTACTTCGCCCACCCAGCTAACTGACCTCATCCTGAGGAGCTTGCGAAGCAAGCGTCTCGAAGGATCGGCAACACAGGGACTCGCGGCCATCCTTCGAGACGCGCGCAAAAAGCGCGCTCCTCAGGATGAGGTCCTCAGAGTTTCGCATAATCGATGGGCGCGTGGCGATCGAGCGTGCGGGTGACCGGCGGCAGCGGGTATTTGAGGCCGGTCGCGCAGTTGAACAGCATCACGCGATCGCTCTTTGTCACCCGGCCGTCGGCAAGGCTTTGCTGGTAGGCGGCGTAAGTGGCCGCACCTTCCGGGCAAAGCAACAGTCCCTCCTCGCGCGAAACTTCGTTGAGCGCCGCGGAAATCTTCTCGTCGCTCACAGCAATGGCAAACCCCTTGCTCTCCCGCACCGCGCGGAGAATGAGAAAATCGCCGACTGCCTGCGGCACGCGGATGCCTGACGCAATGGTGTGAGCGTCCTCCCAGCGCGGCGCGTGCTCGGTGCCGTTCTCGAACGCGCGCACCATCGGCGCGCAGCCTGATGCCTGCACCGCGACCATCCGCGGCCGCTTCGAGCCGATGAAGCCGATGGCTTCGAGTTCGGCAAAAGCCTTCCACATGCCGATCAGGCCGGTGCCGCCGCCGGTCGGGTAGAAGATCACGTCCGGCACGTCCCAGCCGAGCTGTTCGGCAAGCTCCAGCCCCATCGTCTTCTTGCCCTCGATGCGATACGGCTCCTTCAAGGTCGAGGTATCGAACCAGCCGGCCTTTGCCTTGCCCTCGCCGACGATCTTGCCGCAGTCGTCAATGAGGCCGTTGACGCGATAAACCGTCGCGCCCTGCAATTCGATCTCGCTGACATTCACCTCCGGCGTATCGGCGGGACAGAAGATCGTGGTCTTGATGCCGCAGCTCGTCGCATAGGCCGCCAGCGCAGCACCTGCATTGCCGTTGGTCGGCATCGCCATGTGCTTGATGCCGAGCGCCTTGCCCATCGACACCGCCATCACGAGGCCACGCGCCTTGAACGAGCCAGTGGGAAGCCGCCCCTCGTCTTTCACGATGATCTCGCCGCCGCCGATTTTCCTGGCGAGTTTTGGCAGCCTTATCAGCGGCGTCGTGACTTCGCCGAGGCTGACGATGTCGGTGACTTTTCGAACCGGCAGCATCTCGCGGTAACGCCAGAGATCGGCCGGGCGTTCTTTCAGCGCATCTTTTGTCAGCGCTTTCTTCACGCCGGCGAGATCGTAGCGCACCAGAAGCGGCTTGCCGGCCTTGGAAAGATTATGGATCTGGTCGGCGGGATAATGATCGCCTTCCATCGCGCATTCGAGATGGGTCACGAATGTCGGCCGTTCGATCGTCAGATTGTCGTTGTCTTTCACGGATGCGATCTCGGTTGTTAGAGTGGGATAGCTCCGGCCTCATCCCCGGATGAGCGCAATTGCGCTCACTCGGGAGGAGCGCGCTCTTGCGCGCGTCTCGAAGGATGGCCGCGAGTCCCTGTTTGCCCATCCTTCGAGACGCTTGCTTCGCAAGCTCCTCAGGATGAGGGTTGAGTGTGCCCCTTTGACCTAACATTATCAGGTTCTATATGTTCAATACGCGCCCATAGGCATCCAGCACCGCTTCCTTCATCATCTCCGACAGCGTCGGATGCGGGAACACCGTGTGCATCAGCTCTTCTTCCGTGGTCTCGAGATTCATGGCGATGACGTAGCCCTGGATCAGTTCGGTCACTTCCGCGCCGATCATGTGGGCGCCGAGCAATTGCCCGGTCTTCTTGTCGAAGATGACCTTTACCAGTCCCTGATCCTCGCCGAGCGCGATCGCCTTGCCGTTGCCGACGAACGGAAAGCGCCCGACCCGGATCTCGCGGCCGCCCTCTTTCGCGCTCGCCTCGGTGAGGCCGACCGAAGCGATCTGCGGATTGCAATAGGTGCAGCCGGGAATGAGGTTCTTGTCCATCGGATGCGGATGAAGCCCCTTGATGGCTTCGACGCAAATCACGCCCTCATGCTCGGCCTTGTGCGCCAGCATCGGCGGACCCGCGACGTCGCCGATGGCGTAGATGCCGGGGACGCTGGTCTTGCAAAAACCGTCGATCACGATCACCCCGCGATCGGTCTTGACGCCCAATTTTTCCAGGCCAAGGTTTTCGATATTGCCGGTCACACCGACTGCTGAAATCACCCGGTCGAACTCGACCGTTTGCGGCGTCTTGCCGTCATCGATGGTCGCGACCACGCTGTCGCTCTTCTTCTCCAGTTTTGTCACTTTTGTATTGGTGAGAATCTTGATGCCCTGTTTTTCAAAACGTTTGCGCGCCAGGCCCGCGATCTCGGCGTCCTCGACGGGCAAAATCTGCGGCAACACCTCGACCACGGTGACGTCGCTGCCCATGGTGTGGAAGAACGAGGCGAATTCGATGCCGATCGCACCGGAGCCGATCACCAACAGCGATTTCGGCATTTTTTCAGGGATCATGGCCTCAAAGTAGGTCCAGATCAGTTTTTTGTCGGGCTCGAGCCCCGGAAACACTCGCGGCCGCGCGCCGGTCGCAAGGATAATGTGTTTTGCCTGGTAGGTCCCCTCGCCCAGCGCGCCCTTCGGCGCCTCGACAGTAGATTTCTTCACCGTGATCTTGCCGGGCGCGTCGATGGTGGCTTCGCCCCAGATCACCGGCACCTTGTTCTTCTTCATCAGGAAGCCGACGCCGTCGTTGAGACGCTTTGACACGCCGCGCGAGCGCTGCACCACGGCCTTCGGGTCGTAGGAAATTTTTTCCGCCGAAAGCCCGTAATCCTTGGCGTGCTGCATGTAATGAAAAATCTCCGCCGACCGCAGCAGCGCCTTGGTCGGGATGCAGCCCCAGTTCAGGCAGATGCCGCCGAGATAGGATTTTTCCACGATCGCGGTCTTGAAGCCGAGCTGCGCCGCGCGGATCGCGGTGACATAGCCGCCGGGACCGGAGCCGATGATGATGACGTCGAAGGATGTGTCAGGCATGCGATACCGATTCCTTGATCACGCGCGGTCTAAGCACGGCATAAACGAGGTGGTGGGCCAGTGCCGCCGTCACGCCCGCCCAAACTACGCCAATGAACAAATAGACGTTGCCATTGATGATCCCAGTTCTGAACAGGAAAGCGAGGCTGAGCGCGATCGACAACACAAACAGGATAATGATGGCGACCTTGCTGGCCCGCAGCAGGGCGAAATAGACGAGCATTAGGATTAAGGCAAAAGGCCCGATAAACATCATGTAGATTGCGGCGAACTCGAAAGCCTTAAGATCAAACTTGAAGCCGTACCGCAAGTTGCCGGACAAGCCTAAAAGAAAGCCAAAGCAGCAATAGAGCGCAAAAACAAATGCGACCAGAGCAAGCAGGTGAGCTGAGGCGAGACGCATCGCGTCACACCATCATCATGACGGGATTTTCGATCAGCATCTTGAAGGCGCCGATCAGCTCGGCGCCGAGCGCGCCGTCGATCGCGCGATGATCGCAGGACAAGGTCACGCTCATCATATGCGCGATCTCGATCTTGCCGCCGCGCACCACAGGGCGTTCCTCGCTGGTGCCGACCGCAAGGATGGTCGCGTGCGGCGGGTTGATCACGGCGGTGAAATGATTGATGCCGTACATGCCGAGATTGGAGACCGCGGTGGTGCCGCCCAGATACTCTTCCGGCTTGAGCTTGCGGGCGCGGGCGCGCGCCGCGTAATCCTTCATCTCGGCCGAGATCGTGGACAGCGATTTGGTTTCCGCCTGACGGATGATCGGGGTGATCAGGCCGCCAGGCATCGCGACCGCCACGCCAATATCGGAATGCTTGTGCTTCAGCATCCCGCCCTCGGTCCAGCTCACATTGCAATTGGGAATCCGCTGCAGCGCCACCGCCATCGCCTTGATGACGAAATCATTGACCGAGAGCTTGTAGAGCGGCTTCTTTTCCTTGTCCTTCGGCGCGGCGGCGTTGATCTCCTCGCGCGCCGCGAGCAGTTTGCCGATATCGCAGTCAATGGTGAGATAAAAGTGCGGGATGGTCTGCACTGACGCCGTCAGCCGCTGTGCGATGGTTCGCCGCATGCCGTCATGCGGCACGATCTCGTAGGAGCCCGGTTCGAACAGCGCGAGGATCTGCTTGTCCGACATCGACGGCGCGATCATCGGCGCCGTAGCAGGCGCGGCGGCCGGCGCCTTCAGCCCCTTGCCTGACTTTGCTTCCTCGACATCCCGGGCGATGACGCGACCATGCGGGCCGGAGCCGGTGATGCGCGCCACGTCAATGCCGGCCTCTTTGGCCAGTCGTCGGGCCAAGGGCGATGAGAAGATGCGGCCATGGCCGTTGGTTTGAGGCGCTGGTGCTGCGGCGGCTGGCGCGGGAGCCGCAGGAACGGGTGCCGCGGCCGGTGCGGGCGCCGGAGCCGGTTTTGCAGCGGCGGGCGCTTCGGCAGCCTTCGGCGGCGGAGCGCTGGAAGCCGTGGGTTTTGCCGCGCCCGCCCCCGCTCCGGCCGCCTTCACGTCCTCGCCATCGCCGGCGAGCACCGCGATCACGTCGTTGACCGGAACGTCCTGCGTGCCCTCGGGCACCACGATCTTGGCGATGGTGCCCTCGTCGACCGCCTCGACCTCCATGGTCGCCTTGTCGGTCTCGATTTCCGCGATCACGTCGCCGGACTTGACCTTGTCGCCCTCTTTCTTGAGCCACTTGGCAAGGTTGCCCTTTTCCATCGTCGGCGACAGCGCGGGCATCAGAATGTTGATTGGCATTGTCAGTGACCTTGTTGCGACCGCGGCGCGGTGTTGCCCAGATCGGTCGGCCGCGCGACTTCGGCTTCGAACATGTCGATGATCCGCGTCAGCGCCTCTTGTTCGGTGAAGTCGCCCTCGCGCGCATAGGCCCGCGCGGCATGGCGGGCGATGTCGACCAGCAGCAGCCCCCACATGTCCGGCTCTTCAAATGCGCGCGTGAACGCGATCGAAAGGCCGCCGTCGAGGATGAAGGCGCGCAACACCTCGGTGGCATCGTCGCGGCCGATGACGTCGGGGGGTAAAGGCTGCTCTTTGGGACCGGCCATGCGTCTTCCTTCAATTCCCGATATCGCCCTGCCAGAGACGCTCGTTAGCCGGAACCGATCGCCATGACTTCATCAAATCGATCGACCGCTGATCTGCCAGATCGATATAGGGAATGCCGAATTGAGAAAGGATGTCCTTGCTGCCCGGAAACGTCACGGACTCGCCGATGACAAGCAGCGAAAGCTTGAAAAGTCCGATCGCGCCGGCACACATCGAACAGGGTGACAGCGTCGTATACATGACCGTGTCGTGAAACGACGTCAGCCCGGCATTGCGCATGCATGACATTTCACCGTGAAGAATAACATTTTTCTCTTGCACCCGGCGATTGTGACCGCGCGCAATGATCTTTTTGTCGCGCGTCAGCACCGCGCCGATCGGTAGTCCGCCCTCGGCGATGCTCATCTCGGCTTCGCGAATGGCTTCAGCCATGAATTCAAAATGATAGGGTTCGATGGTCACAGGTCACGCCCTCGTTCGGAAGCTAGCGATAACAAACGGCTTTGGCGGCCTCGACCACCTCGGCCGCCGAAGGCAGTGCGAGCTTTTCGAGGTTCGCCGCGTAGGGCATCGGCACATCCTTGCCCGAGACCCGTGCCACCGGCGCGTCGAGGTAATCAAAGGCGTGCTGCATGATGCGGGCACAGATTTCGGCGCCGACGCCGTTTTGCTGCCAGCCTTCCTCAACGGTGACCGCGCGGCCGGTCTTCTTCACGGAGGCGACAATGGTGTCGGTATCCATTGGACGCAGCGTCCGCAGGTCGATCACCTCGGCTTCGATGCCTTCTTTTGCGAGTTCGTCGGCAGCTTTCAGCGCGTAGGTCATGCCGTTCGACCACGAGACGATAGTGACATGACTGCCCGTGCGCACGACGCGCGCCTTGCCGATCGGGATCACGTAATCGTCGAGTTTTGGCACCTCGCCGGAATGGCCGTACAGCATTTCGTTCTCAAGGAAGATCACCGGATTGGGATCGCGGATCGCGGCCTTCAAGAGTCCCTTGTAGTCGGCCGCCGAAAACGGCGCGATCACCTTCAAGCCTGGAATTTGCGAATACCAGGCCGAATAATCCTGGCTGTGCTGGGCGGCGACGCGGGCGGCGGCGCCGTTGGGGCCGCGGAACACGATCGAGGCGCCCATCTGTCCGCCCGACATATAGAGCGTCTTGGCCGCGGAGTTGATGATCTGGTCCATCGCCTGCATGGCGAAATTGAACGTCATGAACTCGACGATCGGTTTTAGCCCGGCCATCGCGGCGCCGACGCCGACGCCGGCAAAACCGTGCTCGGTGATCGGCGTATCAATGACGCGTCGCGCGCCGAATTCCTGCAGCAACCCTTGCGTGACCTTGTAGGCGCCTTGGTACTCCGCGACCTCCTCGCCCATGATGAAGACGTCGGGATCGCGCCGCATCTCTTCCGCCATCGCGTCACGCAGCGCCTCGCGGATAGTCATGGTCACCATCTCGGTGCCGGCGGGCACCTCGGGATCGGGTTCAGTGACGGCTTTGGGAGCGGCGGGCGCAGGCTTTGCACCATCGCCCTTCGAGACGGGTGCTGACGCACCCTCCTCAGGGTGAGGGCCCTTATCCTGAGGAGCCTGCGCAGCAGGCGTCTCGAAGGACGCTTTTGCAGGAGCAGGTGCTTTGGCGAGATCGGAAGCATTTTCGCCATCGGCCAGGATGGTCGCGATCGGTGTGTTGACGGCGACGTCGGCGGTGCCTTCGGGGATCAGGATCTTGCCGAGGGTGCCCTCATCGGTGGCCTCGACCTCCATCGTCGCCTTGTCGGTCTCGATCTCGGCGATGACGTCGCCCGACTTGATCGGCTCGCCTTCCTTCTTCAGCCATTTCGAAAGGTTGCCCTTCTCCATGGTCGGCGACAGCGCGGGCATCAGCACTTGAATTGGCATGGTAGCTCCGGAAAAATTCGCTTCTTAGGCTGGGACGCGCGCCGCCCGCTCAGCGGTAGACATCGGTGTAGAGTTCTGACGGCTCGGGTTCGGGGTCGTGCTGGGCGAAATCGGCGGCGGCGTTGACGATTTCCCGCACCTCGGCGTCGATCGCCTTCAATTCCTGCTCGGTCATCTTCGCAGCCAGCAGCCGATTGCGGACCTGCTCGATCGGATCCTGGTCGTGCCGCACCTTCTCGACTTCCTCGCGGGTGCGATATTTCGCAGGATCCGACATCGAATGTCCGCGGTAGCGGTAGGTCTGCATTTCCAGGATGTAGGGGCCCTTGCCGGCGCGGCACCACGCGACCGCCTTGTCGGCGGCGGCCTTCACCGCGCGCACGTCCATGCCGTCGACCTGCTCGCCCGGAATATTGAAGGAGATGCCGCGCTTGGAGAAATCGGTCTGGGCCGAGGAGCGCGTCACCGAAGTTCCCATCGCGTAACGGTTGTTCTCGATGATGTAGACCACCGGGAGCTTCCACAGCTCCGCCATGTTGAAGCTTTCATAGACCTGGCCCTGGTTCGAGGCGCCGTCGCCGAAATAGGCCAGACTGACGAAATCGTTACCGCGATAGCGATTGGCGAAGGCAAGCCCGGTGCCGAGCGACACTTGCGCGCCGACAATGCCGTGGCCGCCGAAGAAGTTCTTCTCCTTGCTGAACATGTGCATGGAGCCGCCCTTGCCCTTGGAATAGCCGCCACGCCGGCCGGTCAGTTCGGCCATCACGCCCTTGGGGTCCATTCCGGTGGCCAGCATATGCCCATGGTCCCGGTATCCGGTTATGACCTGATCGCCCTTTTTCAGGGCCATTTGCATGCCGACGACGATGGCTTCCTGGCCGATATAGAGATGGCAGAAGCCGCCGATCGCGCCCATGCCGTAGAGCTGGCCGGCCTTTTCCTCAAACCGCCGGATCAAGAGCATGTCGCGCAGCGCGCTCAGTTCCTGATCTCGGGTGAATTCCAGGGGGCTTTGGGAGCCGTTGCCTTTTGATTGGCTCGTTTCTTGAGCAACGCTTTTCTTCGGTGCGGCCATGGCAATTCCGGATGAGAGAAAGATAGCCCTCTCTATCCCAACTCAAACCGCCATGAAAGGATTGCGTGATGGCGGGGGAATTTCGCTATGCCGCAGTGCAACGCGGCGACATTTTCGAAATTGAATTCGTCGGGTTTTGTAATTTGCGCAACCGGTACGCGGGAAAAGCCGTCATCCCGCTGTAACAGGCTGGGTCTGAGCGCGTCAGTTCGGATTGTTGATCCGAACCAGATCGTGGGGATTGGCGTAATCGAGCTGATAGCGCGCGCGCTCGTCCAGCATGTCGGGATCGACCCGGTCCGACCTTAGCAGCGACACCCGTTGCTCGCCCTCGACACGCTCCCGCTTCAGCCGCGCCAATTCCGACGTCAGCGCGATGATCTCCTGATCGAGCTCCTGCCGCGCGTTCAACCCATATTTGCCGGTATAGGCGTTGACGCCGAAATAGCCGATCAACGCGGCCGCCATCGTGTAGAGGGCGAGGCCGGTCAGAAAGGATTTGAGTCGCGCGCGGGAAACCATGGCGCGAAGATGCGACGGCCCCGGTTAACGGAATCCTAAGGCGTCGCCGCCCCGCCTATCTGTTCTGCTTGTCGACGAAGGCGGCGAACGCGTCGATATATTGCTTCAGCACCGGCTTCAGCGATTCCTTGACCAGTTCGCCCTTCTCGTCGAAGGCATCGCCGATGCCGGTCAGATAGGTTTCCGGCTGCCCCAGGATCGGACCGCAAATGCCGGGCAGGATATTCTGCAGATGTTTTGCCGCGCTGACGCCGCCGAGCGGTCCCGGCGAATTAGAGACAATGCCGACCGGCTTGCCGAGGAACGAGCTCTTGCCATAGGGGCGCGATCCGACGTCGATGGCGTTCTTCAACACGCCGGGGATCGAGCGGTTATATTCCGGGGTCACGAACAGGACCGCATTTGATTTCTGCAGCTTTTCGCGGAACGCCAGCCAATCGGCCGGGGGTGATGCTTCCAGGTCCTGATTGAAGAACGAAATATCGTTCAAGGTGACGACGTTGGGCTTGAGCGTATCGGGCGCCAGTTTTGCCAGGGCATTGGCCACCTTGAGGGTAAAACTCTCCTTGCGAAGGCTGCCGACGATGATGACGACGTTGTAGGGGGTGGCCATGGAATTTCCTCTGTGCGGACGCCGGAGCGGCTTTCCCCATCACCCTAGCCAAGTCGGCAAACGATGCAAGTGCATGGATTGCTCAAATCGGAAACGGTGGGTTTGCGAAAAGGCACCCATCGCCAACAGCCGTCCGTCTCTAACACCCTCGGCTAAAACGGAACGGGCCGCTGCTTGAGCGGCCCGTCCTCTCAATCCTGCCGCCGCGCTCAGATCACCGGACTCCAGGCCGCCGGAACGAGCCGATATTTCGTGCCGTCCTTCTCGACATGGCCGATCGAGGGGAAGGTGAAATGGAAGCCCACCACCGTCGCCTTCTCCGCCGCCGCCATGTCGTAGAATTTATGACGGGTGGCCTGCGCCATATCAGGGTCGGTGTCATAAACCACGTGCCAGTCCGGATTGCGCAGGAAGAATTCCGGGACGTTGGTGACGTCGGACTGGACCAGGATTTTCGAATTGCCGGAGGCGACCGCAAACGAGGTGTGGCCAGGCGTGTGGCCCGGGGTCGCGATCGCGGTGATGCCGGGCGCGACTTCCTTGCCCCAGTCATATTTCGTCACCTTCGACTCGATGCCGGTGTAGATTTTTCTCACATTGGCAAAATAGTTCTTCATCATCTCGCTGGACTGAGCTTTGGCGGCATTCTCGTCGCTCATCCAGAATTCCCATTCCTTGGCCGGCACCATCAGCTCGGCGTTCGGGAACGCCATCGAGCCATCGAGCGCGCGGATGCCGTTGGTGTGGTCGGGATGCAGATGCGAGATCAGCACGACGTCGATGCTCTTGGGATCGACGCCGGCGGCGGCAAGATTTTGCAAAGTACGCCCGACCGCGCCCTTGGTCGGCTCGAAGGAGGCGATCCCGTTGCCGCAGTCGATCAGCACCAGTTTGCTGCCGGTGTTGATGAGCTGCGGGTTGAACGGCACGACCACCTTGCCCTGGGGCATGTAGGCGGCATCCGACGCAGCTTGCGCCTCGTCCTTTGAGATATTGCTGACAAAATTATCTACCGGGCGCACAAATGCGCCGTCGTTGATCGAGGTGCATTCGTAGCTCCCGACCTTGTAGCGATAGAAGCCCGGCGCCTGCGCGCCTGCCGGCGGCACCGCGGCGCGCGCGGCCGGCGCGGCGATTGGTGTGAGGGCGGCCGCAGCGCCAGCGGCGGCGGCACCTGTTAGAAGTTGGCGACGGTCGAGACCGATCATGGCGCATTCTCCCCTGGTTGAGTGCTTACGCTCTTGCGCACGAAATTTCGGCGCGAATGTCGTCCGATCGCGGTTGGAACGCAAGTCTCGTTACAAGTCGGATTGCGATGCGATACCCTAGCCGAAAGTAGAAGCCTCGCATCAAATGATGCAAGAACTTACTTGATCAATTGCACGAACATCCCGACGACCGCGACATAGCCGAGCGTAAAAATCAGCGTCCGCAAATAGGGAATGCCGAGCAGGTAGACGACGGCATGGGCCAGCCGCAGCCAGAAGAAGGCGATCGTCCAGAACGCCGTCGCCGCATTGGCCTTGCCGGCCAGATGCGCGACGATCACCAGCGCCGCAAACGGTGCAAAATTCTCGACCGCGTTGATGTAGGCCCTATCAGCTCGCTTGCCCCAGGCCGGCAATGGCCGCGGCGTCGGATCGACATAATTCGGGGGTTTCAGCGCGCCGTTGGTCGCCACCTGTGAGACCACATAGGGGATCCACAGCGATGCCGTGAGAATGGCGGTAAAGGCGAGATATTTCAGATCTGTCGACATTGAATTTCCCCCTTTTTCCAAAAGATGCTTTTCAAAACCCCCGTCGCTTGATCCCTTGAGCTCCAGACCTGCGACGCGGCATCCGGCCGCGTCGCTTGGGCTGAAAAAAACTACCCGCCCTTGTTCGGATTGATCAGATATTTTTCGCCGGTCGCGCGCTTGGCGTAGACGGCGATGTGATTGAGCTGCAGCGCCTCCTGCAACGAGACTACCTGCGTATAGTGACTGGCGAATGTCGTCTTGAGCTCGTCGACGACCCGCTGGCGCAGCCTCGCACCATCGGCCGGTCCGATCTTCTGCAGGAAGGGAGTTAGCAGCCAGCCCCCGACGCCCCAGGACATGCCGAACCCCCGGTTCAATTCGGTCGGACGCAAATCGAGGCCGCCATAAATATAGACCTGCTTGTGCACGCTCGATCCGTAGCGGCTGTAGACTTTTGCGGTCTTGTTGATCGCCGTCTCCATGCCGGTGAGAATCTGCCCCGCCAGCTTGCCGCCGCCGATGGCGTCGAACGCGATCGTCGCGCCGGTCTCAACCAGCGCATTGGTCAGATCGTCCATAAAACTCGCTGCGGTGGAATCGACCACATGCTTGGCGCCGATCTTGCGCAGGATGCCGGCCTGCTCTTCACTTCGCACAATATTGACGAGGCCGATGCCGTCCTTGAGGCAGATCTTGTTGAGCATCTGCCCGAGATTGGAGGCGGCCGCGGTATGCACCAGCGCCTTGTGGCCTTCGCGGCGCATGGTCTCGGTCATGCCGAGCGCGGTCAGCGGATTGACGAAGCAGGAAGCGCCCTCGGCAGGGGTGATGCCCGCCGGCAGCGGCAGGCATTCGGCAATCCTCAGGCAGCGGTACTGCGCATACATCGCGCCACCGAGGATGGCGACGGTCTTGCCCATCAGCGCCTTTGCGGCATCCGATGACCCTGTCTTGATGACGACGCCGGCGCCCTCATTGCCGACCGGCATGGATTCGTCGAGCCGCCCCGCCATCGCTCGCATCCCCGCTTCCGGCACCTTCGCGGTGACCACGGGTGATTCTTTCGTGCCGGACGCTTTGGCGGTCGACATGTCGGCGGCGCCAACCAGCAGTCCGAGGTCCGACGGGTTGATCGGAGACGCCTCGACGCGGACAACGACTTCATCGGGACCGGGCTCAGGCACGGGCACGCTTTGAAGCGATATCTCGAGTTCACCGCTCTTCTTGATCAGCGAGCGAAGCTGCAACCCGGTTTTGGTGTCGGCGCTCATCTAAAACCTCCCTATTTTTCGGCCTTACCGAATTCGGCCGGGAGTGTTCTCACGTTGGCCCGGAAACGCAAGCCTGATCGCCTGACACAATTTCGTTTGTTTTGCTGTCCGCCTTTGCGAGAGACCGCTCGCTCGCGCTATGTTTGCGCGCATCGCCTAGGGAATTTGACCATGAGCCAAAGCGAGATCGACGCGGTCCGCGCGCTGTTAAGCTCAAAACCGCGCCCGGTGGGCTGGCGGGCGGGCCGGCAGCGCATCGAGGAAGTCGGCTCGGCATGGCCCGCGGCCAGCGACATCGCATGTGAGCAAGTCAATATCGGGGGACTAGCGGGCGAATGGTCGATGGCGCCCGGCAGCGAAGCTTCCAGCGCGCTGTTGTATTTTCACGGCGGCGGCTATTGCTCGGGCTCGATCCTCAGCCATCGCAGATTGGTCACCGAAGCCGGCCGCGCGGCCAAAGTGCGAACGCTTGCGATCGAATATCGGCTGGCGCCCGAACACCCCTTCCCCGCCGCGCTGGAGGATGCGCTCTCGGCATGGAATTTTCTGCGGAAATCAGGAATTGCGGCCGAACATGTCGTGGTCGGCGGCGACAGCGCCGGCGGCGGCCTGACGGTGGCGCTGATCAACCGCCTGCGCGAGGCCGGCGAACCCATCCCCGGCTGTGCGTGGCTGCTCTCGCCCTGGACCGATCTGACGCTGTCGGGTTCGACGCTTGCCACCAAGGATGCCGTCGACCCCATCATTCACAAGCCGTATCTGGCCGAACTGGTCGAGGCCTATCTGCCGGCCGAGATCGACCTGCAGGATCCGCGCGTCTCGCCGCTCTATGCGGACCTGAAGGGTTTTCCGCCGACGCTGATCCAGGTCGGCGCATGCGAAACCTTGCTCGAGGATTCCACACGTTTTGCCGCGGCTGCGGGAAGCGCCAACGTTGCCGTTACACTTCAGATTTGGCCGGACATGATCCACGCCTGGCCGATGTGGAATGCGCATCTCGAGCCCGGCCGGCGCGCGCTCGAGATTGCCGGCGAATTCATCCGCCGGCATCTCTAGAGTGTTTTCAGGCGAGTCAGGAAGCTCAAGAATGAGAAATATGGCGATGTTGGCGGTGGCTACGATACTGAGCGCAGCAACGGCGGCACGGGCGGACTCGGTGCCGGTAGAAAGGGGCTATTACGTCCGGAGCGACACCCCTTGTCAGCAGGCGTCGAACGCCACGATAACGCTCTTTAATGGCATTTCTTTCGGGAATGCACATCTCGAATGCCGAAAACCCGCGATCCAAAAACTCGCCGATGGCTCCTTCCAGATCACGGAACATTGCAGGGATACGCAGGGACGCGGTGGCCCATGGACAGCTCTCACCACAACGTATGCTGTTCCCAGTCGCACCGAATTTATGCGCATGACCCCTTATGGGAAGGCGTCCTTTAGATACTGCAAGCAGTCCGATCTACCCGAGCCGTGGAGCACAACCGATCTTGGCTCATACGGCGTTAAATAAGGCGCCACGGTCGATGAAGATGGACACTATTGCTTCGCTGTGGCGCTATGATGTGATCCGCCGAGACGCGAGGGAATCCGAAACGCTACGCTACCGCTTCCGCCAGTAACCGCCGCATGACTTCCGGGTCACGTTCGATTGCCAACAGCAGCGCCCGCGCCGGCGCATCGGGCGTGCTTCGATGTTGCTCCCAATCGCGCAGCGTGGTGATCGGCAGGTGAAATGCGTCAGCAAATTGCATCTGCGTCATGCCGAGGCGTTGCCGCAGCACCTTTACGCGCGACACCCGGCGCATCCTGGACAGTTGTTCCGGAGTGAGCGGCTGGGCGTCGGGGTCGGATAGCGCAGCGGCCACGATCTCCTCGTCGGTCATGGCATCGAGCCGTGCCCAATCGGTGTCGCCCCGAGGCAATGTATCACCAGGTTTCATGGTCACCCGCGTAGTACCGGTCTTGCTCATGTCGTGTGGCCTTTCGGGCCGATATGATCCTGCAACTATCTTCGCCACGCAGTGTAACGATCACGAACAGGACACCGCCGCGAGCCATTCCGATGACTTGAATTCGCTCCTCGCTGTACTCGAACCGCGTGTCGATTTCTTCTAACCGGTTCGCATCTTCGAGGGCAGCAATCGCATCCGCAAAATCCACGCCATGCTTACGAAGGTTCTCGGCGGCTTTGCCATTGTCCCATTCATATTGCACACATACGACAGTACCGGATACCGGTAGTGCCCGCAAGTAACTGGGGCGCGTTCACGAGGTGCTCTGGCGTGAATTGATCGGGAACGGAGGCAGTCGGCCGCCGTAGCGTGCTGTGGCGTAGAATGGCGCGCCGCGGTCGATGAAGATGGGCACTATTGCTTCGCCGTGGCGCTATGATACGGCAGCCCGCCACGCGCTCCTGTTGGTAAAGTTGCGCCACCCCGCGACTTGACGGCCAGCTTGTCGCATTCGGCTTGGTATGAGCGATGAATCAGCATCTTTCCCTCGTCAGCCTCGTGGTCGCGGACTATGACGAGGCGATCGCCTTCTTCACCGGCGCCCTGGATTTCGAGCTCTGCGAGGACACGCCGCTCGGCGGCGGCAAGCGTTGGGTGGTCGTGCGCCCACCGGGCGGTGCCGGCTCCGGCCTGCTATTGGCGCGGGCTGACGGTCCGGCCCAAGTGGCGCGCATCGGTGACCAGACCGGGGGGCGGGTCTTCCTGTTCCTAGAGACGGATGATTTCGATCGCGATCATGCGCGCATGATCGCAGCCGGCGTGCGGTTCGTTGAGGAGCCACGGCATGAGGCCTATGGCGTCGTCGCGGTTTTCGAGGATCTCTGTGGCAACTGTTGGGACCTGATCCAGCGCAAGTCGACGCACGGCTGCGAAACCAGTCCTTAGCCGACGACGCCGCGCCAAGAGGCGGATTGCTCCAGCGCGTCGTGGCGTGCTCTGGCGTAGAATGGCGCGCCACGGCCGATGAAGATGGGCAATATTGTTTCGCCATGGCGCTATGAGGATCACACCGGGAACGCTATCAGAACGACGAGCATGCGCTGGGGTTGCCTAGGACACTGCGCTGAGACGCAGTGAGAGCTGGACGGTTCTGGTAGGCAGGGATTCCGGCCGGCGGAAGATACTGGAGAGCCTCAACACGGCGACGCAACTTGCACGCGAGAATTGCGTGTGCTCTGACTAGGAGACGTTGCCGATTTACGTAGTTTCCGGAGACGCGGGATGGGATTGTTCGATTGGCTGAAGCCCAAGCCACCAACGCATGGGCCGACACCGGAGGGACTTTACGGAGAATTGCCCAAAGGAGCGCGTTGGGTGGGCGGAACCGATCCCGCGGGCGACCCCGAGGATTTTATCCCAGGTTCTGAAGCGTACGTGTTCGATATCGCGGAATGGAGATGGGACAAGCAGCTTTGGATCGATGCCACAACTAATTCAGCCGGCAGCTTGGCAGGGTTCGGTCTTGTTCTCGGATTGTCCGATGGCGGAAATACGGATGCCGTTGAGGTTTGGGAGAAGGGACGTCGAGGCCCGATCTTGAAAGAACGTCAGGAATGGATCATTCCTCGTGGCCATCCGACACGAGAGTTGGCGCTAGTCTCACATGGCGAACGTACTACTCAGGTGCTCCGCAAGCTTGAGCGATGTTTCGGCTATGAGCCGTTGGCTCATCCAGCCTTGCCCGAAAAGACCGCAGTGATCTGTGAGCTAATTATGTTGCGGGGAATTGTCATCCCTGACGAGGGCCGCTTCACCGCACGAATGAAGGTTGTGCTCCCCGACAAGCATGGCTGGCCTTACGGCGAGTTCTTCTTAAACGTAAATTCTGTCCGCAAGCAGATTTGGGTATCAGAAAAATCCAATGAGTATAGGATCGCAATATTGACTCGGATTTCTCACGTTAGCGGGGCCACATAAGTATGTTCTCACCACAGAGAGCTTCGCATTTCGGCTATCCTATCGCTAACCAGACGACCTACGACCTGTCCAGATATTGAGAGGCATGGTTGGCATTGGTTCGCGTCGTGACAACCTCTTGCCGGCGCGGCGATCGCAAGCGAACGCGCTGGCGTTTCGCGAGCTCCGGCCCCTGCTACTTCGGCAATCGGTCATTTGCGATGCTAGTCAAGATAGCCGTCCTAAGCCGGCTCTACCGCTCACGGGGACGTCGCAACTGCGGGTGCGGATTGCTGCTGGTTGGCCGACGGTTAGCAAATGGCGCCCCCTGTTAGATTCGAACTACCAGCTCTCGAGCCAACAGAACCGCCTTACCGCAGCGCCCGCAGCGCCGCCTTCCCCGCATATTTCGCCTGGCTGCCGAGCTGCTGCTCGATCCGCAAGAGCTGGTTGTACTTGGCGGTGCGATCCGAGCGCGCCAGCGAGCCGGTTTTGATCTGGCCGCAGTTGGTCGCAACCGCGAGGTCGGCGATGGTGGAATCCTCGGTCTCGCCGGAACGGTGCGACATCACGGCCGTGTAGGCGGCCTTGTAGGCCATCTCGATGGCATCAAGCGTTTCCGTCAGCGTGCCGATCTGGTTGACCTTGACCAGGATGGAATTGGCGCGGCCGCCTCTGATGCCGTCGGCAAGCCGCGTCACGTTGGTGACGAACAGATCGTCGCCGACCAATTGGCATTTGCCGCCGATCAAATCGGTCAGTTCCTTCCAACCGTCCATGTCGTCTTCGGACATGCCGTCCTCGATCGAGACGATCGGATAGCGCGATGCGAGATCGGCGAGATATTTCGCCTGCTCGGAACGCGTGCGGGTCTTGTTCTCGCCGCCATAGACGTAATTGCCGTCCTTGAAGAATTCGGTGGCCGCGCAATCCAGCGCCAGCATAACGTCGTCACCGGCCTTGTAGCCGGCCTTGCCGATCGCGGCCATCACGAACTCGAGCGCGGCATCGGCCGACGGCAGGTTCGGCGCAAAGCCGCCCTCGTCGCCGACATTGGTGTTGTGGCCGGCCTTTTTCAGTTCCGACCTCAAGGTGTGGAAGATTTCCGAGCCGCAGCGTAGCGCTTCCGCAAAGGTCTTGGCGCCGACCGGCATGATCATGAATTCCTGGAAGTCGATCGGGTTGTCCGCATGCACGCCGCCGTTGATGATGTTCATCATCGGCACCGGCAGCGTCCGTGCCGAGGTGCCGCCGACATAACGATAGAGCGGCATGTCGAAGGACTCGGCTGCGGCCTTGGCGCAGGCGAGCGAGACGCCGAGGATGGCATTGGCGCCTAAACGACTCTTGTTCGGCGTGCCGTCGAGATCGATCATGACCTGGTCGATCTGAACCTGCTGCTCGACGTCCATATCGCTTAAGGCTTCCAATATCTCGCCGTTCACGGCGGCGACCGCCCTCTGCACGCCCTTGCCGAGGTAGCGCGCCTTGTCGCCGTCGCGCAGTTCGACCGCCTCATGCGCGCCGGTGGAGGCGCCCGACGGCACCGCCGCCCGCCCGACCGAGCCGTCTTCCAGCACCACATCGACCTCGACGGTCGGATTGCCGCGGCTATCGAGAATTTCGCGGCCGATGATGTCGACGATGGCGGTCATGGGTGCCTCTTTGGAAAATGCCGGAACTTAAGGGTTGGCGCTGCTTCTACAGCAAGGTTTTGGCGCGGAAAAGGCCGCGATGCCCGTGACGTCTTGGTGCGAATTGTCTAATAACGCGCCACCGGAGAAACACCATGTTGAAAACGCCCCCCAAATCGTCGAAATCGAAAGTCCTGCAGCTCGGTCGCGCCGTCGAATGGCCCAAGACGCCCGAAGAAGCCCAAATCGACTGCGTGCCCAATCCGCGAACAGACACCAACTACGTGGTGCGCTTCGCCGTGCCGGAATTCACCTCGATATGTCCGGTTACCGGCCAGCCGGACTTTGCGCACCTCGTCATCGACTATGTGCCGGGGAAATGGCTGCTCGAGTCAAAATCGCTAAAACTCTATGTCGCGAGTTTTCGCAATCACGGCGCGTTCCACGAGGATTGCACGGTGATGATCGGCAAACGGATCGCGGACGAAATCAAGCCGAAATGGCTGCGCATCGGCGGCTACTGGTATCCGCGCGGCGGCATTCCGATCGACGTATTCTGGCAGACCGGCAAACTGCCGAAGGGCATGTGGATTCCGGATCAGGGCGTCGCGCCCTATCGCGGGCGGGGGTGATCGGCAATTGGGATGCAAGTCGCGAAGACGTTCTGAACCAGCATGCGGTGCTGCGGCAACAAAGCGCGCGTTGCGATCTGATTGCCTCTGGCTTTCAGCGCGATGTCTTGGTCTGCATGACAAATGCAGGGAACTTTCGGTCCCTCTCGGCGTCATCTCGTCATCCAAAGTAACCCGATAGGGCTTGGCGCGGGAGGGTGCCATGTCGAAGACCCGCATTGGAATTGCCGTTGTCGTTCTGGCAACCCTGCTGTCAAGTGCGGCCCTGGCCGGAGTGCGTCTTGTCATCGGTCCCGTTGGGGTCGCAAGATTTGCAGTAGCCCGCGTATTGTCGCTCGGGGGATTACATCACGCTCGTGCTTTTGCTCGTCACGGCCATGTCCGAATGGCTGCCCTCAGACCGCAAGACATCCGCAACGCCATTGATTCCGGGCTTACCGACCCGGCGGTGCGCCGGCAGATCGTCGCGGCTGCAGCGCTGGCCGGCTGGCATGGCGGCCGCACCGCGAACGGGTGGTGGCGACATGGCGACGGCGGATATGGCTGGGTCGGGCCGCTATTCTGGCCATTCGCCATTTACGATATCTACGACTACGCCATCTGGGGTGACGGCATCGGCTTCTGGGACTACGGTTATCCTGACATCTATGCCGCGATCTTCGCGCCTTACGGCCATGGTGATCTCGCCGCCTATACCGAACCGAGCCCGTCCGGCCGAAGACATCGCAGAGTCCCTCAGCTACAGCAGCTCTGTGGCGATGACAGCCGCGAAATTGCCGGCCTCATCGATCAGCTTCAGCAGGCGATACAGCCGAACAATGAGGCGCAGCGGGCCGCTTTGGACGATCTTGCCAACGCATTGATCTCGGCCGCCCAGATGATCCGGGCGTCGTGTCCGACCCAGACGGCGTTCACAGCACCGGACCGATTGGCCGTGATGCAGCAGCGCATCGGGGCGATGATCCAGGCAGAGTTAGCCGTGCAGCAGCCGCTGGATAAATTCTATGACGTGCTGGATGACGAGCAGGAAGCACGGCTCAATGCACTCGCCGAAGATCGGCACAAGATATCCGCCGCAAACGGGGCCACGGAAGCGCCTGCCCAAGGTTGCGGCGCGGCGCAGCCAACCGCGTTGCGATGGCCGGCGGACGAGATCGAGGCCAGGCTGCATCCGAACGACGCGCAACGCGCTGCTCTTAAAGTGCTGCAGGACGCCAACGCCGGGGCTTTCGACATCCTGAACAGTGCATGCCAGCCGAAAGACGCGATCACACTACCCACTCGCCTTGACGCAGCGGAGGGGCGGCTCGATGCCATGCAGCGGGCGGTCCATCTGGTGAGCGCCGCGCTCGAGGGCTTCTATGCGACGCTGAGCGACGAGCAGAAGGCGCAGTTCGAGGCGATCGGACAAAAACGAACGGCGTAATTTCCGATCCGTGCCATCGCCGCAGGGGTGATCGGACCCGCAATTTGGATGCGAGCGATCGCCGATGCTGTCGTGGATGCGTCGCGCGGTGTCCGATCTTGGGGGGTGGTCTCAACCGGTTGACGCAACACTTTATCTTAAAGGAGAGATGGAGTGTGGTTTGATGGCTCACAAATTTCATAGAGGGTTTACTGCGGCAGAGAAAACGGAGTTATGGGATCGCTGGAAGCGCGGGGAGTCGCTAAAGGCGATCGGACGCGCTTTTGGTAAGCAGTCATCGTCGATCTATTTTTTGGTGGCTCCGCATGGTGGGATTCGTCCTGCCGAGCGGCGTCGCTCCAGGCTGGCATTGACGCTCGCGGAACGCGAGGTGATTTCCAGAGGTGTTACGGCACATCGATCGGCCCGATCGATCGCCAAGTTGCTTGGCCGCTCACCCTCGACGGTGAGCCGGGAAATGAGCCGCAATGGCGGCTATGATCGCTACCGAGCGACGCTTGCGGACGAGAATGCCTGGGCGCGAGCTCGTCGTCCAAAATGCTGTAAATTGGCGAGCAGTCCGCGGCTACGGCGAGCTGTCGCGGGGAAGCTCAGATTGGATTGGTCACCCGAGCAGATAGCCGGCTGGCTGAAGAGAACGCATCCTGAAGACGAGTGTAATCAGGTGTCACACGAGACGATCTACCGCAGCTTATTTGTACAAACCCGTGGCGTGCTCAAGAAAGAGCTGCTTAGTCATCTTCGATCGAAGCGCTCGATGCGTCGCTCCAAGCCGGTCGATCCGGATGGCGATAGACGGGGGCATATCAAGGATATCGTCTCAATCCGCCAGCGACCGGCGGCGGTTGAAGATCGAGCGGTGCCTGGCCATTGGGAAGGCGATCTGCTGTCCGGGCCGAACAACAGCTACATCGCGACCTTGGTCGAGCGTCATACGCGCTACGTGATGTTGGCCAAGGTGGCCGGTAAGGACACCCGAACGGTCGTCACCGCGCTCATCAAGCAGGCGAAGAAGCTACCAAAGGAGCTGTATAAGTCCCTGACCTGGGATCGGGGAAAGGAACTTACGGATCATCGTCGCTTTACGTTGGCGACCAAAATCGACGTATATTTTTGCGATCCGCAAAGCCCGTGGCAGCGCGGGTCGAACGAGAACACCAATGGCCTGCTGAGACAGTACTTTCCGAAGGGCACCGACTTGTCGGTGCACTCACAAGCCTACCTGAACAAAGTGGCTCGTCAGCTAAACGAACGACCACGTGAGACCTTGCAATTTGAAACCCCAGCAGAGAGATTTAGCGCCTGTGTTGCGTCGACCGGTTGAGCCGGCAGGGGCAAAGCCGACATCGCGATTAAAGGCTCAGACTTCAGCTTGTGACCCCAACTCGGACATTGGGACCAGTCTGAGTTCGCCCGGATAAGGGCAGAGCCTCGACGCTGGGTCGTCGAGCGCACATTCGCATGTTTCGGCCGCAACCCGTCGCCTCACCAGAGACTTCGAGGCAGCATCCATCCCCAGCGCGGAAGCCTAGTTCCTGATTGCTAGCGCGCGGCTGCTTTCTCGGCGCCTCGCAAGACCCTGATACCTATTTGGGTCGGGCTCTCAGAACGAGGGGCAGGTTGGTGGCTTGAGATTCCGGATAGCCAATGATCTGGCCGCACGGCGATGAACGCAAGCTAAATCTCCCGTTCTGATGTCATTCAAATAACGGCCGCTAAGGTTTCGATGCGTTGTCCCACAAGGAAAATTCCTCGTGGGTACGAGAACTGGAGGAGATGACAATGAAAATTAAGCTAGTTGCTGCAGCGGCTTTGGTTGCGTCCTTCGCTGCTCCGGCTTTCGCAGCCGATGAGTTCTATGTCGTGCAGGACGCCAAGACAAAGAAATGCACCATCGTCGACAAGAAACCGACCGAGTCGTCGATGACCGTCGTGAGCCCATCCGGCACTGTCTACAAGACTCGGACTGAAGCGGAAACCGGGATGAAGACCGTTAAGGTCTGTACTTCGCAGTAAGAAAAATCACCCAGGAGGAAAACATGCCGGTCCCCGGCGTGTACCTGATCGGCCATTTACACTGACGCTAAGAACGAAGCCCAACGGCGTTGAGCTTCGTTCTTTCAGCGCATAATCTGAGAGAGCTATCTAAATGCTAAGATCGCTATTGACGCTCGTCCTACTGTTTTTCCAGCTTTCCTTTGCTCTCGCTCAAGGCCACGCGGGCACAAAACAAGAGCAGCAGGCTTGCTCGCGCGATGCTTCCCGCTTTTGCCGAAAGCAACTAGGGGACGATGGCGCTGTCCAGCAATGCCTCCAGCAACACCGAAATAAGTTAAGCGCCGCTTGTCGACAGGTGTTTCAAAGCCATGGCATGTAGCAGACGAAGATTTGCCATCTAATCGGCCAAATAATTTGATCGCCCTTCGGCGTCTTCCAGATGTCGAGTTCCGGCCCTACTGCTCGGCAGCGCCGACGTGGTGATCGAGTGAAGTGGCCTGATGTCCGAGTCTGGCACCTTTGAGACATGCCGGCTGAACCCGAGGATATCCGCTTATCAGGGGTAGACCGGAAATCATCGGCACACGGTCAAAGTGACGCGAATGCCCTCTTTTTTCGTTGTCGTTAACTCCCCGGCTCGGGCAAGCTTCGCCTTGAACCTAGCCGCCCGCGCGAACGACCACCTCACATGCACAAGACCTTACCCATCATCTTCGGACTTCTGGCGACCGTTTGTTGTTCGATGCTCTCAAAAGCTGCCGCAGCACCCCTCACTCCGTCGCTTGAGGATCGCTACATCGCTGCGCGGGATAAGGCGATCCAGAAATTCTCGAAAGAATACGACGCCGGAAAGTTCGATGACACGGCGCAAAAGGCTGAGGACGCTGCGCGCACCGATCTCCAGGCGCAATTGAGCGAGATTCTGGGCGAAGCTGCTCGCCCGGGCTTCGGACCAGCAACGCTCAATCTCGAAACCCTCTACAAGGGGGATGAAGGTTTTGGCATGCTCGATAGTCTGCGGTTCGACGCCAATGTTGGCAAGACCGGAGAGAAGGCTGGTGAGAACGGCGCCGACGGCAAGTATGTCGAGCCCAAGGCCCGTATCGTCGTCACGACGCAGACGCTGCTCGTGCGCTGGCTGCGCGCCCACAAGGACTGGTGGGGCAAGGACAGCAAGAACGTGCCGCAACAGATCGGCGCAGCCCTCAAGGACGAAAGTTTCTATACCCAGGCGATTGCGGCCGCGGGCGGGTCTGCGGTGGTGAACTTCAACTCTCTGCCGATTACCAAGCCGGCCTCCGCCACATTTGCCTATGCAACGTTGGCAGGCCGAACCCAGGACACCATTCCCGACGCGGCAGATGAGGTGTTCGTTGCCGCGCTCGCGAACGGCAAGGTGTATATCGCCTATGGATCAATCGAGCCCAACATGCAGATTCCGGCCTGTATTGCGATGCGGGCTGAATACAACAAGAGGGCCGAGGCTGGCGACGCCAAGAAGTCGGGCGACCTGCGCCAACAGGGTGAAAACGCGTACAGCCGCTGCTTCAGCCGGCGTGCGACACAGCAGCCATCGTTTGCCGAGGCAACAAAGCAGGCGCAGGCGCTGCTGGCCGCTGCCATGGGACGATAGGGCGAAGGCTCTGTCGCGTCCGGAGCTGATGGCTTACGTCAGCTGCTGGCCAGGCCTGGACTTGCGCCAGTGAAAGCGAGCATCACATCGAGATTGCGAGGAGGCTGGCCAAAAGCCTGCGGTTTGAATCTCGGGTTCAAATAACTCCCGTTTTTTTGTAGAGATTTCAATTTCGTTGCGCGGTCCAGTAGCCCGAGCATCGCGCATTTCCTGCGTAGCCGCTCCATGTCCCGCGGCCAGAGGTGCTGGAGAGTCTGCCTGAGCCCGAGGCGTATTTGTCTTGAACGGTCACCGAAGCGCGAACCGCGCCGGATCTTGCGACGTATCCCCTGAACCTAACGAGATTAGGATGCGTCACAACTCCGTTAGAGATATTGACAGTGAAGTTGTAGGCAGGGTCGCATGCGCCGCGTTGCGTCACGAAGGCGAGGTCCCAGGAGCCATCGTAGGCCGATCGCGCGTGTGCGGTACTCGCCAGGGCAACAAAAAAGCATGTTGCCGTTGCGCAAAGTGAAAGCTTTTTCATTTTAATTTCTCCCGAAGCAAGCTGACGGCGTTTTGGGTTCACTATGGAAATGGTGAAGCGATTGGTCCGCTAAAAGAAAACATTTCCTCACGTCGTATCAACGCATCGCGAGGTCGGGGGGTCGCACCGTCACGAGTTCGGTACTTGGTCCGTATCGGTGCTTCACGCGGGCATCGCCCGCACAGCGAACCGAGCGAACATCCTGGACTGAGGGCAAACGAACCCAGCCTCGCAAGCTACGTCAGCTGCGGGCCCATCAGGCGCTGGGCATTTTCCGCGCACAACACGTGGTGATGCAGGTTGGCGATCCACTGCCGGCCGGAAACGGTCAGGCTCAGATATTTGATGCCCTCGTCGAGATGCATCGAGACCGAGTTCCAGAAGAATTCCGGATATTTGTCGACGAGATCGGCGGGCGACGAATAGCCGAGCTGCCGGTTCATGCCGATTTCCTCGAATTCATAGAACAGCGCGTTCACCTTCTTGGCGTACATGGGATCGCCGAGCTGCCCGATCAGGTCGGCCGCCTGGACCAGGCGGGGCAGCGTACCCGCGTCCGTGGCCTTTCTCTCGGGCGAAGGTGGGAAGCGCGTATGTTCGATTGCTTCCGCAATTCGCTCGGTATCTATCCAGGGAGTTTTTCTAAGCCGCTCGATCGCAAACAGCTTCGACCGGTCCACGTGGTACGGCGTAAGCGAAGCATCCGACGCGCCACGAGGCAATGTGATCCGGTCTCCCTTGTCGTTCACGACAAATTCGTCGTCCGTGTCGCCGCTCAACGCGCCGCGAACATAGCCGATGTCATGAAACAGGCAGGCGAGGATGAGATGAAGGTAGTCGGAAGGCTCGATCCGACGCGACATCGTCAAGCCTTGCAAAATGTCGCGGCCGACCATGGTGACCAGCCATGTATGTTCGAAATTGTGATACAGCGCGTCGCTTCGACCGATGCACTCGATGGTGATCCGCGCCAGTGAGCCGAGACGCTCTGCCGATTCGTCGTATTTTGAACCAAAGATTTCACGGAAGTCGTTGGCGAGATATTTTCCGAGTCTTCGAGCCGCCGACGCCGTGATGGTTTTCATCGACATTCTCCGCCTGAGGCAGCCGCCGCCAATCTGTTCATTACCGCATTGTCTACAATCACTTGTCCAGTAAAGCGTTTGGTCAGCCAATCTGTCCAATCGTCGCGGTCGACAGATCACCCACGAAAGCGGGCGATGGCTCCGGCAACGATTTGCATTGCAACACCAACCACCCATCCCAGCATGATCATGATCGTCCAAAAGATCTGCAGATTTTCACGAAGCACAATCACGCTGACCGATACAAAAGCCGTCAACGCGGCGAGAAATGTACCGACGGCGCTCAAGAACTCCGCAGCATCGATCTTGCCGCCCGAATTGACTGAATGCTCTCTATCCGGTGCATGAAACGAGAGAGGCGGAGTATCGATGCCAAGGTAAAATCCGACCGCACCACCGATCATCATGATGACGAGAAAACCCTGGGACGTGAGCGCTGCGATACTCGACCCCACATGGACGGCGACAAACAATCCGCTTGCCGCCCCGGCCATCGCAAGCCCAATGCGTTCGAGGACATGGGCAAATTTTCTCACGCGGGATCGCATCGCCGTAACCCACGGATTGCTACGTTCAGGTTAGGCCTTTTTCCTGCGGTTTGGAAGATACCGTATCCGCCGCTCTCGTCTGCCGCAGCAGCCGCGCGCAGGCGAGCCCAAGTGCAACCATCACGGCTGCCGCCGTCAGCAAGGTTGAACTCTTGCCGACATGTTGGATGCCGAACCCGTAGGCGATCGGACCCACGGTCTGGCCCATGTAGAAGAAGAACGAGTGCAACGACAGCGCGGTGGCGCGGGCTTCGACCGAGAGTTCGCTGGCAAACACCTGCAGGCAGCCATGGATGGTGTAAAATCCCCAGCCCATGAACAAAAGCGAGATCGCCTGAACCTTCCATCCCAGCCCCAACGCGGTGACCGCGAGTTGCACGCCGACCAGCGAGGCACCCGCGATCATCATGCCCTTGACGCCAAGCAAAGGCAGGAAGCGGGAAACCGTCAGCGTATAGAACAGGCCGCCGACGGCAAATCCGGCGATCACAATCCCCGCGATCGACAGGCTGGTTTCGCCGAGTTCGAACAGGAACGAGGCGAGAAACGGAAACAACCCGAGCACGCAGCATCCCTCGACGAACACCGCGCCGTAACACAGCGCATTCGGATTGGAGAAAATGGTGCGATAACCGTGCCTGAGCGTCGACAGATTGGTCCGGGGAGCCCGCTTCAACGCAGCACCGCGAAAGCCGGCGGCCACGGCAACCGACGCCACGATCGCGAGGAGCCCGAGCACCGCCAGCACCCCGCGCCAGCCCGTGAAATCGCCGATCACGCCGGAGGCGGACGCGCCCAACAGATTGCCCGTCATCGAGCCCGCCAGGGTCCGGCTGATCGCGACCTGGCGCTTTTCCGGAGCCACGAGATCGCTGGTCAGGCCGAGCGCAACTGGAAAGACGCCGCCGGAGCCTATACCGGCGAGAATTCGGGTCGCGAACAACAGCGGAAAGGATGTCGACAGCGCGCCGAGGATGTTCGCTAGGCCCAGCAGCACCAGGCACACGATCATCAGCCGCGCCTTGCCGAACAGATCGGCGGCCGCACCAAGCGCGGGCTGGACGATCGCGAAGGTGAAGGCGAACACGGCCGAGAAGCTTGCCGCGGTGGCGATGCTGACGCCGAACTCGTCGGCGACATGGGGAAGCACCGGATCGAGCGCGCGTGCCGACAGGCTCGCCGCAAAGGTCGTAAGTGCGATGATGTTGATGGCCGGCGGCATGCGCTGATCGTGCGGCCGCACTCCTGTTTGCGGCATCAACGCGCTACATTCTTCGTGGGATGCTTTTGAAGATTTTTGGCAAGGGCGTCGAACGCCATCAGCGTCCGCACCAGGCCCTCGAACTCGGCGAGCGGCACCATGTTGGGGCCGTCCGACGGCGCGCGATCGGGATCTGGATGGGTCTCGATGAACACGCCGGCAACGCCGACCGCGACAGCGGCGCGCGCCAGCACGGGGACGAATTCGCGCTCGCCGCCCGATGAGGCGCCCTTGCCGCCCGGCTGCTGCACCGAATGGGTGGCGTCGAAAATCACCGGCGCGCCGGTGGTGCGGGCGAGGATCGGCAACGCGCGCATGTCCGACACCAGCGTGTTGTAGCCGAACGAGGCGCCACGCTCGGTCACCAGGACGTTTTCGTTGCCGGCGCCGGTGATCTTGGCGACGACATTGGCCATGTCCCAGGGTGCCAGGAACTGGCCTTTCTTGACATTGACGGTTTTGCCGGTCGCGGCCGCGGCCAGCAAAAGATCGGTCTGCCGGCACAGGAAGGCCGGGATCTGCAGCACGTCGACGGCCTGCGCAACCTCCGTGCATTGCGCGGCCTCGTGGACATCGGTCAGCACGGGCATGCCAAGCGAGGACCTGATCTCGGCAAAGATCGGCAGCGCCTGCTTCAAGCCGATGCCGCGGGCAGCGGAGGCGCTGGTGCGGTTGGCCTTGTCGAACGAGGTCTTGTAGACGAGCCCTATTCCGAGCCGGCCCGCGATCTCCTTCAGCGCCGAAGCCACTTCGAGCGCATGGGAGCGGCTCTCGAGCTGGCACGGGCCGGCGATGATCGAGATCGGCAAATCATTGCCGAATTTGACCGAGCCAGCCGTCACGATCGGCGCAGCTGCGTTGGCGGTGCTCAAAAGCCTCTTTCCTTGTTGGCCGTGGTCACTTCACCGCCGAGAATGCGGTGGGCACCAGTAACTGGCTGACGATGTTGCCCACGATCTGGCCGTCGGCTTCGGTTTTGGCACGTGCGTCGATCCACTCCGGATCGGCCTGAAATGCGGTCCATTTCTTGTCGCGATCGGCAAGCGATTCCCATGCCAGGAAATAAGTCAGCTCCTGATTGGATTCGCCGATCAGCGTGGTGAAGAAACCGGCCTGGCGGATGCCGTGCTTCTCCCAGATTTTCAGCGTGATGGTTTCGAAGCGTTTCAAGAGTGCCGGCAGACGGCCGGGAATACAGCGGTAGACGCGCATTTCATAGATCATGGGTTCCTCCCTGATTGCTTCGCGGGCGCTTATAGCCGCTGGACGGATAGCTGTCTTGAGGCGATCATCACATGGCACCTCTGTCTCGGCTTGACCAAAGCTTAGCAAATCGTATATACGATAAACGGCTGACTTCGATCCGGACAAGGAGGCCATTAATCGCTCAAAGCACGGCGTATCCCTCTCACGCTGGATCGATCTCGATATCAAGGTGGCGTTTGTAGACGACCGCTACGACTACGGTGAGGTCCGCTACCGCGCTTACGGCTACATTGACGGCATCGCATATTGCCTGGCCTTCACCACGCGAAATGGACAGGTGCGGCCAATAAGCCTTCGACGCGCACACACAAAGGAGATGAGGCGCTATGTCTCGTAAGTCGAAAGAGCCAATTTTCGACGACGACAATCCGGAATGGACCAAAGAAGATTTCGCCAGGGCAAGGCCTCCTGCGGAGGTCCTTCCATCGGAGTTGCTCGCTCAGTTCAAGAAGACGCGCGGGCCGCAAAAAGCGCCAACGAAAGTTGCTGTGTCGATCAGGCTGAGCCCCGAGGTCATTTCGCATTTCAAGGCCAAAGGCCCGGGCTGGCAATCGCGGATCGACGACGCGCTGCGCAAGATCGCCAAGATCAAGGCTGGATAGGCTCTAAACCAATCTCGACTGCACCACCGCCGCCTGCACGAACGACGCAAACAGGGGATGCGGTTCAAACGGCCGCGATTTCAGTTCGGGATGGAATTGCACCCCGATGAACCAGGGATGGTCGTCATATTCGACGATCTCCGGCAGCACCCCGTCAGGTGACATGCCGGAAAATCTCAGGCCGTGCTGTTCGAGCCGGTCCTTGTAGGCGGTATTGACCTCGTAGCGGTGGCGGTGGCGCTCGGAAATCTCGGTGGCGCCGCCATAGACTTCCGACACCCGGCTGCCGCGCTTGAGCACCGCAGGGTAGGCGCCGAGCCGCATGGTGCCGCCGAGATCGCCGGATTTTGTGCGCTTCTCCAATTCGTTGCCGCGCAGCCACTCCGTCATCAGGCCGACCAGCGGCTCTTGCGTCGGGCCGAACTCGGTGGAATTCGCAGCCTCGATGCCGACCAGGTTGCGCGCCGCCTCGATCACCGCCATCTGCATGCCGAAGCAGATGCCGAAATAGGGCACGTCGCGCTCCCTGGCGAACTGCGCCGCGCGGATCTTGCCCTCGGCGCCGCGCTGACCAAAACCGCCGGGCACCAGGATGCCGTTGACGTGCTCGAGGAAAGGCGCGGGGTCTTCGTTCTCGAACACTTCGCTCTCGATCCAGTCGAGATTGACTTTTACTTTGTTGGCGATCCCGCCATGCGACAGTGCCTCGATCAGCGATTTGTAGGCGTCCTTCATGCCGGTGTATTTGCCAACGATGGCAATCGTCACCGCGCCCTCGGGATTGCGGATGCGCTCGTTGATGACGTTCCAGCTCTGCAGCGCCGGCGGAATTTTGGGCGCGATGCCGAACGCGGCCAGCACCTCGTCGTCGAGGCCAGCGGCATGATAGGCCTCCGGCACGGCATAGATGTTGTCGACGTCGCGCGCCTCGATGACAGCACTTTCGCGCACGTTGCAAAATAGTCCGAGCTTGCGCCGCTCCTCCTTGGGGATCGGCCGGTCGGTGCGGCACAATAGGATATCCGGCTGGATGCCGATCGAGCGCAGTTCCTTGACCGAATGCTGGGTCGGCTTTGTCTTGAGTTCGCCGGCGCTCGGAATGAACGGCAACAGCGTCAGATGAATGTAGATGGCGTGGTCGCGCGGCAGATCGTTCTTGATCTGGCGGATCGCCTCGAAGAACGGCAGGCCCTCGATATCGCCGACGGTGCCGCCGATCTCGCACAGCACGAAGTCGAATTCGTCATTGCTGTCGAGGATGAAATCCTTGATCGCGTTGGTGACGTGCGGGATCACCTGGATGGTGGCGCCGAGATAGTCGCCGCGCCGCTCCTTTGTCAGGATGTCCTGATAGATGCGCCCCGTCGTGATGTTGTCGGCTTTGCTGGCCGGCCGCCCGGTAAAGCGCTCGTAATGGCCGAGGTCGAGATCGGTCTCGGCGCCGTCATCGGTCACGAACACTTCGCCGTGCTGGTACGGCGACATCGTTCCGGGGTCGAGATTGAGATAGGGGTCGAGCTTGCGGAGCCGGACCTTGTAGCCGCGCGCCTGCAACAGCGCACCAAGTGCCGCTGAAGCCAGCCCCTTTCCGAGCGAGGAAACCACGCCGCCGGTGATGAAGATATACCGCGCCATGGGACTTAACCTTTAAGGCCACGGGGCCGATTCGCCAAAGCGAATCGCTTGGCCGAAGCCAACATTCCCTGGAGCTGTGGGTGACGTGAAATTTAAAGCGATATCAGGGTATTGATGGGAACTTCTGATGCAAGACAGTAGCCACTCTCTTGCATGGCGCCCCTGCTTTATTGCGAGCGCGGTGCCTGCGGGCCTGATGGCGCCTGCTGGTTCTGCTGCTGTTCGTCGGTTTTCTTCAGCGAATCCAGGATGCCGCCCGAGGTCGGCGGTGTAACCGGCGTCGCCGGTCCTGCCGGCTGGGACTGCGAGGCCGGCGTACCCAGAATAGAAGTCGGCTTATGGCCATAGCTTGCCCACCACGACAGGAACAGGCTGGTGGCGAAGAAACCCACCGCCAGAATTGCCGTCGCGCGCGTCAGCAAATTCGCGGTGCCGCGGCTCGACATGAAGCCGGCGCCGCCGCCGATGCCGAGGCCGCCGCCTTCGGATTTCTGCAGCAGCACGGTCGCGATCAGGGTCGCAACGATCATCAGGTGAATTATGATAACGACAGTCTGCATCTCTAACCTTCCGTCACAAACCAAAGGCGCCGGGCGTCGGCTGCTCTGACGGGTTTGCGGGGTTTGAAGTGGCGCGGTGTTACACGATTGGATGGGGCATTGTCACCCCCACGCCGGTCAGGCGTTAGTTAGGGACAACCGCGCGCAATCGCAAGGAAATCGGCCGCTTTCAGGCTGGCGCCGCCAACCAGCGCGCCGTTGACGTTCGCAACTGCCATCAATTCGGCGGCGTTCGAGGGTTTTACCGAGCCGCCATAGAGGATGCGGATTTTAGCCCCCTCCCCCTTAAATCGCTCTATCAGGAGTTCCCTGACAAAGCGATGAACTTGCTCGACATCTCCAGCCGTCGGCGTCAGGCCCGTGCCGATCGCCCAGACCGGCTCATAGGCCACCACGAGGTTCTTCTCCGTGGCCCCATCCGGCAGCGAGGCGCTGAGCTGGCTGCCGCAGATTTCGAGCGTTTGCCCGGCATCGCGCTGCTTTTGGGTTTCGCCGATGCAGACGATCGCGGTAAGGCCGGCCCGCCAAACCGCTTCCGCCTTCTGGCGAACCAGCGCGTCGGTCTCGCCGTGATCGGCGCGCCGCTCGGAATGGCCGACAATGATGGCGCGGGCACCGGCATCGCCGAGCATTTCGGCCGAAATATCGCCGGTATGGGCGCCGGACGGTTTTGGGTGGCAATCCTGCGCGCCGACGCCAAGGGCTTTTGACCCCCGCGCCTTCTCCGCGAATGCCGCGATCAGCGTCGCCGGCGGGCAAACCAAGAGATCGGCTTTGGCCGCGACGGCGGCGGCGCCGGCAAGCATGGCCTCGAATTCACCCAAAGAGGATTTCAGGCCGTTCATTTTCCAGTTGCCGGCAATCAGCGGCCGGATGGCGTTGCTCATGTCGGGATCACCCCTTGCGGAATACCTGGCTCACGCCTGCGCTAGCAGAGGACGGCAGCGAGTTCCAGATACCCTGCCTGCAACAGCCCGGCCGTCCGCTTCAATTCGTCCTCCCCGCCAAGGTTGCGACGAGGCGGCTGCCACTTTATGATGCTTTATCAAGCCGGCGACGCCCTGTTGCGGAATTCGATACCGAATTCCCCTGGGCGCGACCCGGTTCCCTCCTGCCAACAAGTTGGACCCATGCTTCGAGGAATGCGTAAAGCCTCATCAAACTGGCTCGGCAAAACCATCATGGCCGTGGTGATGGGCGTTTTAATCGTCAGTTTTGGCATTTGGGGCATCGCCGACATCTTCAAGAATTTCGGTCAGTCGAGGCTCGCAACCGTCGGCAGCACCGAGATCTCGATCAATGAATTCCGCCAGCTCTACAACGACAAGCTGCAGCAGGTCGGCCGTCAATTCGGCCGCCCGCTGACCGCGGATCAGGCGCGTGCCTTCGGCTTCGACCGCCAGGTGCTGCAGCAAACCATTGCGGAAGCCGCCCTTGACGAGCAGGCGCGGCGGCTCGGCCTCGGGCAGTCGGACGCCGAGACCCAGCGCATGATTTTCAACGATCCGAATTTCAAGGGCGTGAACGGCAATTTCGATCCGAACCGTTTCCAGGCCGTGATCCGGCAATTCGGCTATAGCGAGCCGCGTTATGTCGCCGATCAGCGGCGGGTCTCGCTGCGCCGTCAGATCGCCGGCACCATCTCGGCCGGCCTCGCGCCGCCGAAAACGATGATCGAGGCGTTGAGCCGCTTCCAAAACGAGCAGCGCTCGATCGAATACGTCAAGCTGGACGCCGCGCAGGCGGGAACCATCGATCCGCCGTCGCCGGAGACGCTGGCGGGCTATTTCGACGACCACAAGCTCCAGTTCCGCGCCCCCGAATATCGCAAGATCGCCTTTGTCGCGATCACGCCGGAAGAGATCGGCAAATGGTCGGAAGTGTCCGACGAGGACGCCAAGAAACTGTTCGAGCAGCGCCGCGACCGGCTCGGCACGCCGGAAAAGCGCGAGGTGTCGCAAATCGTGTTCCCGAACGCCGAGGAAGCCGCGACGGCCCGAAGCCGCATCGCGTCCGGAACCTCGTTCGAGGATCTCGCCAAGGAGCGCGGCCTGAGTGCCTCCGACATCAATCTCGGCATGGTCGCCAAATCGGGCATCATCGATAGCGCGATTGCGGACGCGGCGTTTGCGCTGCCCTCCGGCGAGGTGAGCCAGCCGGTACCGGGCCAGTTCGGCGTAGCGATCGTCAAGATCGGCAAGATCGAGCCGGGTGTCGAACCGTCCTATGAAAGCGTCGCCGCCAACCTGAAGAAGGAAATTGCCGCCGAACGGGCGCGCAAACTAGTCGGCGAATTGCGCGACAAGATGGAGGACGAGCGCGGCGGTGGCGCCAGCGTCATCGAGGCCGCGCAGAAACTGAAGCTCGCCGCGGTCACCATCGAGGCCGTCGACCGCTCCGGCCGTCAGCCCAACGGCCAGCCGGTGGCCAACATTCCCCGCGGCCTCGATGTCGTCTCGCAGGCCTTCAACAGCGACGTCGGCGTCGACAACGACCCGATTTCGTTCAATGGCGGCTATGTCTGGTATGATGTTGTCGGCATCACCCCCTCGCGGGAGCGCAGCCTTGAGGAGGTCAAGGACCAGGTCGAGACGAGATGGCGGGACGACCAGATCATGAGCCGGTTGAAGGCCAAGGCCACCGATATGGTTCAGAAGCTCGACCAGGGCGGCAAGCTCGCCGACGAAGCGGCGGCTAACGGGTTGAAGGTCGAAACCGCTGCGAGCTTCCGGCGTGACGCCTCGCCGCCCGGCCTGCCGACCAGCGTGGTCTCGGCGGCGTTCCGCACCGCCAAGGACGGCGCTGGGCAAGCCCAGGGATCCGGCGCGAGCGAGTGGATCGTGTTCCGCGTCACCGATATCACGGTGCCGCCGGTCGACCTCGCGTCCGAGGACATGAAGAAGCTAAAGGAGACGCTGGAGCGCGGGCTGACCGACGAACAGGTCGCGCAATACGTCACCAAGCTCGAATCCGACATCGGCACGTCGGTCAATCAGGCCGCCCTCGCGCAGGTGACGGGTGCGAATAATTGAGCATCACATGAAGGTCCGCCGCCCATCACAACCCTTCCCTCATCCCTGCGTAACGGCTTCGCCGTTATCGCTGGAGGAGCGGCCTCTTGGCCGCGTCTCGAAGGATGTGCATCCTCATGGTTCGAGACGCCGCAAGAGCGCCTCCGCACCATGAGGCCTCGATTTTGAAAGCACGCGATGGACGACCTCAAATCTATCATCGGAAAAGTCGCGACCGGTGCGACCCTGTCGCGCGACGAGGCGGCATCCGCCTTCGACAGCATGATGTCGGGCGAGGCCACGCCCTCGCAGATGGGCGGCCTATTGATGGCGTTGCGCGTCCGCGGCGAAACCGTCGATGAGATCACCGGCGCGGTATCGGCGATGCGCAGCAAGATGTTGCGCGTAAAAGCGCCCGCGGACGCCGTCGACGTGGTCGGCACCGGCGGCGACGGTTCCGGCTCGGTCAACGTCTCGACTTGCGCTTCCTTCATCGTGGCGGGCGCAGGCGTCCCCGTCGCCAAGCACGGCAATCGCGCGCTGTCGTCGCGCTCGGGCGCAGCCGACGTGCTGTCTTCGCTCGGGGTCAAGATCGACATCAAGCCGGAGCATGTCGGCCGCTGCGTGCACGAAGCCGGCATCGGTTTCATGTTCGCGCCCTCGCACCATCCGGCGATGAAGAATGTCGGCCCGACCCGGGTCGAGCTTGCGACCCGCACGATCTTCAATCTGTTGGGCCCCTTGTCCAATCCAGCCGGTGTGAAACGGCAGATGGTCGGTGTATTCTCGCGGCAATGGGTGCAGCCCCTGGCGCAGGTGCTCAAGAATCTCGGCGCCGAAAAGGCCTGGGTGGTGCATGGCTCCGATGGCCTCGATGAAATCACCCTCACCGGTCCGACCTTCGTGGCGGCGCTCGAGAACGGCGATATCAGCACCTTCGAGGTGACGCCGGAGGAAGCCGGCCTCGCGCGCGTCGGTGGCGATGCGCTGAAGGGCGGCGACGCCGACGCCAATGCGGTCGCGCTGCAAGGCGTGCTCGATGGCAAGCCGAGCCCCTTTCGCGATGTCGCACTGTTGAACGCCGCGGCCGCGCTGATCGTGGCCGGCCGCGCTAAGAGCTTGAAGGACGGTGTCGCGATGGGCACAAAATCGCTCGACTCAGGGGCTGCGGCCGCGCGGCTGAAGCACCTGATCGCGGTCTCCAACGGCTGACCTGAGGCACTTTGCGATGTCCGACATCCTGACCAAGATCGAGGCTTACAAGCGCGAGGAAATCGCTGCCGCCAAGCGCACTCATCCGCCGGCAAGCGTTGAGGCGCTGGCGAAAACGGCCCCCGCGCCGCGTGGTTTTGTCCGGGCGATCCGCGACAAGCTCGGCCGGGGCGAATATGCCCTGATCGCCGAGGTGAAAAAAGCCTCGCCGTCGAAGGGCCTCATTCGCGCCGACTTCGATCCGCCGGCGCTCGCCAAGGCCTATGAAGCCGGGGGCGCGGCCTGTCTTTCGGTGCTGACCGATACGCCGTCGTTCCAGGGCCATCTCGATTTCATGGTGGCGGCGCGGGCGGCGACAAATTTGCCGGTGCTGCGCAAGGATTTCATCTACGACACCTATCAGGTGGTCGAGGCCCGCGCCCACGGCGCCGACTGCATCCTGATCATCATGGCGGCGCTCGCCGATGGCGCGGCCAAGGATATCGAGGACACGGCGATCGCCCATGGCATGGATGTGCTGATCGAGATCCACGACCATGCCGAGCTCGATCGCGCGCTAAAACTTCGCTCGCCGATGATCGGCGTCAACAACCGCAATTTGCGGACCTTCGAGACCGCCCTTGCGACCAGCGAGGCGCTGGCGCCGCTGATCCCCCGGGATCGGCTGATGGTCGGCGAGAGCGGCATCTTCACACCCGCCGATCTGGCGCGGCTTGAGCGGCTCGGCATGTCGACGTTCCTGGTCGGCGAAAGCCTGATGCGGCAGGCCGACGTCGCAGCGGCGACCCGCGCGCTGCTCGCACGAAGCGATGCGCCGCGGGCGACGGGAACGCGCTGACGCATGGCGCGCAAAGCCTCCCAGGACGGCCCCGCCCTCACCCACATCGACACCAAAGGCGAAGCGCGGATGGTCGATGTGTCCGCCAAACCCGCGACCGAACGCCTCGCAGTCGCCGAAGGCCGCGTCGTCATGAGCAAGGCGACGTTCGAATTGATCGTCTCCGGCGATGCCAAGAAGGGCGACGTGCTCGGCACCGCGCGGCTCGCCGGCATCATGGCGGCGAAGCGGACCTCGGACCTGATACCGCTCTGCCATCCGCTCGCGCTGTCGAAGGTCACGCTGGACATCACGCCCGACAAGAAACTGCCCGGCTGCGTGGTCCGCGCCAGCGTGAAAGTCACCGGCCCGACCGGCGTCGAGATGGAGGCGCTGACCGCGGTCGCGGTCGCGTGCCTCACGATCTATGACATGATCAAGGCGGTCGAGCGCGGCGTCCGCATCGATGGCATCCATCTGGTCGAAAAGAAGGGCGGCAAGTCCGGGCATTACCGCGCCTGAGGAGCCTCCGCTCTCACGGCGGCGTGATCAATCCGAATGGAAGAGTGCACCAGCGCCGGTGTTATTCTGTTCGTGCTCTCAGCGCAGAATCGAACGCGGAGAAAACGCCATGTCGACTCTCACGCCGACCTTCAAACTTATTGGCGCGGTGGCCATCTCGGCGACCACGCTTTCAGCGCCAGTGCTGGCCCAGCAGGCGATGTCCGAGCCCGCTTATTGCGCGTTCTACTACCCTAATGCGAACTGCCAGAACAAGGGCCCTGGCAACCCCTATAGCGATCCGAATTATCGTCGCAACGCCGCGCAAAATAGTCAGGCGTGGTCATCCGGGGAGACCGTCGGCGTTGCCGGCAAACGGTCGAGGACCCATCGCTCGGTTTCCTCCTCGGCACGCCCGCAGTAGCGATCGAGAGCTTGCGAATGCCGGCAAAGGCTGCCGCCTGAGATTTTAGCCGGCAGCGCGCTGGCGCTCGCGATAGGCTCGGGTCTTGATCCGGTTGCCGCACAGCGTCGACATGCACCACCGCCGCGTCGCCGGCTTCGAGCGATCAAAGAACACACGGCGGCATTCTTCGGCCGCGCACATCTTCAGCCGATCCAGGGTTCCCGTGATGGAACCGTCGTAAAGCTCGGCGGATATCGCCGACAGCCCCGCCAGCGCATCGCGGCGCGCAGGCCGTAGCACCATGCCGCCATCGCGCCGCGCTTCCACCGCGAGCGGAAACAGTTTTAGCGCATCGTTCAGCGATCGAATGGCATCCTTGTTCCGGCGCCGTTCAGCGGGATCGCATTGCAGATAGTCGCGCACGCTGCCGCGCAGTTGCAACGCGACGTCGAACATCGCGGGCATAATTTTGGCGCCTGTCCACAATAGCCCCCGCCGCGCCATCCAGGCGCCAAGCTGGCGCGGACCGGCCAGTTCGTCGCCCTGCAGATGCGCCACGCCATGATGCGTGAAATGCCTGACATCGAGCGAATTGGCGAAATCATAGAGATTTGCCAGCTCGTCCGGAACCTTGAATTTTTTCGACTCCTTCGACATCTCAGACACCAGTAAAACACATTTACTGGTTGACAGCAAGAAACACCTGTATAGATTTTATACTGGTGTTGCAAAGAACAGTCGATGGAGGACGTCATGACCAGCGAGGCCGCATCGCGCCATCCGGGCACTTTCTACGGCTGGTTCGTCGTCTTGGCCGCGTTTGCGGTCACTTTTGTGGGCTTCGGCTCTGCCTACACATTCAGTGCCTTTGTCGAACCGCTGCAGCGCGATTTCGGCGCCTCGCGCGGTTCGGTATCGCTGGTGTTCTCGCTCGCCGGTTTCCTCTATTTCGGCCTCGGGGTCGTCAGCGGCCCGCTCGCCGACCGCTTTGGCTCGCGCCGGCTTGCCGTCGCCGGCATGCTCCTGACCGGCCTCGGGCTCGCAGCCGCGAGCGCGGCTCGCAGCCTGCCGGAGGTCTACGCGGCCTACGGACTGGGTGTCGGACTAGGCGTCGGCTGCGCCTATGTGCCCGCGATCGGCGCGGTGCAGCGATGGTTCGTCCGGCGCCGCGGCTTTGCCTCCGGTCTTGCCGTGAGCGGCATCGGCATCGGCACGCTGGTGATGCCGCCGCTGGCTTCCCTCTTGATCGCGACATTGGGGTGGCGCGGCGCTTATCTCGCGCTCGGGGCGCTCGCCGCCGGCGTCGGTGGCGGGCTTGCGCTCCTGATTGAGAACGACCCGCGCCGCCGCGGCCTCGGTCCCGACGGCGATCCACCGCGACCGGGCGCGCAGCCGGCCCTGGTGGAAGGCGCGTCGGTGCGCGCGGCGATCCGCTCACCGCGCTTTATCAGCCTGTATGCCGCCTGCCTGATCTGCGCGTTCGGAGTGTTCGTGCCGTTCGTTCATCTCGTACCCTATGCGCAAGATCACGGCATAGCCCCCGCCTCGGCCGTGTTGCTGCTCGGCGTGATCGGCATAGGCTCTACCGCCGGACGTTTCTTTCTCGGCGGCCTCGCCGACCGGATTGGCCGCCGGCTTTCGCTGTTGTTGATGTTCATCGGCATGGCGTTTGCGCTGGCCATTTGGGTGTTCGCGACCGACCTTACCTCGCTCGCCGCCTTCGCCTTCGTCTACGGAGTGTTCTACGGCGGCTGGGTCGCGGTGCTTCCCAGTGTCGTGATGGACTATTTCGGCGGCCGCAATGTCTCTGGCCTCATCGGAATACTCTACACCAGCGTGGCGTTCGGCACCCTGATCGGCCCGAGCGCCGCAGGCTTCGCCTTTGACCTCAGCCACAGTTACACGCTCCCGATCCTCGTTAGCGCCGCTGCCAACATCGTCGCCGCGGCCATCGTCGCGGCGACATCGAGCGCCGCACCAAGGGACCGGTTAACCCTCCCTTAACCTCGATTCCTAACCTCACTTCCATTCCGGCGCAGTAGTTATCTCTTGGGCTGGGGGAGAGAAACTGCTTCCGGCGTCAATGCCTTGGCAGCAATCAATACCGATGACGGCAACCGGCACCGCCTCCTTCAACATCAAAGCGTCCGTTCGGAGTGGGGCGATCCGCTGGCTCGTCGTTGGCGGCGCATTGCTGATCGCGGCGATCATGATCGGCACGACCATGATGGCCGATAATTTTCGCGAGCGCGCGCTGGCCAGTCACGAGCGCGAGCTGGAAAACACCGTGCTGCTGCTGGCCCGTCATTTCGACCACCAGCTCGCGGACTTCACCGTCATGCAAAGAGACGTCGTCGCGCAAATCGAGCGCACCGGCGTCGCCTCGCCGGACAGCTTCCGCGGACAGATTTCGACGCTGGACTGGCACGAAGCGCTGCGCGCCAAGGTCGGCGCCTATGCCGACGTCGCCGGCGTCAACGTGTTCGATTCGGACGGGCTGCTGATCAACTCGTCGGAAATCTGGCCGGTTCCGGACGTCAATATCGTCGATCGCGCGTTCTTCAAGACTCTCGAGACGGGATCGGCGGCGACGCCCGCCCAGGTCGAACTGGTGCAAGGACGTTTCACCAGGACCTGGGTCACCGTCATTGCTCTCAGGGTGACCGGGCCGAAAGGTCAGTTCCTGGGCGTCGTCACGCGTGCGATCGCGCCGGCGCATTTCGAAAGATTCTTCGCATCCGTAGCGCTCGGGAAAGATGCGTCGATCACCATGCAGCACAGCGACGGCACGTTGCTGGCGCGCTATCCTCATGCCGACGAGATGATCGGCCACAAGCTCAAGACAGCCGACTTGATACAACAGAGATTGCTCAACAAGGACCATGACTCCTTGCGCCTGACCAGTCCGATCGATGGACTGGAGCGGCTGGCGGCGTCTCACACATTGACCAATTTTCCGATTGTGATGATCGCGAGCACCACGGTATCGGCGGCGCTCGCCGATTGGCGCGAGGAAATCAGATTTCTGGTCGCGGTCGCCGGGCTCTCGGTGCTGGTGATCACGGTGATGCTGTTTCTCGTGATCCGCAAATTGTCGCAGCAGCATCGCGCGTCGCAGCAACGGCTGACGCAGGAAAAGCAGCGCCTCGACACCGCCGTCAACAATATGACGCAAGGCCTGTTGCTGTTCGACGCCTCGGAGCGGCTCGTTATCTGCAACAAGCGCTATATCGAGATGTACGGCCTGTCGACCGAGGTCGTGAAACCGGGCTGCAGTTTCCGCGAGATTATCGCCCATCGCAAAGCCACCGGATCGTTCGTCGGTGACGACGACGAATACTACGCCGCCACCTTGCGGGACATCTCGAAGCGAAACGTCAACATCATCCAGCCCCCCGACGGACGTTCGATCCAGATCGTGAACGAACCGCTGGCGGACGGCGGCTGGGTCGCCACCCACGAGGACATCACCGAGCGCCGGCGCGCCGAACAGCAGATCACCCACCTCGCCCATTACGATGCGCTGACCGACCTGCCCAACCGCGCTCTGTTCCACGAGCGGCTGCAGTTCGAGCTGGATCGCATCGCCCCTCGCCAGCAGCTCGCGGTGTTTTATATCGACATCGACGAATTCAAGAGCGTCAACGATTCGCTCGGTCATTTGATCGGCGATGAATTGCTGAAATCGGTGGCCGAGAGCCTCTGCCGCTGCGTCGGAGCCGCCAATTTCGTCGCCCGGCTCGGTGGCGACGAGTTCGCCATCGTCCAGACCGCGGTGAAAACGGAGCGCGATGTCACCGATCTCGTGACCAGGGTCTTCGAGGTGATCCGTAAGCCCTATGACTGCCTCGGTCATCATTTGACGACCGATGCCTCGATCGGCATTGCGCTTGCTCCACAGCACGGCGCGGACCTCGACCAGATTCTGAAAAATGCGGATCTGGCGATGTACGCCGCCAAATCGGCCGGACGGCGGACCTATCGCTTCTTCGCGCCCGAGATGGACGCACAGGTCAAGGCCCGCCGCAAGCTGGAAGTGGATTTGCGCCAGGCGATCGCCGAGGGCGCGCTCGAGGTCCACTACCAGCCCTGCGTCAGCCTCGCCGACAACGGCATCACCGGCTGCGAAGCGCTGGTGCGCTGGCGGCACCCGGAGCGCGGCATGATATCGCCCGCCGAATTCGTGCCGATTGCGGAGGAGACCGGTCTGATCAACGCACTCGGCGAGTGGGTGCTGACCACGGCCTGCGAAGAGGCCGCGAGGTGGCCCGACGACACCAGGCTCGCGGTCAACGTGTCGCCGGTGCAATTTCGCAGCGGCACGCTGGCGCTGAAGATCGTCGCAGCCCTTGCGGCGTCGGGCCTGCCGGCAAACCGGCTCGAGCTCGAGATCACCGAGGCGGTCTTGATCCGCGACGACGAGGCGGCGCTCGCCATCCTGCATCAACTTCGCGCCATCGGAGTGCGGATCGCGCTCGACGATTTCGGCACCGGCTATTCCTCGCTGAGCTATCTGCAGCGCTTTCCGTTCGACAAGATCAAGATCGACCGCTGCTTTGTCAACGATATCGCCGAGCCCGGCGGCTCCTCCGGCATCGTGCGGGCGGTGGTCAACATCGCCGCCGAACGCCACATGACCACGACCGCGGAGGGCGTCGAGACCGAGCAGCAACAGGAACTGCTGCGCGAGCTCGGCTGCTCGGAGATGCAGGGTTACCTGTTCAGCGCGGCAAAACCGGCCATCGAAGTCAGGCAATTGCTGTTCGCGCACCGCGCACCGCGAACGGCCGGCGGCCGTTCCCCTCAATCCCGCGCGAAAGCGACGGCGAACTCCAGCCGCCGCTAAGGCTTAAAGCCTGATCGGTACTGAACCGATCGGGCTTTATTTTTTTGTTTGACGCGTTTTCTTCACGCGAACCGGCATCCACTTCGCTCGAAAACGCTCTAATTCGGCACCGCCGCCTTCGGCGATGGCCGGACATCCGCGTTGACGGTGACGCCGCGCAACAAATTGTAGGCCGCACTCAGCGCCTTGTCGTTCTTCTCATCCGGCGGAACATAGGATTGCGATCCGGTCTGCTCGGCGCCCTCGGCGGACAGATGGCCGCGCATCGAGGCCTCTCCCTTCAGCTCGGGACGGCCCTTCAATTCGTCGGGCACTTCCTGCAGCACCTCGATGTCGGGCTTGACGCCCAGCGCCTGGATCGAATGGCCTGACGGCGTGAAGTAGCGCGCCGTGGTCAGCGCCAATGCGCCATTGCCGGTACCGAGCGGGATGATGGTCTGCACCGAGCCCTTGCCGAACGAGCGGGTGCCGATCAGGGTGGCGCGCTTGTGGTCGTGCAGCGCGCCGGCGACGATCTCGGAAGCCGACGCCGATCCGCCATTGATCAAGACCACCAGCGGCTTGCCCTTGGTGAGATCGCCGCCGCGCGCGGTGAAGCGCTGGGTTTCCTCGGGCGTCCGCCCCCGTGTCGAGACCACCTCGCCGCGCGCCATGAAGGCAGACGATACCGAAACCGCCTGATCGAGCAAGCCGCCGGGATTGTTGCGGAGGTCGACGACATAGCCGGCCAGTTTGTCCTGCGGGATTTCCTTGGCGATGTCGGCGATCGCCTTCTTCAAGCCATCGGTGGTCTGTTCGTTGAACGAGGAGATCCGGATATAGCCGATGTCGCCGCCGTCGGTGTGATAACTGATCGGGCGCACCCGAATGATCTCGCGCACGATGGTGACGTCGATCGGGTTGTCCACGCCCTTGCGTATGATCTTGAGCCGGGTCTTGGTATCGACCGGACCCTTCATCTTGTTCACGGCCTGCTCGAGCGAGAGCCCCTGCACCACGTCATCGTCGATCTGGGTGACCAGATCGCCCGAGAGGATGCCGGCCTTTTTCGCCGGCGTATCGTCCATCGGCGCCACCACCTTGATCAGGCCGTCCTCCATCGTGACCTCGATGCCGAGTCCGCCGAACTCGCCCTGGGTGGTCTCCTGCATGTCGCGCCAGGCCTTGTCGTTCATGTAGCGCGAATGCGGATCGAGGGAGGTGACCATGCCGTCGATCGCGCCTTCGATCAGCTTGTTGTCCTCGGGCTTTTCGACGTAGTCGCTCTTGATCCGCTCGAACACCTCGCCGAACAGATTGAGCTGGGAGTAGGTATCGGCGCCGGCGGCAGCCTTGGCGGCGGCGACCCATTGCGCGCCCTGCGGCCCGGTGACGAGAAGGGTTAGACAGATACCTGACGCCGCACCGAGGAAAAACAGGGCATTCTTGCGCATTGTTGGCGAACCTTCTCGCTTGTTAAGTGTGGCCCGAAAGTGGGCGGTTAAGTCGGCAGCTTGCTGTTTTTGATGTGGTACTCGCTGGAGATACTCACAATAGCTTTCTGTTTTCATTGAGGCCGTCTTGGAGGCCGTCTTGGAGGCCGTTTTGCCAGGTCGACGGCATGGTGCCGAACCCGCGTTTGGCGCGGGTGCCCAGCCAATAGCCGAATTGCGGCGGGACATTGCGGAACGGGCCCTCGACGCCGAGTTTCAGCGCGGCGTCCATCGGCCAGTTCGGATTGTTGAGGATCTCGCGGCCGACCGCGATCAGATCGGCCTGCTTGTCCCGCAAAATCTGCTCGGCCTGATCGCCGTGGATGATGAGGCCGACCGCCATGGTCATGATATCGGCGTGGCGGCGGACATATTCCGAAAGCGGCACCTGGTAATTGTATTTTATCTCCTTGCCCAGGATCGGCGCCGCTTCGGTGATGCCGCCCGACGAGCAATCGATCACGTCGACGCCTTTTGTCTTGAGAATTTTCGCGAGCCGCGCGCTCTGTTCGGGTCCCCACCCCGCATTGTCTTCCACCGACAGCCTTACGAACAGCGGCTTGTTATCGGGCCAATGGGTGCGCACGGCTTCGGCGATCTCAATCACAAAGCGCATCCGGTTCGCTTCGGAGCCGCCATATTCGTCCGCGCGTTGGTTGGAGCGTTCCGACAAAAACTCGTGCACGAGATAACCGTGCGCGCCATGCAGCTCCAGCACTTCAAAACCCGCTTGATGGGCGCGCCGCGCGGCATTGCCCCAGGCTTGCACGAGGTCTTTCACCTCGGAGCGTTCGAGCGCCTTCGGCACCGGCCACTTGTCGCTATGCGCGATCGCGCTCGGCGCGACCGGCGACCAGGCCTCCCAGTCATCGATCTCGCTCGTTCGCGGCAACGGCCCGTCGCCTTCCCACGGCCGCCGCGCCCGCGCCTTGCGGCCGGAATGACCGAGCTGGATTCCCGCGACCGCGTTTTGCTGCTTGATGAATTTTGCGAGACGCGACAGCGGCTCGATAAAAGCGTCGTCCCAGATGCCGAGATCGCCGACCGTGCCGCAGCCGCGCCGCTCGACTTTTGTCGACTCGACCACCACGAGGCCCGCGCCGCCGGCGGCGAATTTTCCCGCGTTCATCAGATGCCAGTCGGTCGGAAATCCCTTCACCGCGGAATATTGATGCATCGGCGGCACCACGATGCGGTTACGCAGCTCGACATCCCGGATGGTCAGCGGTGAAAACAGCAGCATGTCAGACATTACCATTTCCGCTATTTCGTGGTCCGGCGTCCGGTATCAAAATCCCGGCATCGCGGTTCCCGCCGAATAGGCAGAGGATATACGCGGCCCCCGTGGCGGCAAAGCCGGAATCATACGGGTTTCCTGTCCATTTTGTAATCGAGAGGGGGATTCGGAATGCTGGCCCACGGGGATAGGGATCGCCCGGCTTCGCGGTTCTTGGCCGATCGTCATTACTAGCGAAGCAATCCAGCTTCGGTGCCGAGAACAACGAAGCTGGATTGCTTCGTCGCGGAGCCTGTCATCGGGCGCGCGTTCGCGCGACCCGTTGGCTCCTCGCAATGACGGTTGGATACAACTTCGCATTCCCGCGGCGCAATGCGTCCGAGTCTTGAAAGAATTCTCCGCCCCTTAGAGGGCGTGGGGAATGCCGGGTGCCGATGCACCCGCAGCCGCGCGTGTAGTGTAGTAATCACGCGCGTTAGTCACCACAGGTCCACCGGAACAACCCGGCATTCCCGCACGCAATGGTTTTAACGGCTTACTTCGTGCTCTCCCCGGTGACCGGGCTCTTTTGCCACCGTCATCGGCGGAATTACTTCCGCCAACTTGACACCAGCGTCGGGGTGTCAGGACCACACGACTTCGCCGTCCGCCTTCGTGCCGTTCGTCAATGGCACTATCAGCGTCCACCGCATCCCATCCCGCGTTCGTGACGACCGCGAAGCGCCCCTCGAGTGGGACGAGACGGCGATTATTTTAAAAGTGATTTGGGTTGGACGCGAAGCGGAATATTTTTGCAAAGGGGGCTGGACACAAATTTGCTGATTTGCCCGTCGGGCAAACTATTTGGACGACCGCACTCCGCCTGACCCGAGCCATTCGGTAACGCGAGTAGCCATTTCGGTTTGTCTCACCCTCTCCACCAACTCGTCACGCTCTTTGCCGGGCGGCAGCAGGTTAGCCTCTTCTTTCAGCTTCCGGCCATGCTCGGCTATTCGGTCTTCAAATGACTTGGTTCTTGGTCGGGTGCGCTTCATGATGCCGCCCACGGCTTCACAGTCGCTTGCGTGAAATCTTAGGGCCGTGAATCGCATTGCCGCGTTGATCTTCATCAAGCTTTTTTCCACCAACCAGCTAAACAATTGGCGCGTTGGGTTCACCCCGACAAACGGCAACTCGCACGTAAGGGCGGCCAAAGCGTGCCCGATGAAAAACGACCTTTTTCACAGGACCATGAGCTGGCTTCAGAGGCGGGTCGCAAGGGCGCGGGTGGATCGCATCGCGGCGACAAAGCCGGGGTCATGCGGTTTCCTGTCCAATTTGTAATCGCCCGCGTTCGAACCCCTTGCCTGCGCCATCGCGACCGATGACTGCGCTGATGAACTTGCGCGACAAGGAGAAATCAAATGAAACGCACGATCATTGGCACTATCTTGATTCTAACCGGCGCGCTGAACGCGGCGCACGCCGACACCCTGCCGACCCGTTGGCTCGCAATGACGGTTTTCTAGAGCGTGATAACTTTAGGTTGAATCGTCGCCTGCGCAAGTTCGATCACCTCGCCCCGCCTGCGGGGAGAGGCATAGGCCGCCTACGGCGGCCGTCCTTAGATAAGAAGGACGCCGAAGCGAAGCTTCGGCTATGTCGCGCAGCGATCCTGGTGAGGGGGATTCTCCGCGTACGTTGTGCTTCAGCATTCGCGGAAACGGCCCCTCACCCCAACCCTCTCCCCGCAAGAGCGGGGCGAGGGAGAAGTCACCGCTGTGTCTCAACCTAAAGTCATCACGCTCTAGTAGCGATGCGACGCCGTCGCGTATCGCGCTTCCATCGCATCATATGCCGGCTTGCCGACCAGGCGCTGCCGTTCCTCGAATGAGGCGACGGAGGCCTCATCGAGCCGGCCTGCATCACGCAACGCCTTCAGCACGGTCTGCATGCCCTGGACGGCGCCCTGCAGCGCGGCGTTGGCGTAGAGCACGATGCTAAAGCCCATTTCGGCGGCGGCCTTCTGGTCCACGATCGGGGTCTGGCCGCCGAGCACCATATTCAAGAGCTGCGGCACGGCGAGACGCTTCGGCACTTCTTTGAGGTCGGCGATGGATTTGACCGCCTCGACGAAGGTCACGTCCGCGCCGGCTTCGACATAGCGGCTGGCGCGATCGATCGCGGCCTCAAACCCCTCGACCGCGCAGGCGTCGGTCCGCGCGATGATCACGAGACCGTCGCGGCGGGCGTCCACGGCGGCGCGAATCTTGTTCACCATCTCCTCAGCCGGAATCAATTCCTTGCCGCTGAAATGGCCGCAGCGTTTTGGCGCGTGCTGGTCTTCGAGCTGGATCGCGCTGGCGCCGGCCTGCTCCAGGGAGCGGACCGTGTGGGTGACGTTGATGGCGTTGCCGAATCCAGTGTCGGCATCGACGATCAGCGGCAGATCGACCACGCCGCGAATGGCCATGGTGTGCTCGGCGACCATGGTGAGATCCATGAAGCCGAGATCGGGCAGCCCGAGATGCATATTGGTCAGGCCCGCGCCGGTCAGATAGATCGCCTTGAAGCCGAGATCGGCGATGATCCGCGCGGCCAGCGCGTTCGGCGCGCCGGGCACCAGCACGCCTTTTTCCCGTTCCAGCAGCGCACGCAGGTCCGCAATGTGTGTGGACGGCATCGGCCGATCTCCCTTTCGATTTGAAAAGTCATCTTATCCTGGTCGGCAACGATGATATAATTAGGATGGGTCACCAGGATATAACCAGATGCCAGACTTCTCGGCGGCCGAGTTGCGCATGTGGGAGCTTGTCGAGAGATACACGGACCGGGTTGGCTATCGCCGGGGCACCAAGGCTGCGGGGCTTGATGCGCTGCCACCGGTTATCGACTGCTCGGGCTGGGTAGGCGTGCTACTGACGGAGGCCATGCGAGCGCAGAATAGCGCCGCGGGCAAAGATATCTTCGATGCCGCCGATATCGGCGCCTGCGTGGCGTGGTCTGATCGAATCGTGTCGGAAATCGAATCTCGCACGCCAACCCTTCTTACTGGTTGTGAAATCACGGTTGCGACATTGCCAAATTACGCAACCATCGGGCTCAACCTTGGAACCTTTGGTTGGGAGACAAACTTCCCTCGCACGCGAGGTATCAATCATATCGCTCAAGTGGTGCGTCGCCCGGCTGATCGAATGCCGTTCGTCAGCGAAGCGATCGGTCCTGAGGACAAGGGTGGCGTACGTCTGATGCCAATCGATCAGTGGCTTGCCGCCTTCAACAGTTGCATCGCAGGCGGCAACGCATGGGCCGTCGACCCGTTCGCGATGGCCAACCGTGATGGCAGCACGTAGGGCGGATTAGCGTCAGCGTAATCCGCCATCTCGGGCCGGCGTAACGGCGGATTACGCTATCGCTAATCCGCCCTACTTCCAGCCGCCTCAAGCCGCGTTATTCAGCGGTCGTCGGATCGATGGTCGCGCGCACGCGCGCAATGCTGTTCGCTGGGAAACCAGCGGTTTCGGCGTGCTTGCGAATGAGATCCTCGCTGGGTGCCCGATAGACACAGTAGACCTTGTCGTCGGTGACGTAGCTGTGCACCCACTGAATTTCCGGGCCAAGATTTCGAATGACTGTACATGAACCCTGAGACGCCGCTTTGAGATCATTTTGACTGAGTTTCCCGACCCCCGGCATGTTTCTTTCGATGACGAATTGCGGCATGGCCATTCTCCTTCAAGCAGTGGAAGCGACTTTAGGTTTCAGGCGAATAAGATTGTCGCAGGTTTTTTGAAATTGGAAAGCCGAATATAGGAGGCTTGCAGCCCCTCGCCCGGGAGCTCTGAGTCTTTCTAAATTCCCTTCAAAAAACCCTCGAGCGCCGCGTTGGTCTCTCGTGGCGCTTCCTGCTGCACCCAGTGACCGATGCCCGGCAGAATAGCGGAGCCACGAAAGTCGGAGCAGGCCATCCCCGGGTTCGCATACCGATCGGTTCCCGGAACGAAAGCGCGAACCGCGTCACGCTCGCCGCCGATAAAATATGACGGTGGCGTCACGGGCTTTCCGGCGAAGTCCGCCATTTCCTCAAAATCAATGTTCAGCGCCCGATAGCGATTGAGCGGACCGCGAAAGCCACCCGCTCGAAATGCTTCAGCGTAGACCTGCAAATCCTTCTCGCTGAGCCAATCGGGAAACGGTTGAGGATCGATCAATCCATCCAATAGCTTCGCGTCAGTAGGCTTATGTTCGAGCCACTTATTGAGGGGCGCCGCGCCTGAGAGAGCAAAATAAGCCTTTCGCAAGCCGGTGGGGATGTCGGCCTCAAACTCCGCTTCGGCCACCCCCTCTTTCTGGAAATAGAGCTGATAGAAAAAGCGGTCCTTGTACAAGGCCTTGGCCATTTCGATAAACGGCGCGGCTCCCCTCGGAACGTATGGAACACTTAACCCTGCGACTGCTCTCACTTTGCCTGGGTGGAGGAGTGCCGTATTCCACACAATTGGCGCGCCCCAATCGTGGCCGAAGAGGATGGCCGTTCCACCACCGAGTTGATCGATCGCGGCCGCAACATCCGACGCCAGATTGCGAATTGAATATGCCGCGATCTCGCGCGGCTTGGAGCTACCGCCATAGCCGCGCACGTCGAGCGCCGCCACCTGGTATCCAAGCTCTGAAAAATGAGCGATCTGGTGGCGCCACGAATACCAGAGTTCGGGAAAGCCATGAACGCAGAGGATCAAGGGGCCGCGACCTTCGATGGCCACGTTGAGATCGATCGGCCCGTTCTTAACGGTGACAAAATTCATGATGCCCTCGCCGATTGCTGATATTCGTCGTCGTCGAATTGCACGTGACGCTGCTGACTATATCAGAATTACGGTGACAGCATGTGGGCGCTGCAATAGCTCCGGTGCCGTCCCGGGCTTGAGCCGGGACCCCAGCGTGAGCGCAATTGCGCTCATCGCGGCGCCGCGGCTCCTCAATGTAGCGCTGGGGCCAGACGGCTTTCTAACAACTGAAACCGATGGGTCCCGGCTCAAGGCCGGGACGACATGGGTGGTGGGCTCCCGCCCCGCCGATACCTGCCATGGCAAATTTCGGGATGGCGCGGAAGCGCAGGACGCGATAGGCGATGACAAAGGCAAGGCATTCGAAGGGGAGGATTTGATGAACGAAGCGACCCGCATCCCACCGGCGGTCGAGCTCGGCGCCAGCGGCGAAGAGTTCCAGAACCTACACGAATTCGTGCGCAAGGCGCGCGCCAACCTCAACCAGAATTGCTGGGACTATATCGTCGGCGCCGCCGAGACCGAGACCACGATGCGGCGCAACCGCATGGCGCTCGACGAGATCGCGTTCCGGCCGCGGGTCTTGCGCAATGTCACCAAGGTCGATCCGTCGGTCGAATTGTTCGGCCGCAAATTGCGCTTGCCGGTGGTGCTGGCGCCGGTCGGCGCCCTCGAATTATTCGATCCCGGGGCGGCTGCGAGCGTCGCGCGCGGGGTCGGCAGCTTCGGCGCGGCCCATATGCTGAGTTCGGTCTCCGAGCCCGGCCTGGAGAAGACCGCCGAGGCCGCGCCGGATGCTCTGAGAATGTATCAGCTCTATGTCCGCGGCGGCGACGCCTATGTCGAAGATTGCGTCAACCGCGCGACCGCATGCGGCTATTCCGCGTTCTGTCTCACCGTCGATACCGCCCATTACAGCCGGCGTGAGCGCGACATCGCCAAACGCTATGTCCGCGCCAGCCGCGTCCGCGCCACCGGTGGCGATTTTCAAAAGGGACTCGAGTGGCGCACGGTGAAATTGATAAAAGACAAATTCAAGATACCGCTGGTGATCAAGGGCATCGCCACGGCAGAGGATGCCGCGATCGCGCTCGATCACGGCGTCGACTGGATCTACGTCTCCAACCACGGCGGCCGCCAGCTCGATCACGGTCGCGGCGCCATGCAGGTGCTGCCCGAGGTCGTGGCCGCCGTCGCCGGTCGCGCGAAGATCATGGTCGACGGCTCGTTCTGCCGCGGCACCGATATCGTGAAAGCGATCGCCTCCGGCGCCGACCTCGTCGGCATCGGGCGCCTGCAATGCTGGGCGCTCGCGGCCAAGGGCGAAGCCGGGATCGTGCGGATGCTAGAATTGCTCGAGGACGAAGTGATCCGGTGCCTCGGGCTACTCGGCCTCACCTCGTTCGCCGAGCTCGACAAATCCTATCTGCACGCGGCGAGCCCGACCAATTTGCCGAGCGTGTTCAGCGCGTTTCCGTTGCTGGAGATCGAGCCGTATCGGTATTGACGGCCAATACGCTTCCTTTTCTGTATGCGACCGCCAATGACCCACCCCCCACTCTCTCCCGGCTCCGCCGACGCGCTGTTGTTCGATCTCGGCCGCGTCGTGCTCGATATCGATTTCGGCAAGGCGATTAGCTGCTGGGCCGGTCATGCCGGCTGCGAACCTGAGGATATCGTCAAACGCTTCGTTCGGGCCGAGGCCTATCGGCGTCATGAGGTCGGCAAGATCAGCGACGCCGCCTATTTTGAAACCTTGCGCGCAGCACTCGGCATAAAACTGTCGGATGCGGAGTTCCTGGAAGGCTGGAACGCGATCTTTGCCGGCGAAATGCCCGGCATCGCACCGCTTTTGGCGCGCGCGGCAAAACACCTGCCGCTCTACGTGTTCTCCAATACCAACAATGCCCATGTCGAATATTTCTCGGTAAAATACGCCGGCCTGCTCGGCCATTTCCGTAAAATATTCTTGTCATCCACGATCGGGCTTCGGAAACCGGATGCGGCGGCCTATGATCATGTGGTCAACGCGATCGGCGTTCCTGCCTCGCGCATCCTGTTCTTCGATGATCTCGCCGAGAACGTCGAAGGGGCGCGGGCGCGGGGCTTGACGGCGGTTCAGGTGACGTCGTCCGATGACGTCGCCCGGGCGCTGGCCGCGCTTGGGATTTAGGGAGTGATACCGTGGCATTGATGCCGGTCACTGAGGCGCTAGCGGCGGTGCTCGCGGGCGCCGAGCCGCTCCTTGAGGAAATGGTCGCGCTCGACGCGGCCCATCATCGCGTGCTCGCGCGCGACGTCGCGGCGCTGCGCACCCAGCCGCCGCAGGCGATGTCGGCGATGGACGGCTATGCGGTGAGGTCGGCCGATGCGTCTGCGGTCGCCGCGCGGCTCAAGGTCACCGGCGAGGTCGCGGCCGGCCGGCCGTTCGAAAGAACGGTCGGTAAGGGAGAGGCGGTGCGGATTTTCACCGGCGGCGTGATCCCCGACGGCGCCGATGCCGTCGTGATCCAGGAAGATACGGTCGCCGAGGATGGCGGCATCACGATCACGGAAGCCGCGGTCGCTGGACGGCATATCCGCCCCGCCGGCATCGACTTCAAAAAGGGCGATGTGCTGCTGGCCAAGGGGACGCGTCTCGCCGACCGCGATCTCTCGCTCGCCGCCGGCATGAACTACCCGACCCTCGCCGTGCGCCGCCGGCCGAAGGTCGCCCTGCTCGCGACCGGAGATGAACTGGTGATGCCGGGCCAGACCCCCGGCCCGGGCCAGATCGTCTATTCCAACGGCTATGCACTGCGGGCGCTGGCGCGCGCCGAGGGTGCCGAGACCGTCGACCTCGGCATTGCCGCCGATACCGTGGAGGCCACCACGCAAGGCATCCGCCGCGCCCGCGAGGCTGGCGCCGACATTCTCATCACCACCGGCGGCGCGTCGGTCGGCGACCACGACCTCGTCAAGCGGTCGCTGGAGGCCGAAGGCGTCACGATGGCCTTCTGGCGGATCGCGATGCGGCCGGGCAAGCCGATGATGCACGGACGACTCGGCGCGATGCGGGTGATCGGCCTGCCCGGCAATCCCGTCTCGTCCTATGTCTGCGCGTTCCTGTTCCTGGTGCCGCTGATTCGCACATTGTCGGGCCGCGCCGACATCCACCACGCGCGAGAAACCGCGTTGCTCGGACGCGACGTCGTCGCCAACGACCAGCGCGAAGACTATCTGCGCGCACGGCTTGAGGTGCGCGACGACGGCAAACTGATCGCCACGCCGGTCAACCATCAGGATTCTTCGCTGCTTGCGAATCTCGCTGCGGCACGGGCACTTGTGATACGTCCGCCGTTTGCGCCCGCAGCTAAAGCGGGCTCGGCTTGCGACATCCTGCGGCTTCCGGACTGACGTCTCAGGGCCGCGGTTCCGACAAAAGCTGCCTCGTTGACGATTAATTAAGTGGTTGCGGAACACATATGGAACATATAGTGTCCGTTCATGATTTGTTTCGAGTCTTGGTGTCTACAAATGGGAGCTGGCTCCCCTTCGTGTTTCGCCAAGGGTCTTTCCTAGAGACGTCTCGGAATCAATCAACATGATCAAACTGAGGAACGCTCGAGATGCTCACGCGCAAACAATATGAACTCCTGCGATTCATCAGCGAACGCCTGAAGGAATCAGGCGTCCCGCCTTCCTTTGACGAGATGAAGGACGCGCTCGATCTGCGCTCGAAGTCCGGCATCCATCGCCTGATCACCGCGCTGGAAGAACGCGGCTTTATCCGCCGCCTGCCTAACCGCGCCCGCGCCATCGAGGTCATCAAGCTGCCGGAGCTTTCGGCCGCCGGTAACGGCAACAGCCGCCGCGGCTTTACGCCCTCGGTCATCGAAGGCACGCTCGGCAAGGTGCGCTCTTCGAGCGTCGGCGCGGATGATGATGGCAGCCGTCCGGTCGCGGTCCCCGTGATGGGCCGGATCGCCGCCGGTACGCCGATCGAGGCGCTGCAGACCAGAAGCCACACCATCAGCGTGCCGCCGGACATGCTCGGCTCCGGCGAGCATTACGCGCTCGAAGTGCGCGGCGATTCCATGGTCGATGCCGGCATCCTCGACGGCGACATGGCGCTGATCCAGCGCAACGAGACGGCCGAGACCGGTGACATCGTGGTGGCGCTGATCGACGACGAGGAAGCCACCCTAAAACGCTTCCGCCGCCGCGGCGCCTCGATCGCGCTCGAGCCCGCCAACACCTCCTATGAGGTCCGCATCCTGCCGCCCAACCGGGTCAAGATTCAGGGCAAGCTGATCGGGCTTTATCGGAAGTATTGAACTTCCTCTCTCCTCATGGTGAGGAGGCGCCCTTGCGCCGTCTCGAACCATGAGGCCCCAGTGCGGGCCTAATCCTTCGAGACGCGGCCAAGAGGCCGCTCCTCAGGATGAGGAGAAGAGACGTGTCCACCTCACTCCTCCCCCTGCTGATCGGCCTCCGCCGGCGTCGCGTCCACGGCCTTCGGCACAGCCGCGGGACGAACGAGCGCCGCCTCGGTCTCGCTATCGCCTGCGACCGCGGGCGACCACGGCCGGTCATAACCCTTCGGCCTCACCGCCTCGACCGCAAATCCGGCTCCGGTCCGTCGGAGCGCGATGGTGCCTTGTCGCTGCAAGCGATCGCGGTCGATCACGAGGGACGCGCACGCCGGCGGCGTTTGCCGCGCGGCCACCAAGAGCGTAGCGCGGGCGCAGTCGTCGGCGAGCCCCTCGGGCTTGAGCGACAGCGCGACAAAACCGCCATCGGCGAGCTGCGCCACGCAGCCTGAATCATCGCAGGAGACGCCCTCTGCCAGGGAAGCATCGACAGGCTGCCGCTCGTCGGCATCGGCGGCGAGCCATTCCTTCATTAAGAACGTGTCCTTTCCGGTCCGCATCAGATGCAGCCGGCCGTCTTTGCCGCGGACGCCGACATTGTGGCCGTCGCCGGAAATCAGGATATCCGGCTGCGGCACGGCGAGCGCCCACACCGTGGCGAGCACCAGCACGGCCGCACCCGACCAGCGCAGCGGCGTCCGCAACAGCCCGAGCAGGATGATCCCCGCGCTCGCCGCGATCATGGGCCCGGTCCCGAACGCCGCCATGCGGCCGATCGCGCCCGGCAGGCGAGCGACCCACTCCGTCACCACGATCATCCAGTCGATGCCGACGCCCATCAGCCACCAGAACACACCGTCGAGGCCGAACGGCATCGCGAGCAGGCCAAGCATGCCCGCCGGCATCACCACGGCTGAAACTACCGGCATCGCCGCGAGATTGGCGAGCACGCCATAGGGCGTGACGCGGTGGAAATGAAAGGCGGCATAGGGCGTGGTCGCAAACCCCGCCACCAGCGAGGCCAGCGCCAGCGTCATGATCTCGCGGCCGCCCCATAGCGCCACTTTTGCCGTCGCCGAATTGTCGGGCGAGGCAAACAAACGCGGCATGCCGATTTGCACCAGCGCCACGAGGCCGAGCGTTGCCGCAAAAGACATCTGAAAGCTCGGATGCACCAGCGCCTCCGGCGCAAGCGCCAGCACGATCATCGCGGCGACCGCGAGCGTGCGGAATGTCACCGCGCGGCGGTCGACCATGACCGCGATGAGCACCACCGCCGTCATGAAGAACGAGCGTTGCGTGGCGACCTCAGCACCCGACAGCAACAGATAAAACGCCGCCGCGGCGAGTGCTGCGGCGGCGGCCCATTTCTTGATCGGAAAGCCCGTGGTCAAAGCCGGGATCAGCGCCAGCAGCGCACGGATCGCGAAGAACACCACGCCCGCGACCACCGCCATGTGATAGCCGGAGATCGAGAGGACGTGACCAAGTCCTGAGATGAACATCGCATCATTGACCGGCGTGGTGATGGCGTCGCGGCGGCCGGTCAGAAGCGCGGTCGCAATGGCGCGCTTGTCGCCATCGAGCGTGGTCCGGATCCGCGCATCGATCGCATCGCGCAAGCCCTGCATGAACGCGGCATAGCGCAGCGCCAGCCCGCCGCTCACGGGCGGCTCAACGGTCTTGATCGCACCCGTGACAAAACCGGACGCGCCGATGCCTTGAAAGTACATGTCGCGGCCGAAATCGTAGCTGCCCGGCCGTAATGGGGAGAGCGGCGGCTGCAGCCGCGCCTTCAACTCCACAAAACTGCCGACCTCGGGCGCGGTGCCCTTGCGCACCGAGAGGCGAACCCGCTCGAGCTTCATCTGCGAACGCTGACTTTCCATCTGCGTGACGCGCAACACAAAACGGTCGGTGCGCTCGCGGATGTCGCGGGTCTCGACAAAACCCGACAGCGACACGCCAAACATCGGCCGCGCCAGCACGCCATGGGCGATGCGCGCGGTTTTCCACGTCGCCGCCGCAAAGCCCGCTGACATCGCGGCGATCATCACGGCAGCGGCAAACAGCTTCTTCCGCCGCGCGAGGTACGCGGCGAGGCAAAGCCCGATTGCGGCAGCGGCGGTGACCCAGGCCACCGGCTCATGATCGGCGGTGAAATAGAACGCGATTCCCGTGCCGAAAGCGATGGGAACCCAGGGCAACAGCCGGCCGGCCCCCGCCTCGGCCGCGATCCATTCGCGCAGGCGCGCGGCAAACGACGGCCAGATGGCAAAACCCGAAGGCGCGATGCCGGCCGCGGGCGCGATTCCGCGCGGCGGCCAGGTTCCTGCAACCCCGCGCGTCCTGGCCCCGCCCCGCTCTGCCATCCGGCTACACCCTGCAACTGACCCGGGAGCACGATGCTACCGCACGGCATCAAGCGCCCGATAGCGGAACGGATGCAGAAACCAGGGGAAAGCCGCGTCCGGGGCCTTGTGCCCTTGATGCCGGTTGCGAGACAATCACAACGGGTGGAATTTGCCTTTTAACCAAGACCTTGAAATCGAATTCTTGGAATCGAATTCTTGGAATTAGGTTCTTGGAATTAAGTTCTTGAAATAGGTTGCTGGATCAAGCCTTGGGGACAGGGGCTATGGGCAAAACGGAAGCGGGATTCGATTACGATCGTTATCACAGGCTGCTGGCGGAAGCCGTCGACGGGCCAAAACGGCTGGCGCTGATCAATCTCCTGATCGAAGAGAAGGCGAGGCAAAAGCTCTCGGAACAAGCCGTCCGCGAGCAAGTGGCGGGCCTCGGACTGGCGAAGCCGAAGTCGGACTTGCCGCGTTAACCATTCCTAACGGCCGCGCGACTAGGATTTCCGAATCAATCGGGGGTCTTCGCAAATGTCGCGCCGGATCATGCTGTCCGTCTTCGCTACCGCCGTCACCGCGATGACCGCAAGCGCCGCCGATCTTCCGACCCAGAGCCGGCTGGGAGCGATTTTCGCGGAGCCTTCGGAAGTTCGTGTCGAGGCCCGCGTCGAGGCTTATCGCGCACGCGAATATGTGGCTCCGATCATCCCGTACAATCTGCTTCCGAACCCGCCGTGGAATCGCGGCATCTATAATTACGGTTCGTCGTGGTCGTGGTATTACCCCGGCCCGTATTACGGCGGGCCTTACGTAGGATACGCCGTCCGGCTGCCCTATGTGTGCGGGCTTTACGGGTACTGCTTTTAGGTGGCGTACTCGTGATTGCTGCTTGCTCGATGAGCCATTTTCCAATCTTGCTGGTGCGGGTCATGCCGACCCCTGCGACGAGTACTTGCTGATCCGTCGTCATGTCTTCCCGTTCGCCAGCATCCTGGCGCGGATCTCGGATTTCAGCACCTTGCCTACTTTGGAACGCGGAAGGTCATCCCAGACTTCAATCTGCTTGGGCGTTTTGACGCTCCCGACCCGCTGCTTCACGAAGGCCGATACCGCGGCGACATCGACGGTGCGTCCTGCTCTCGGCTGCACCACGGCGACAACGCGTTCGCCCCACTTCTCGTCCGGCAAACCGATGACGGCACAATCCTGAATGGTTTCGTGGGCCTGAAGGGCGTTCTCAACCTCGACGGAATAGACGTTGAAGCCGCCGGTAATGATCATGTCTTTTGCGCGATCGACGATGTAAAGAAAATTGTCCGCGTCCAGGTATCCGATATCACCCGTATGATGCCAGCCGTGCACGGAGGCCTCCGCCGTTGCTTCGGCGTTCTTGTAGTACCCATCCATCACCAGCGACCCACGAACGACGATTTCGCCGCGTTCTCCGGCCGGCATCAGATTGCCCTCGCCATCCATGATGCCGACCCGAACCAGCGGCCCGACACGGCCCGCCGACGACAAACGTTCAGTCGCGATCGAACCGTCGGCATTGTAATGGTCCTCAGGCGGCATCATCGAGATCATCATCGGTGCTTCGGTCTGCCCAAAGAGCTGTGCCATCGGGCCGATCTTTTCCAGCGCCTCGGTCAGGCGCACCACCGAAATCGGGGCCGCGCCGTACCAGAAGCATTGCAGCGAGCCGAGATCAGCGCCTTCGAGCTTCGGATGATCCAGCAGCATGTAGATGACGGTTGGCGGAAGGAACGTGTGCGTGACCCGGTAGCGTGCGATCAGATCGAGGAATTCGCCGATGTCTGGATGATGCATGATAACCACCCTGCCTCCGAGCGCCATGATGGGAAAGCACAGCACACCGGCAGCATGCGGCAGCGGCGCCAGCGCCAGATAGGTCGGGCGCCCCTTGAACGGATAGCCCATCAGGGTCAGCGCAGTCATCGTTTCGATGTTGCGTCCCGAGAGCATCACGCCTTTGGGTTTGCCGGTCGTTCCGCCGGTGCCGGGTATGAGCGCAAGATCATCAACGGGATCGAGCTGAAAGGGCTGGCCGTCGACATCGGCAAGCCAACGCTCGAACGACGGCGCGAAAGATATCTCGGTGTCGAGACATACGAGCTTGCGCAGCTTCGGCAGATGAGACCTTAATTTGTCGACCATCGGCGCGAAGCCGCTGTGAAACAGCAACAGGCTGCAATCGGACGCATCGAGAATGAACTGGTTTTCTGCCGCCTCGTTGCGTGGATTGATCGGACACCAGACAGCTCCGGCGCGCGAAATGCCGAATACGCAGGCAAAGGCGGTCGGATCGTTGCCGGACAGGATCGCGACTTTCTCCCCGGGGCTAGTGCCGGAATTGGCGAGCCCGCGTGCGATCCGATAGCTAAGGCGCTGCACGTCACCATAGCTCAGGTCCTTTCCGTCCATGGTCAGACATGGCGCATCAGCACCAAGCGACGCGCCCTTATCCAAATAGTCGACAAGCCGCACGGACTACCTCCCTCCCGGAAAGAAGGCGGGTGGCGCGGTCGTACGCGCCACCGGTTGCATCAATTGTGAACCGTCAGAATTGGGTTCATCACCAGTCCGAAGCTTCGCAACTGGCCCAGCAGTTCCCGATGCCCGAACGCCTGACAGGCGGAGGCAAAGCCAACCTTCTTGGGAGCAGCCTGCAGCAGCGAGAATGCGGCGTAGGCCTGCAGCATTCCGGTCTGCTTGTAGTTGCAATTTCCGTGGATCACGCAATGGGCGCGACCAAGCGGTCCCGACGCATAGACGGAGTCGATCGAGGTATTGATGCGCGGATTCTCGCGCGGCGGCATGGTTGCTTGCAGCGTCGCCGCTATATCGGCCAGCGCCTTCTCTTGCTGGTCGGGCGGAAGCGGCTTGATTTTCTGTTTCACCATCTCCTGGGTTTGAACCACGCCCAACATAACGTCCCGCTGCATGACGCCGCCGAGCACCCTGCAGTTCGACACGCGCGGATCGTTCTTGAACCAGACCGGATGCGCAGTGCCGCCCCACGGCACGGCGATGGCGCCCTCATGCTGACCGGGAACGTTGACCTCGAAATTGGCAGTGACATCCCATTCAACAAATTTGTTCTGGACGAGGTAGTACCAGTTCGCCTTGAGGATGGTGAAAATCGTCTGCGTCGAGGCATAGGTGGGGAAGCCCTTCCACAGGACCAGGATATCGAGCGTATCGAGCCCGGGCGTTTCGAGGCATATGTTCGCTGCGATTTCTCCTGTTGTGTACATCTGCGCGACGTTGGGCGCGAGCAGCAATCCTTTTTCCGCAAATTTTGTCCCCCAGCGTTCCTGCGCTAGCAGCACCCAGTCCTGTTCGCCGGTCGTATCAGAATAATGACAGCCGGCCGCAAGACAGGCTTCGACAACCTCCGGACCATACTTGATAAATGGGCCGACCATATTGCTCACGACCTTCGCGCCCTTGAACAGCTTAGTCAGCGCTTCGACTGTGTGCTCAACCTCGGCGACTTCGTAGTCCGCGGTCTCGATGCCGGGAATTTTTTCGACAACCGCTTTCACTTTGGCGGCGTCGCGGCCGGCGGCAATAAAGGGAATGTTGTATTCCCGCAGATATTCACAAACCAGACGCCCCGTGTAGCCAGAAACACCATAGACGACGACAGGTTTTTTCTCGCTCATGTTCATATCCTCCCGAATTTCTATTCTTTGCGTTTGGCGATTTACATGCCCATGCCGCCGTCGACCGGCAAGCCGGCACCCGTGATGAAGCGCGCCTCGTTGGAGCAAAGGAAAACAGCGGCGTCGGCCATGTCGCCGACCTCGCCCAACCGGCCAAGCGGCGTCTGCTCGACGACCGAGGCGACGGCGGCGGCGACGTCGGGTGCGAGTCCTGCGGCGACGATGTCGTTGGCCAGTTGCATGCCCATGTCGGTGGGGACAAGTCCGGGATAGAGACAGTTGATCCGCACGCCGTAACCCAGCTTGCCCGCTTCCATCGCGGCGACCCGCGTCATGCGGTCAACAGCCGATTTAGTGCCGGAGTACCCGGCAATGGCCGGGAATGCGATCGTGGCCGCGACCGAGGCGATATTGACGATGGCGCCGCCGGCTCCTGCACTCCCCCCAGGCCGCATCGCACGAAACGCATGCTTCATACCGAGACCGGTGCCGACGATGTTGACGTCGCACATCCGGCGCAGATCCTCAGCCTTAAGATCGACGACGAGCGAGGTAATCTCGATGCCTGCATTGTTGATCAGAATGTCGTAACCACCGAGTGTGGCGATGGTGGCTGCGACAGCCGTTTCCCATTGCGCGTCGTCGGTGACGTTCAGTTCCACAAAGCCGGTTTTGGCGCCTGTTTCTGCAAGACGGCCGGCGGTTTGCTTGCCGAGATCGGCGAGAATGTCGCCGATCATCACGGAAGCGCCGGCATTCGCAAGCGCCGCTGCGATCGCAGCGCCGATGCCTCGCGCGCCGCCAGTGACCAGAGCCTTGCGGCCTGCCAGACTTTTTTCACCCATCGTATACTCCTCCCTTCATGATTTCATTGTTGTGACGCGCCGCTGCCTGCCGAGCGGTCAGGATGCCGCCCGGTGGGCGAGCCTGTTGCTCATCAGAAAAGACTGTCGGCTGACCGGAATGAACGGTTGGGTAGCGCTGGTGTGCTGCCTGCTCTTCCTCCCCGTGCGCAGCTTCTTCCGGCTGCGATGCTTGGAAACTTGACACTTGCCCAAGAATATCTTGACGATTGTCCAAAATCTATACACTTGTCAAGTAATCCTTGAACCACGAGGGTGGAGGATGATTTCGCAGGGCGCTTCGGGGCATGATTGCTGCCGAGGTGACGCGGTGATTCGGAGTTTAGGCGTGCGCAAAGAATCCGGAGTGATGCAGCGGAAAATTGAAACGACGAGACGGCCGAATAGGCCCTCGGATCGAATCGAGCGCTCGCGTGTCGACAAATTCAGTGCGCGACGAATCGAACTTGCCGAAGCCGCGTTGGAAACATTGGCCGAACTCGGCTATGCGAGGACCAGCCTGCGCGAGATCGCGCAGAAATCCGAGTTTACGCACGGCGTGCTGCACTATTACTTCAGCGACAAGGTCGACCTGATCTGCTGTTGCGTTCGTCACTACAAGGCGAAGTGCGTCACGCGTTACGACCAGGTCACGTCGAGCGCGCAGAGCCGCGACGAACTGATGAAGGGTTTTCTGGAAAAGCTCGGCGAGACGGTTCGCGACGAGGCGCGGATGCATCGCCTCTGGTACGACCTTCGCTCGCAGTCTCTGTTTGAAGAGGCCTTTCGCGACGACGTCGCCGAGATCGACAAGAGCCTGGAAGATATGGTGTGGCGCGTCGCGTCCCGCTTCGCCTCACTTGGTGGCCGACAGCCTGTCGTCTCCCGGGGCGCTCTCTATGCGCTGTTTGATGGACTCTTCCAGCGATGCCTGCTGCGGCATCTCTCGGGCGATCGCAAGGCGATCGCGGACCTGCGGGAAGAAGTGGAGCGCCTTCTCCCGACCGTTGCATAACGGCTGGCGGCCGTTCAAACTGGCTATTGCAAGCCAAGCGAAGCAAACCAGCTTTGGAGAACCGAAGAAAGCTGGATTGCTTCGTCGCGGAGCCTGTCATCGGGCGCGCGTCCGCGCGACCCGTTGGCTCCTCGCAATGACGATCAAAAAAAGATCGCTCGCGCAGGATCACCCCTTCCCGCCGACTTCCTTCGCAAAGGTGTCGCGCAAGCCGATGGTGCGGTTGAACACGAGGTGATCCGGCGTCGAGTCCTTGTCTTTGACAAAATAGCCCTGCCGCTCGAACTGCATCGGTTCGGGCGAATTGGCTTCAGCGATCGCCGGCTCGACCCGCGCGTCGTGCAGAATTTCCAGCGATTGCGGGTTGAGATCGGCGGCGAAATTAGCGGCGTCCGGTGTGGGTTTTGAGAACAACTGGTTGTAGATGCGGATTTCGGCCGGCACCGACTGGGCCGCCGGCAGCCAGTGCATGGTGGCCTTGACCTTGCGTCCGTCGGGCGCATTGCCGCCGCGGGTTGCGGGATCGTAGGTGCAGCGCAGTTCGATCACCTCGCCGGCGGCATTTTTCACGACCTCGCGGCACGTGATAAAATAGGCGTAGCGCAGCCGGACTTCGGTTCCCGGCGAAAGCCTGAAAAACTTCTTCGGCGGGTTTTCCATGAAATCGTCGCGCTCGATGAAGAGCTCGCGGCCGAACGCGATCCGGCGGGTGCCGGCGGCGGGATCGTCCGGATGGTTTTGCGCCTCGATCTCTTCGCTCATCCCTTCCGGATAATTCTCGATCACGACTTTCAGCGGCCGCAGCACGGCCATGCGCCGCAGTGACGTCTTGTTGAGAGCCTCGCGGATCGAGAATTCCAGCATGTTGACGTCGACGACGCTGTTGGCCTTGGCAACCCCGATGCGCTTGACGAATTCGCGGATCGCGGCCGGCGGCACGCCGCGGCGTTTCAATCCGGCGATCGTCGGCATGCGCGGATCGTCCCAGCCCGAGACGTGGCCACCGCGCACGAGCTCTGTCAGCACGCGCTTGGACAACAGCGTATAGGTCAGATTGAGCCGCGCGAATTCATACTGGTGCGGTTTCGAGGGCACCGGCAGCTTGTCGAGCAGCCAGTCGTAAAGCGGCCGGTGGTCCTCGAATTCCAGCGTGCAGATCGAATGGGTGATGCCCTCGATCGCGTCCGACTGGCCGTGGGCGTAATCATAGCTCGGATAGATCGACCATTTGTCGCCGGTGCGCGGATGCGTCGCGTGCAGGATGCGATAGAGCACGGGGTCGCGCAGATTGATGTTGCCCGAGGACATGTCGATCTTGGCGCGCAGCACGCGCGCGCCGTTTGGAAATTCGCCGGCTTTCATGCGGCGAAACAGGTCGAGATTTTCCGCAACCGGGCGGTCGCGAAACGGACTGTTCTTGCCGGGCTCTGTCAGCGTGCCCCGCGTGAGCCGGATCTCTTCCTGCGACTGGTCGTCGACATAGGCGTCGCCGTTGCGGATCAAGATCTCCGCCCACTCGTAAAGCCGCTCGAAATAATCGGAGGCATAGAACAGGTTCTTGCCCCAGTCGTAGCCGAGCCAGTGCACGTCGGCCTGGATGGAATCGATATATTCCTGCTCTTCTTTGGTGGGATTGGTATCGTCGAACCGCAGATGGCAGCGGCCGGAAAACTCCTGCGCGATGCCGAAATTGAGCGCGATCGACTTGGCGTGCCCGATATGCAAATAGCCGTTCGGCTCCGGCGGGAAGCGCGTCACGATCACGCTGTGTCTATGGCTGTCGAGGTCGGCCTGGACGATGTCGCGAATGAAATCGCGCCCCGCCTCTGCCGCTACCGGTTCTGTCGTCATTCTCATGTCCAGTTCGGGATTCATGCGGACGTTCTGCCAAATCCGCACCCCCTAAGGAAGGCTTTAGTTATGCATAGTTCCTGCTATACACCACCGCGCCTCTGGCATGCCCCTTTTGTCCGCGACCTGCTCCCGTAATGACCGCTCCCGTCGTCACCCGCTTCGCCCCCTCGCCGACCGGCTTTCTCCATATCGGAGGAGCCCGCACGGCGCTGTTCAACTGGCTCTACGCGCGCAAGCTCGGCGGCAAGATGCTGCTGCGGATCGAGGACACCGACCGGGAGCGATCGACCAAGGAGGCGATTGCGGCCATCCTGGACGGCTTGAAATGGCTCGAGCTCGATTGGGACGGCGAGGTCATCTACCAGTTCTCCCGGGCCGCGCGCCACCGCGAGGTGGCGGAACAACTGCTCGCCAGCGGCAAGGCCTACCGCTGCTATGCCACCCCGGATGAGCTCGACGATATGCGCAAGAAGGCGCGGGCCGAGGGCCGCACCCGTCTCTATAACGGGTTATGGCGCGACCGCGACCCTTCCGAAGCGCCCCTTGGTGTGCCGCCCGCGATCCGCCTCAAGGCGCCGTTGACCGGTGAGACCGTGATCGAGGATCAGGTCCAGGGCCGCGTGGTCTGGCAGAACGAGACCCTCGACGATCTCATCCTGCTGCGCGCCGACGGCAATCCGACCTATATGCTCGCGGTCGTGGTCGACGACCACGACATGGGCGTCACCCACGTCATCCGCGGCGACGACCATTTGATCAACGCCGCGCGCCAGAAGCAGATCTACGACGCGCTCGGATGGGACATTCCGAACATGTCGCATATTCCGCTGATCCACGGCCCCGACGGCTCGAAGCTGTCAAAACGCCATGGCGCGCTGGGTGTCGAGGCCTATCGCGCGCTCGGCTATTTGCCGGCGGCGCTGCGCAACTATCTGGTCCGGCTCGGATGGAGCCATGGCGACCAGGAGATATTTTCCACCGACGAGATGATCGCAGCCTTCGACCTCTCCGGCATCGGCCGCTCGGCGGCGCGGTTCGATTTCGCCAAGCTGGAAAACCTCAACGGCCATTATATCCGCCACGCCGACGATCAATCTCTCGTGACCATGTTCGAAGGCGTTCTGGATTACGTCCCCAACGGTTCCGATCTCAAGGCAAAACTCAACGACACCACGCGCGCGCAATTGCTGCAGGCGATGCCGAGCCTGAAGGAGCGCGCCAAGACGCTGATCGAATTGATCGACGGCTCCTATTTCATCTTCGCCGACCGGCCGCTCGAGATCGAGCCGAAGGCGGCTGCGGTATTGACGGACGAAAATCGCACGCTGATCGCCAGGCTTCGTGCCGCGCTCGAAGCGGTCGACCCCTGGACTTCGGAAACCACGGAAGCCGCGATGCGGGCTTTCACCGAGGCCAACAATCTCAAGCTCGGCGCGGTGGCCCAGCCGCTGCGCGCGGCGCTGACCGGCCGCACCACTTCGCCCGGCATCTTCGACGTGCTTTCAGTATTGGGGAAACAGGAATGCCTGGCCCGGCTTGCCGATCAGGCCCCCTCATAGGGTGGTATTGCGGGCCGGGAATGCCCATCTTGCAGTGCACACAGCAATAAGATACCCATTTAAGAGGTGCCTTCTGAACAGCCGGCTTCCCGCGCCATCCCTATATTGGTAGGGCCTGCCCGAGACGCCGGTTCACGCAACGATCTCATCGGGGACTTCACGATGGACGCAACATCCAACGCCAAAACTGCAACGCTGACGGTCGGCAACAAGACCTACGATTTCCCGATTTTAAGCGGCACCGTCGGGCCTGATGTCATCGACATCGCCAAGCTCTACGGCCAGTCCGGGATGTTCACCTACGACCCCGGATTCACCTCCACGGCGAGCTGCCAGTCCAAGATCACCTATATCGACGGCGATGCCGGCATCCTGGAATACCGCGGCTACCCGATCGAGCAGCTCGCGGAAAACGGCGACTTCCTCGAAACCTGCTACCTCCTGCTGTACGGCGAACTGCCGACCAAGGCGCAGAAGGAAGATTTTGATAGCCGCGTGATCCATCACACCATGGTCCACGAGCAGATGGCGCGGTTTTTCCAGGGGTTCCGCCGCGACGCCCATCCGATGGCGATCATGGTGGCCGCCGTCGGCGCGCTGGCCGCGTTCTATCACGACTCCACCGACATCAACGATCCGACCCAGCGCATGATCGCATCGATGCGGATGATCGCGAAAGTCCCGACGCTGGCCGCGATGGCCTACAAATACACCATCGGTCAGCCCTTCATTTATCCGAAGAACTCGCTCTCCTTCGCCGAGAACTTTTTGAACATGTGCTTCGCGGTGCCCTGCGAGGAATACAAGATCAACCCGGTGCTGGCGAACGCGCTCGACAAAATCTTCATCCTGCACGCCGACCACGAGCAGAACGCCTCGACCTCGACGGTGAGGATCGCCGGTTCCTCCGGCGCCAACCCCTTCGCCTGCATCGCCGCCGGCATTGCCTGCCTGTGGGGCCCGGCGCACGGCGGCGCCAACGAGGCTGCGCTTGCGATGCTGGCCGAGATCGGCACGGTCGACAACATTCCCGAGTTCATCAGGAAGGTGAAAGATAAAAACAGCGAAGTCCGCCTGATGGGTTTTGGCCACCGCGTCTACAAGAACTACGATCCGCGCGCCAAGATCATGCAGAAGATGTGTCACGCCGTGCTGGCCGAGACCGGCCATGGCGACGACCCGATGCTGAAGGTCGCGCTGGAACTGGAAAAGATCGCGCTGCACGATCAGTATTTCATCGACCGCAAGCTGTACCCGAATGTCGACTTCTATTCGGGCATCACGCTGAAGGCGATGGGCTTCCCGACCTCGATGTTCACCGTGCTGTTCGCGGTCGCCCGCACCGTCGGCTGGATCAGCCAGTGGAGCGAGATGATCGAGGATCCGCAGCAGAAGATCGGCCGGCCGCGCCAGCTCTACACCGGCGTGCCGCGCCGCGAATACGTCGATATCGACAAGCGCAAATAACAGGTCGACGGCGGATGCGGCCGGTCCGCATCACGCAGCGGACACGCTACGGCACCGAACGGTTGAACAACAGCGCGCCGAGCGAGCGGGCGAATTCTTCCGTGCAGATGGCGCCGGTCTTGCCGGCGAGCCTGGGCCAGCGTTCCGTGATGTCGGCGAGCGTGACGTTCTCCACCACGCGCGGATGGTTGACGCACACGGCGCCCGCATCGGTCCAGCCGGCCTCGAAGGCCATGCGAGGATCATTCGCGGGGACCCGGGTGCTGCGCGCATCATAGAGATCGATGCGCATGCCGTTCCTGGTGGTGCCGCTGCCGTCGCCGCCGTAGTCCGCCCGCACCATGCGCAGGCACGCATTGTAAAGCGTCAGATACGACGGCGGGGAAGCCTCGGTTTGTTGCTGCAAGGCCTTCTCGTTCACGGCCTCCCCGGAAAGCGTATACACCGGCCAGGCCCGCTTCTGCCACGGGTGATAACCGAAGCGGATGCACTTGCCCATGGCGCCGCCGGTGCAGGCGAGCTCGAACGCACCGGCCTCGCCGTCAGCGAAGCGTCCATCCGCCGCCGAGAAGCGACCGCGAACCGGAATTGCCTGACGCCGCCCGTCAGGACCGGCCTGGCATACGGGTTCCCAGGATCCATCCGGCGCCTCGACCGACAGACTATGCAGCCAGAGCCGATCGGCCTCGGAAACCTCGGCGCGCTTGTCGTCAGGGTCGGGCTCGATGCCGTCGAGGCGGACACGCAGCACGCGGTTGCCCTGATCGATCAGCAGATTGGCGCCGATGAGATCGGGCGAGCGCAGCACGCGGCCGTCGGCGAGCGTGATCTTGAAGCGCGTGCCTTCGACCTCGAGCGTTTGCACAGGCGCGGCATCGGTGGCGGGCCCGGCAACACCGAGCGGAATGGCCACGGCGGTCAGAACGGTAAGCAGCGCAGCAAGCCACGCCGCGCGTAACGCGATATCAATCGGTCTAGATAACGACATGTCGGCCCCACAGTTGGAGGCGAAAACGGGGCGGTCGCGATGATGGCCACCCCGTTGGTCGTGTGCTGCGCTTAACGCCGCGGAAGTTCGACCGCAACCACGCGGCCGAACTCGCCGGCGGAATTGGTGGACTGCACGTTAGTGGACAAAATGTTCGAGGTGAGCCCGTTGAGGGTCAGGATCCCGGACGGCACGCCCTGGGCCAAAGCTGGCGCCGCTGCCAGCATGGCGAGCGCGACACCCGTCAACATCATTTTCACGATCTTATGTGTCATCCGAAATCTCCGTTTGTCGTGTGCTGCGCTTAGCGGCGCGGAAGTTCGACCGCAACCACGCGGCCGAGTGCGCCGGCGGAATTGGTCGACTGTGCGTTAGTGGTGAGCAAGTTGGTGGACCGCGCGTTGGCAGTCCCGAGCCCGGGATCGGCCAAAGCTGGCGCCGCCGCCAACATGGCGAGCGCGACACCCGTCAACATCACATTCATGATCTTACGTGTCATAGAAAATCTCCATCCATTGTACGATACAGGTTTTGGCACGATACAGGTTTTGGCACGATACAGGTTTTGATGCGGCGCCAGACCGAGGCATAAGTTCGGCCATGCCGCCCCCACAGTTGGAGACGAAAACGGGGCGGTCGCGATGATGGCCACCCCGTTGGTCGTGTGCTGCGCTTAGCGGCGCGGAAGTTCGACGGCAACCACGCGGCCGAGCTCGCCGGCGGAATTGGTCGACTGTGCGTTAGTGGTGAGCAAGTTGGTGGACAGCCCGTTGACGGTCCCGAGCCCGCACGTCGGGCACTGGGCCAAAGCTGGCGCCGCCGCCAACATGGCGAACGCGGCACCCGTCAACATCATCTTCACGATCTTATGTGTCATCCGAAATCTCCATTCGGTGTGCTGCGCTTAACGGCGCGGAAGTTCGACCGCAACCACGCGGCCGAGTGCGCCGGCGGAATTGGTCGACTGTGCGTTAGTGGTGAGCGTGTTGGTGGTGAGCGAGTTGCTGCTGAGCGCGTTCGCGGTGAGCGTGTTGAAGGAGAGCGCGTTGGTGGTCCCGAGCCCGGGATCGGCCAAAGCTGGCGCCGCTCCGAGCACGGTGAGCGCGGCACCCGCCAACACCACATTCATTATGTAGTCTGTCATCCGAAATCTCCATTGCATCATACAGGTTTGATGCAGCGCCAGATCGGGCACAGGTTCGAAGCCGTGGCCGAAAAGGCCCGCACACCCATCCAAACCACGTCCGCGCGCTCCTGGCTTGGACTCAACGGAAGTACGTACGGACTAAAAGGAAATTGGCACGTTTTTTGATGCATCTTTTGATGCATCGCACTCATTTGAGGAGAATAATCCGGGTTCAGCGGTGTTGACCCCGGGTTCAGCGGAGTTGAAATGCAGCAGAACTCAAGCATTATCCGGCTTTCGACGGAGGATTTTCCCGAACGCGACCGCGTCGCGATCTTTCGCGAGCAGTTCGGGCGCAGCCAGTTCGGGCTCGACATCGCGGCGCTGCCGCAAGTTCCATTTAGATTGACCTCGACGATGCGGTCGCTGCCGGGGGCCGTGATCACCTCCAACGTGGGTAGCGGCGTGCGCGTATGGCGAACCCGCGAGTTCCTTGCCGACGGCCGGGATGACCTTATCATGATCATGAACTTGCAAGGCCCGAGTGTCGTTGCGCAACGGGGCGAAGAGATCGTGCTCGATGAGCGGTCGGCTACCCTCGGCACGATCGGCGAATTCGGCGGAATCCTGCGACCGCAAACGAACCATCGCAGCCTCATTGTGAACCTGCCGCGGGCCGCGATTGGCCCGCTTATGCCTAATGCAGACGACGCCGTGTTACGGCCGATTGCGCCGGATTGCACGGCGCTCCGCCTGCTAATCCGATATGCCGGCGCCCTGCTGGACATTGACGCGCCTTTGCAGCCGGAATTGCAACGATGCATCGTCGACCACATCTACGATCTCGTTGCCGCAGCGGTTGGCGGGACACGCGATGCGATCGAGGTCGCCAGGGGCCGCGGCATCCCGGCGGCGCGGCTGAGCGCGATCAAAAGCGACATCCTGGGAAATCTGCTCAGCCGCAATCTCTCGATTGAGACTATCTGCGCCCGCCACGGCATTACGCCGCGCTACCTGCGCATGCTGTTTGCGGGCGAGCAAACGACATTCTCCGACTTTGTCACCGGCCGGCGGCTCGCCTTGGTTCTGCGCAAATTGCGTAATCCCGACCGCGCCGGACACACGATCAGTGCCGTCGCCTACGAATGCGGGTTTGGCGATCTCTCTTATTTCAATCGCGTTTTTCGTCGCCAGTTCGGCATGACGCCTTCGGACGTGCGGGCGCAGGGTGTCGCAACAAGACGCTGATACCGATCGAGACTTTCAGGCATCAGCTTATATGCGGGCGTGGCGGGCATACGCTGGCGCGCGGCGTTGCCGCGCTCCTCACCATGAGGTCTAGAGCGTGATGACTTTAGGTTGAGGCGCAGCGGTGACTTCTCCCTCGCCCCGCTCTTCGCGGGGAGAGGGTTGGGGTGAGGGGCTGTTTCCGCGAATGCTGAAGCACAACGTATGCGGAGAATCCCCCTCACCCGGATCGCTGCGCGATCCGACCTCTCCCCGCGAGCGGGGCGAGGTGATCGAACTTGCGCAGGCGACGATTCAACTCAAAATCATCAGGCTCTAGGCTAATTCGTTCGCCGCGCCAGGAAAACGGGGCGGTCGCGATGATGGCCACCCCGTTTGTCGTGTGCTGCGCTTAACGGCGCGGAAGTTCGACCGCAACCACGCGGCCGAGCGCGCCGGCGGAATTGGTCGACTGTGCGTTAGTGCTGAGCAAGTTGGTGGACAGCCCATTGTATGTCCCGAGCCCGCACGTCGGGCACTGGGCCAAAGCTGGCGCCGCTGCCAGCATGGCGAACGCGGCACCCGTCAACATCATCTTCACGATCTTATGTGTCATCCGAAATCTCCGTTTATCGCGTGCTGCGCTTAACGGCGCGGAAGTTCGACCGCAACCACGCGGCCGAACTCGCCCGCGGAATTGGTCGACTGTGCGTTAGTGCTGAGCAAGTTGGTGGACCGCGCGTTGGTAGTCCCGAGCCCGGGATCGGCCAAAGCTGGCGCCGCTCCGAGCACGGCGAGCGCAACACCCGTCAACATCATCTTCACGATCTTATGTGTCATCCGAAATCTCCATTGCATCATACAGGTTTGACGCAGCGCCAGATCGGGCACAGGTTCGAAGCTATGGCCGAAAAGGCCTGCACACCCTCCAAACCACGTCCGCGCGCTCCTGGCTTGGACTCGGCGGAAGTACATACGGACTAAAAGGAAATCTCACGCGCTTTTTGATGCATCGCACTCATTTGAAGAGAATAATCCGGGTTCATCGGTGTTGACCCGGGTTCAGCGGTGTTGATGGTTGATGCAGCAGAACTCAGACATCATTCGGTATTCGACAGAGAATTCTCTCGAACGCGACGGCGTCGCGATCGTTCGCGGGCAGTTCGGGCGCAGTGTTTTCGGGCTTGACATCGAGCCGCTGCCGGACGCCGGATTTCGTTCCGCCATGACGATCCGGATCCGATCGCTCGGCGGCGCCTCGATGTCGTTGAACGTGGGCGGCGGCATGCGCGCATGGCGAACCCCCGAGCTTCTCGCCGACGGCCGCGATGACCTTGTCATGATCATGAACCTGCAAAGCCCGAGCCTCGTGACGCAACGAGGTCAGCAGTTCGTGCTCGATGAGCGGGCGGCGACGCTCGTTACGCTCGGCGAGATCGCTGTAGTCACCTGGCCGACGCCGGATCATCGCATTCTTATGCTCAACTTGCCGCGCGCGGCGATCGGCCCGCTTGTCCCAAATGCAGACGATGCCGTCATGCGGCCGATTCCGCCCGGTTGCGACGCGCTGCGCCTATTGATCAACTACGCCGGCATCTTGCAGAATACCGGCGGACCGTTGCGGCCGGAATTTCAACGAATAGTCGTCGACCACATCTACGATCTCGTTGCCGCAGCGGTTGGCGGGACACGCGACGCGATCGAGGTCGCCAGGGGCCGCGGCATCCCGGCGGCGCGGCTGAGCGCGATCAAGAGCGACATCCTGGGAAATCTGCTCAGCCGCAATCTCTCGATTGAGGTTGTTTGCGACCGCCACGGCATCACCCCGCGTTACCTCCGTATGCTGTTTGCGGGCGAGCAAACGACATTCTCCGACTTTGTCACCGGCCGGCGGCTCGCCTTGGTTCTGCGCAAATTGCGTAATCCCGCCCGCGCCGGACACACGATCAGCGCCATCGCCTATGAATGCGGGTTTGGCGATCTCTCTTATTTCAATCGCGTTTTTCGCCGGCAGTTCGGCATGACGCCCTCGGAGGTGCGGGCGCAGGGCGTGGCAATAAAAGGCTGATCGCGAAACTCGTCATGCCCGGGCTTGTCCCCGGGCATCCACGTCTTTGTGGTATCTAGACGAGAAAGACGTGGATGGCCGGGACAAGCCCGGCCATGACGAAATATCGAGTCAAATGCTGGATGCATTTCCGTTCAGCCTCCTCAGGATGACGGATTACTAACTCGCGCGCCGCGCCTTCCGCATCGTCGCCAGCACGATGTCGGCGGCCCGCACGCTCGGCGGCTGATCGCCGGTCGACATGATGGTGTCGATTTTTGCAAACGCTTCGACCTGCCGCTGTCGCAAGGGAGACTCCTCAAGCACCTCGCGCAGCGCCCGCGACAGCTTCTCGGCCGTGCATTCCTCCTGCAAAAATTCGGGAACGACATTTTCGCCGACCACGAGGTTGGCAAGGATGACCGAACTTGTGCGGATCGCGCGGCGCAGGATCCACGCCTCGACGGCGCCGACCTTGTAGGCCGTGACCATCGGCACGCCCGCGAGCGCAAGTTCGAGCGTCACCGTGCCCGACTTGGCAAGTGCGGCGCGGGCGATCCGGAATGCCGACCGCTTTTCCTGCTCGCCGATCGCGATCCGCGGCTCGACCTTCCAGTTTTTGACTCCCTCGCGAACCGCTTCCTGCAAATGCGGCATGGTCGGCAGGACCGGTTCGAACGCTGTGCCTTCCGCCTTGAGCCGGTCCAGCGTCTCGCCGAACACCGCCAAATGATGCCTGATCTCGCTGCGGCGGCTGCCGGGAAGCACCAGCAGAACCGGCGGCGCCGCGCTCCGCCGCCGCTGCTCATCGGGGTTCGGCCGCAGCGTTGCGATCTGCTCGGTCAGGGGATGGCCGACATAGCTGCAGGGCGGACCGCGCAGCCTTGAATATTCCGCCGGCTCGAACGGCAACAGGCCAAGGACGTGATCGATATAGGTGCGCATCGCGCGCGCGCGGCCGGGCCGCCACGCCCAGACCGATGGCGATACGTAGTCGATGATGGGAATTAAGGGATCGCGGGCACGGACGCGCCGTGCCACGCGATGGGTAAAATCCGGACTGTCGATGATCACCAGAATGTCGGGCGAGGTCTCCGTCACCGCCGCGGTAGTCGTCCGGATCAGGCGCAGGATCTTCGGCAATTGCCTGACGACGCCGGCGAAACCGATGATCGACAATTCCTCGATCGGAAACAGCGACGTCAATCCCTCGCGCTTCATCTGTTGGCCGCCGACGCCTTCGAACCACACCGCGCCGCCGAGACGCTGGCGCAATATTTTCATCAGCCCGGCGCCGAGGCGGTCGCCGGATTCCTCGGTCGCGACCAGGAATATCTTGCGCGCGACGTCCGTGGTTGTTCGCGCCTGCATCACGCGGGCAAACCGGTCACGAACAGGCCTGCCGCGTCAGCGGCTTCGATCACCGCCTGCGGTTCGGCGACAACCGTGTTGCCGGCAACGATCGCGATCCCGGCAAGTTTTGCTGCCGCCGCGCCCTCGACGGTTCGCGGCCCGACCGTCGGAAGATCGAAGCGCAGGTCCTGGCCGCTCTTCGGCGCCTTCACCAGCACGCCGCGCCCGGAGCTAGCGCGGATGCGGCCTTCCCCGCGCAGCCGCGCCACCCGCTTAAGCAATCCGTCGGTGCCCTCGATATCCTCCACCGCGACCACATGACCGTCGATCACGACCGCGGCCTGGCCGATGTCGAACGGACTGAGCGCGCGGAGCACCTCGCGTCCCCTCAAAATATCGGCGGCGGCATCCTGGTCGGGGGTTGCGCGCGTGAGGCATCCCTCGGGCATCAGCAAGTCCGGGGCGACGTCCCTGATCCCGACCATGCGGAAACCGTCTTGTTCGAAAATGCGGCCGATCCCGGAGAGCAGATGATCGTCCCCGCCCCGGAACGCGGCCCACACCCGGCCGATGACCCGAAGCGTCCCCCAATCCAGCCTGATCTCCGACAATGCCGGCCGCACCAGCGTGCCGATGAACACGAGGTCGCGGCAGTTCTCGCTGCGAAACAGTTTGATCGCGCGGCCGAGCTGGCCGACCGAAATCCAGTGATGGCGAAAACGCGCTACCGCCACCGGATCGCAGGCCCCCCTCAGCGCAAACAGGACGGGATCGATGCCGCGCGCGGCAAGCGAATCGGCGACCGCGAACGGCATGACGCCGCCTGCCGCGATCAGGCCGACCGGTGATGAAATCTCCAAAGCCTTTGAACTCTCCAAAGCCTTTGAAGTCTCCAAAGTATTGGCGGTCATGGCTCCGGCGACCTCGTCATCCCAGTCGGTTGCCGCCGTCGGCGGGAAGACACAGCGCCCGGTGCTGGCCGCCGGCGATGAAGGCCAGGATCTCCGCGATCGCGGGGTCTTCGGCAGCCAGCGGCTGCACTTCACTGAGCCTTTCGGCAAAAATGCCCGGCCCGTGAAACAGCTTTTGATAGAACGCGCGTACCGTGGCGAGCCGCTCGCGGGTAAACTTGCGGCGCTTCATGCCGATGATGTTGAGACCCTCGAGGCTCGCATATTGGCCGTTGACGAGGCCGAACGGGATCACGTCGCCGCGCACGCCGCAGACGCCGCCGACCATCACCTGCGGTCCGATCCGGGTGAACTGATGCACCGCGGACAATCCGCCGATAAAGACAAAATCGCCAATCTCGCAGTGGCCGCCGAGCGTCGCCGAAGTCGCGAAGATCACGTCATTGCCGACCTGGCAGTCGTGACCGACATGGCTGCAGTTCATGAAATAACCGCGGTCGCCAACGCGGGTAACGCCGCCGCCGCCGACACTGCCGGCGTTCATGGTCACCTGTTCGCGGATGGTGCAGCCCTGGCCGATCTCGAGTCTCGTCAGTTCGCCGCGATAGCTCAGCGCTTGTGGCGGCGTGCCCAATGAGACGAACGGATAGATCGTGCAGTCATCGCCGATCGTGGTCTGCGCGGTGATATGCACATGCCCGATCAGCTTGCAGTTGTTGCCGATCACGACGTGCGGGCCGATCATGCAATAGGGACCAACAGAGGTACCCTCGCCGATCACAGCGCCATCTTCAATCCGCGCGGTGGGATCGATCATGCTCATCGAATGGGTCCAGAATTGGCTATGCGCCGGTCGCTAAAATGTTGGGTTTTCAGGTGGTTACCGCGACATGCCGATGGTGTCTAGTGACGTATGGTTACGCCGTATTTCGTTAATGCCGATTGGCCGTCCCGAGACCGGTCGCCGCCCTATCAGTCCGTCAGCATCGCGCCGACGTCGGCCTCTGCCACCGTTGCGCCGCTGACCTTGGCGTCGCCGTGAAACCACCACATGGTCTTGCGCCGGCCGATCGAGCGCATGTGATATTCGATGGTGTCGCCGGGCATCACGGGCTTACGGAATTTGCACTTGTCGATGGTGAGAAAATAAACCGCGCGCGGCTTTTCGGTGCCCTCGACCGATTTGATACCGATCACGCCGGCGGTCTGCGCCATCGCTTCGATCATCATCACGCCGGGATAGACCGGGCGGTCTGGAAAATGACCGAGGAACGGCGGTTCGTTGAAGGTGACGTTCTTGACGCCGATGCCTGAGTAATCGGTACGGATATTGATGACCCGATCGATCAGCAGCATCGGATAGCGATGCGGAAGCGTCTTGAGAATCTCGTTGATGTCCACAAGCTCGAATCGGACCGCTGCCTCCATCAATCGCGCCCCTCGTCCTTCGGACCGGCGCTGCCGTCGCGCACCAGACGCTCCACCGCAATGATCTCCCGGAACCATTGCTTGGTCGGCTTTGCAAAGTGGCCACCCCAGCGCCCGCCTGGTGGAATGTCATCCTTGACGGCACTCATCGCCGTGACCTGGGCGCCGTCGCCGATATGAAGATGGTTGTTGATGCCCACCTTGGCTCCCAGCGCGACATTGTCGCCGATCGTCAAACTGCCCGCGAGCCCGATCTGGGCCGCCAGCAGACAATGTCGGCCAATCGTCACATTGTGACCGATCTGGACCTGATTGTCGATTTTGGTGCCCTCGCCGATCACGGTGTCGCGCAGGCTGCCGCGGTCGATGGTGGTTCCGGCGCCGATCTCGACATCGTTCTGGATCAGGACGCGGCCGGTCTGCGGCACTTTCAGGTGCCCGTCCAGTCCAAAGAAGACAAACCCATAGCCATCCTGCCCGATGCTGCAGCCGGGATGGATCAGGACATTGTTGCCGATCAGCGCAAACTGAATTGAGCAATGGGCCCCGACGTTGCAATCCCTGCCGATCCTGACATTGGCGCCGATCACGGCCCCCGCGCCGATCACAGTGCCTGCGCCGATTTCGACGTTGGGGCCGATGACGGCCAAGGGATCGACGATGACGCCGTCTTCCAGGTGGGCGCTCGAATCGATGATGGCGGAGGCCGCGATGCCGGCATTGCCGAACCAGGACTGCGGCCGAAGCGCCTCGGAGTGCAGGTGACGCGCAATCTTCACAAATTCGCGGAACGGCTGGGTGGCGCGCAAGACGGCGACGTGGGCGGGGACGTCGGCTTCGAAACGGGCACTGACCAGACACGCCCCGGCTTTGGTCGACTTTAACTGGTCGGCATATTTCAGATTGTCGAAAAACGTCAGATGCATCGGGCCGGCTTCGTCGAGCGATGCCAGCCCCCTGACCTGTTGCCCGCCGCGCGACGGATCGGCCAAAAGCGCTCTTGTCAACGCGGCGATATCGGCCAGCGTCAACGGAGGCGGTTGTTCGAAGAATCTCGGCTGCGCCATTCCACCCGTCGCGGTCCGGCCGGTGATCGAACCAGAGCTCCGGTCCTGGGAAATCAGAACCTGACCCTCTCTCTGTCTTGACGCGTTTTCTTCACGCGAACCGGTGCCCACTTCGCTCGCAAACGCCTCAGAACGATGTCCCGCCGCCAAACTTGAACTGCTGCACGCGGTCAAACCTACCCTTGGTCAGCGGCACTGCATAGTCGAAGCGCAGCGGACCGAACGGCGATGCCCAGATCAAGCCGACACCCACGGAGCTGCGAACCACGTTACCCTTGTCGAACTGCAATCCCAAGCAGGTTCCGGGGCTGGGGGTAGGCTGTGGCGTCGACGGAATACAGCCGGGCACGTTGACTTCGCCGGTGGCAGCCCACGACGTCGGTCCCTGGTAATCCATCAGCCCGCCGGCATCGGCATAGACCGCGCCCTTCAAGCCCACTTCCTTCGGCAGGAACCAGAACGGCATCTGCAACTCGTATGACGCACCCCAATATTTGGTGCCGCCGAGCGCGTCCATCGTGCCGTACGGATAGATGTCGCGCGGCCCGATGCCGTTCGGGGCAAAACCGCGGACAAGATTCGGGCCCATCTGGAACTGATCGAGCATCCGCAGTTCGGTGTTGCCGACCTTGTTGAGGATGCCGCCCTGGACGTGGATCAGCCCGACGATATCGGAAACCAGCGGCGTGTAGTATTTCGCGTCGAACGCGCTCTTCAGATAGCTGACGTCGCCGCCGACGCCGGCGAAGTCCTGCTTGAAATCGATCAAGAGGCCGTCGGTCGGGTTCTTGTTGTTGTCCAGCGTGTTGTAGTCCAGCGAATAGCCGACCGACGAGGTCAGCGTCTTGCCGCTCGCGAGCTCCTTGCGGACCGGCAGCGACGCCTCGCCATCGCTGTAACACCAAAGACCGAGTCCCGTCGCGTCTGTCGCGCCCAAAGCGTTCGCTGCGGCAACGCCGTTCGCATTCACCCACGAGGGCGACGGATTGAAGGCGAGCAGACCGTTGCTCGGGTTGTTGTTACAATTTGCCAGATAGGACGGCAGCGAGATTTGCTGCTGATAGATCGAATAGCGGAGCTGCAACGAAAGATCCTCGCGCAGCGAGAATCCGAGCCGCGGACTGAAGCCCAGCGTCTTGGTGCCGTACGAGATAAAGGAGTTGGCCAGCTGCGTGCGCTGGAACAGGTCGAGGCCGAGCGCCACCCGATAATCCAACAGGTAAGGTTCGACCAGGGACAGCGAGTAGCCGCGCGCGTACTGGCCGTAAGTGACCGTCGCCTTGGCGAACAATCCGCGGCCGAGGAAGTTGCGTTCGGAGATGCTGACCTCGGCGAGCGCGCCGTCCGTTGTCGAATAGCCGCCCGATACCGAGAAGTCACCGGTGGATTTCTCTTCCAGATCGACGTTGAGAATCACCCGATCGCTCGAGGATCCGGGTTCGGCCGAGACTTTCACGTTCTTGAAGAAATCAAGGTTCTTCAGCCGGCGCTCGGCGCGGTCGACCAGCGCGCGGTTGTAGGCGTCGCCCTCGGAGATGTCGAATTCGCGGCGGATCACGTAGTCCCTTGTGCGGGTATTGCCGCGCACATTGATGCGCTCGATATAGGTTCGCGGGCCTTCGTCGATGGCGAAGATGATCGAAACGGTGTGGTTCTCGAAATTGCGGTCGCCGCGCGGGCGCACCACCGCAAAGGCGTAACCCCGCCGCGAGGCCTCGATCTGCATTTCCTCGACGGATTTCTCCAATGCCTCGGCGTTGTAGAGCGAGCCGACATTGACGTGCGAGAAGCTGCGAAGATCGTTTCCGTTGAGTGTCGAGATGCTGGACTGAAGCTCGACCGACGCAACCCGGTACTGCTGGCCCTCCTCGATCTTGAAGGTCACCAGAAAGCCCTTGCGCTCCGGATCATATTCGGTGAGCGCCGCCACCACCTGCACATCGGCAAAGCCGTGCTTCAAATAGAAGCGGCGAATCAGGTCGCGATCGGCTTCGACCCGGTCCGGATCGTAGACGTCGCCGCTGCCGAGGAAGCTCAGGAGATTCGATTCGTGGGTCTTGATGACGTCCTTGAGGCGATACGCCGAATAGGTGACGTTGCCGATGAATTCGATGGATTTGACGCCGGTCTTGGGGCCCTCGGTGATGGTGAAAACGAGATCGACGCGGTTGTTCGGCTGCTCGATGATTTCGGGCTCGACGTGGACGTCGTAGCGGCCGGAGCGGCGATAGATTTCGGCGATGCGCTGGGCGTCGGACTGCACCATCGGACGAGAAAACGTGCCGCGCGGCTTGGATTGGATTTCCGCCGAGAGCTGCTCGTCCTTGATCTTCTTGTTGCCCTCGAAGGCGACGCGCCCGATCACCGGATTTTCGACCACGGTCACCACCAAATGGCCGCCCGCCTGGTTGATCCTGACGTCCTGGAACAGCCCGGTCTCGATCAGCGCTTTCAGCCCGTCATCGATCGCCGCCTGATCGAGCCGCCCTCCGGGTCCCGGCTTGAAATACGAGCGAATGGTCTCGACTTCGACGCGCCGGTTCCCTTCGACCTCGATCGAAGACACCGACTGGGCCGCGGCAGGCGACGACACCAGGATAGCCGCCATCATCCCGGCGACCGGCAGGGCGCACATGACCAAGGCGGCAAACAAGCCCCCCCGCACTCGCATTCCAACATTCATGCGCAAAGCGCCCTTGTCATTCCAGTGCCGGCCCCCGCCCCCACGCGAGCCGGCAGATTCCCATTGATTGCTCAGCTTGTAGCCAATTTTGGCAAGGGGGCAAAAGTCCTATCGCAGTGTAATTCCAATTTCATTCCAAGACGTTGCCTATTGGCCACGTCACAAAAAAGCCGCCTTCAGGATGCCGCCAGATGCAGGATGTCGTTGTAGGTGGCAAACACCATCAGCATCAGCACCAGACCGAGCCCGATCCGGAACCCCATCTCCTGGGCCCGATCCGACAGCGGGCGCCCGCGCACAGCCTCGACCGCGTAGAACAAAAGATGACCGCCATCGAGCAGCGGTACGGGAAATAGATTCAACAACCCGATCGAGATCGAGAGCACGGCCGCCAGATGCACCAGCGCGCCAAGCCCGAAGGTGGCGACCTGACCGGAAATCTGGGCGATTCGAAGCGGGCCGCCGACCTGGTCGGCCGCCTCGCGGCCGGTAAAGATGCCGCCGATATAGGCCAGTGTCCGGTCAATCACGAACCAGGTTTCCTTGACCCCGAGCCAGAGCGCGGTGGCGGGATCAACCCGCTCGGTCGTGATGTCGCCGGCAACGGTCTTGCGGGTAATCCCCAGCACGCCGCCCCGATGGACATTGCCGAACGGGTCCTTCTGTTCGCGGAGTTCGGGGATGCCATGCAGTTGCAGCGTGGCATCGCCACGCTTGATCGTGAACGTCAAATGCTCGCCGGGCCTGACGGTGACGATCCGCTGCATGTCCGAGAAACTGTCGATCTTGGTGCCGTCGATCGCGGTGACGACGTCGCCGACCTGAAAACCGGCGGCCGCCGCCGGGCTGCCCGCCTCTACCTGATCGACGAGCGCAGTCGTGCTGGGCTTGCCGAAGAACGTGAACAGGAAGGTGAAGATCAGGATGGCCAGAATGAAATTGGCAATCGGCCCGGCGGCGACGATCGCCGCGCGCGCTCCGACTTTCTTGTGATGGAAGCTGCCCTTGCGCTCTTCCTCGGTCATGCCCGCGAGCACGTCGACGGATGGCGTCGAGGCCTCGCTGTCGTCACCGAAGAACTTGACGTAGCCGCCGAGCGGGACCGCCGAGATCTTCCAGCGCGTCCCATGGCGGTCGTTGAAGCCGAACAATTCCGGCCCGAAGCCGAGCGAGAACGTTAACACTTTCACGCCCGTCCAGCGCGCAATCAGGAAATGGCCGAGCTCGTGGAAGAACACGACGATCGTCAGGACGAACAAAAAGGGGATGATGTAACCGATGAGCCCATGACTCAACGTGCTGAAACCATGAAGAAAAAACTCGGACATCCGATTCCCCTAACCAGAGCTGGAGGCCCTGTCTCCCCAACCCTCTAGGATGCCTTTAAGGCAATTTGAGGCAATAGGGTGGCAGCTTTATTTCGCGCGTTATGGTCAACGGCAATGGCGTCGTCGGCCGACGTCAACGGTGCCAGATTGCCGGCGCGAATCCAGGCCTCGATGGTGGCTTCAACCAGCCGCGCGATCGCGCCGAACCTGATCTTGCCGGCGATGAAGGCTGCGACCGCCACCTCGTTCGCGGCGTTATATACCGTAGTTGCACCGCGTCCGGTCCTTAAAGAATCGTAAGCCAGCCGGAGCGCCGGGAACCGGTCGAAATCCGGCGCCTCGAAGGTCAGCTGTCCGATTTTTGCCAGGTCGAGCTTGGCTGCCGGCCCATTGATGCGGTCGGGCCAGCCGAGGCAATGCGCGATCGGGGTCCGCATGTCCGGCGCGCCCAATTGCGCGACCACCGAACGATCGGAGAATTCCACCATGCCATGGATGATCGATTGCGGATGCACCAGCACGTCGATTTCATCCGGCGCCAGCGCGAACAGATAGGAGGCTTCGATGACTTCGAGCCCCTTGTTCATCATCGAGGCGGAATCGATGGTGATCTTCTGCCCCATGCTCCAGTTCGGATGTTTTAGGGCCTGCGCCAGCGTCGCCTGCTCGATATCGGCAATGGCCCAGGTGCGGAACGGCCCGCCGGAGGCGGTGATGATCACGCGGACCAGTTCTTCGCGATTTCCCGAGCCCAGCGCCTGAAACAGCGCATTATGCTCGGAATCGGCGGGCAGGATGCAGGCGCCAGCTTTTGCCGCGCGCTGCATGAAGAAGTCGCCCGCACAGACCAGGCATTCCTTGTTGGCGAGCGCAACGGTTGCGCCGCGATCGACCGCGGCGAGTGCAGGCTTCAATCCGGCCGCGCCGCTGACTGCCGCCATCACCCAATCCGCCGGCCGCGCCGCCGCCTCGATGACAGCGCTTTCGCCGGCGCCGCATTCGGTCCGCGTGCCGGCGAGCGCATCCTTCAATTCTGCGAGGCGCGCGGGATCGGCCACCGCCGCAAACCGCGCGCCGAACTCTTTTGCCAGTTTTGCCAGCGCCTGGACGTTGGAATTCGCGGTCAGCGCCTCGACCTGATAGCGGTCGCGCGCGCCCCGCAGCAAATCCATGGTGCTGTCGCCGATGGAACCGGTGGCGCCGAGGACGCTCACGGTGCGTATATCGGATACCGCGGCTTTGCTGTTACGCAAGGGAACTGCGCTCATGTTTTCACCAAACCATAAGACCGCGGCCGACGCCATCCACGCCACCCCGCAAAAGCCCGAAAATAGCCGCCACGACGACCGCCGCGACATAGCCGTCGAGCCGATCCATTAGCCCGCCATGGCCGGGGATTATGTGACTTGAGTCCTTGACGCCGAAACGCCGTTTTACCGCAGATTCAAAGAGATCGCCTAGCTGTGAAACCACCGAGAGCGCCGCGGCCAGGAGCAACAGCGGACCGAGCTTAAGGGGTGGAACTGTTTTGGCAAAGGCGGCAAAGCCTGCTGCGACCGCAAGGCTCGCCACAAAGCCGCCGATGGCGCCCGCCCAGGTCTTCTTGGGACTGACCTGCGGCCATAATTTCGGCCCGCCAATGCCGCGACCGGCGAAATAACCGCCGATATCGGTCACCCATACCACGAGCAGGATCAGGATCAGCGCGACGAAGCCGTAAACCTGGTCGAGGCGCACCAGCACGGAAGTGATCTCGGCCGCGGCGGCATATAAAAATCCGGTCGCGGCCCAGATCCGGCGCTGCGGCGATAGCAACGCTACGGCGGCTAGTCCGAGCCCAGCTGCGACAAGCGAGGCATCGATCCACCCCACGGCGAGGCAAAGCCCCGATATCGCCAGCGCCGCGGTCCCTGACGCGGCCACCCGCGTCTCACGCGCCACGCCAATAATCATCAGCCATTCGACATAGAGGCCGGCCGCAGCGAGCGTCACCAGAACGGCCCACGGCCAGCCGCCGGCATAGGCGATCGCAATGGCAAGGGGCGCCAGCACCAAGGCTACGAGGATCCGAACCAGGAGATTGCGCGAACCCTGCTCGGCCATGGCCGCGGGCGCGGCCTTGCTGTCGGTCACGATCCGGTTTTCGCGGCCAGACCGCCGAATCGGCGTTCCCGTCTGGCATATTCGGCGATCGCGCCCTCGAGCGCTGCCTTGTCGAAATCCGGCCAATGGATCGGCACGAACACGAGTTCGCTGTAAGCCGCCTGCCACATCAGGAAATTCGACAGCCGCTGCTCGCCGCTGGTGCGAATGATCAGATCGGGATCGGGAATATCCGGCGCATCGAGGTATTGGCCGAGCGCGTCGGCGTCGATCGACGACGGCTCGCGCTTGCCGTCTTTGACCTCGCGCGCCAGCCGTTGCGCGGCTTGCGCGATTTCCTGCCGCGACCCGTAGTTGAAGGCGACCACGAGACTGAGCTTTGTATTGTCCTTGGTCAGTTCCTCGGCTTCATTCAGGAGCGCGCAGATGTCGCCCTCCAAACCGGCGCGCTCGCCGATCACCCGCACCCGCACGCCGTCGCGATGCAGCGTCGCCAAATCGTTGCGGATGAAGCGGCGAAGCAGGCCGAACAGGTCACCGATTTCGGTCGCCGGACGCGACCAGTTTTCCGAGCTGAAGGAAAAGATCGTCAAATAGAGGATGCCGAGTTCATGGGCGGCGCGAACCACGCGGCGCAACGCTTCGACGCCGCGGCGATGGCCTTCCGCGCGCGGCAGACCGCGGGCCGCCGCCCAGCGCCCGTTGCCATCCATGATGATTGCCACGTGCAGAGGAGGATCGGTTCGATCCGGTCCATCGGTTGCGGGGGCTGTGGCGTTCGACATCGATCAGTCCTTAGCGATCAGTCCTTAGACTGTGAGGATTTCTTTTTCCTTGGCCGCAAGCAACTGATCGATTTCCGAAATCGTCCCGTCGGTTGCCTTCTGCACATCAGCGGCCAGACGTTCCTGATCGTCCTCGGATATCTCGTGATTCTTCTCGAGCTTCTTGACGGTATCGAGGCCGTCGCGGCGGACGTGGCGGACCGCGACGCGCGCCGCTTCGGCATATTTGTGCGCGACCTTGACCAGTTCCTTGCGTCGCTCCTCGTTGAGTTCGGGAATGCGCAGGCGCAGCACCTGCCCTTCGGTGGCGGGGCTCAGGCCGAGATTGGAATCGACGATCGCCTTCTCCACCGCCTTGACCATCGATTTGTCCCAGACCTGCACCGAGAGCAGCCGCGGCTCCGGCACGCTGATGGTCGCAAGCTGGTTCAGCGGCATGTGGGTGCCATAGGCATCGACCTGCACCGGTTCCAGCATCGAGGCCGCGGCGCGGCCGGTTCGCAAGCCCCCCAATTCGTGCTTGAGCGCCTGGGTGGCGCCCTGCATGCGGCGTTTCAATTCGTTGATGTCAAATGTACCGGTGGGCATAACGCTCTCCCTCCTGAAAAACTCTTCGTCGAGGCCGTCAGGCTTTTTTCGCGCGAGCGATGGCCTGCGCGAACCCGTCAGCCGGCGACGATGGTGCCGTGACCCTTGCCGAGCAGGATCGCACTCATCGCATCCGGCTCGGCGATCGAGAACACGATGATAGGCAGCGACGTCTCGCGGGCAAGCGCGAAAGCGGTCGTATCCATGACCTTGTAGCCGCCCGCGATCGCCTCTGAATGCGTCAGCCGGTCGAACCGCTTGGCGGACGGGTCTTTTTTGGGATCGGCGCTGTAGACGCCGTCGACATTGGTGGCCTTCAGCACCGCCTGCGCGCCGATTTCGGCCGCGCGCAATACCGCCGTGGTGTCGGTGGTGAAGAACGGATTGCCGGTTCCACCGCCGAGCAGCACGATGCGGCCCTCGGCCAGATATTTGTGCGTCGCAGCTCTGGTGTAGAGTTCGCAGACCTGCGGCATCACGAACGCCGATAGCGTGCGTGCCGCCGCCCCTCGGCGCTCGATGGCGGCCTCCAGCGCGAGGCAGTTCATCACGGTCGCGAGCATGCCCATGGTGTCACCGGTCGGCCGCGACACGCCGCGCGAGGATACTTCGACCCCGCGAACGATGTTGCCGCCGCCGACCACGACGGCAATTTCAGCGCCGAGTTTTTGAGCTGATATCAACTCGCCGGCGATGCGGTCCAATGTTGGCTGGTCGATGCCGAAGGATTGCGCGCCGGCGAGATATTCGCCCGAGAGCTTGATCACCACGCGACGATAGACCGGCTCAGCCATTTTCGAAACGCTTTCCTTCTCCGCGCGTCAGCTCCCGCTTACGACACGGTCGCGGTGCCTTCCGGCGGTTTCTTCTGTCCGCTCGCCGCCGCAACCTCGGCCGCGAAATCGGACTCCTGCCGGTCGATTCCCTCGCCCAGAGCATAGCGCACAAATCCGGTGATCTTCACAGCGCCGCCGATCTTGCCCTCAGCTTCCTTCACCGCCTGGGCGACCGATTTGGCGTTATCGTGGATAAAGGCCTGCTCCAGCAGACAGACTTCCTTGTAGAAGGTCTTCAAGCCGGACTCGACGATCTTCTCGATCACGTTTTCGGCCTTGCCCTGCTGACGGTATTTGTCTGCCAGAACGTCCTTTTCGCGCTTGACCACCGCCGGATCGAGGCCGGCCGGATCGAGCGCCTGCGGATTGGCGGCGGCGACATGCATCGCGAGCTGGCGGCCTAGTGCTGCAAGCTCTTCGGTCTTGCCGGCGGATTCGAGCGCCACGATCACGCCCATCTTGCCAGCGCCTTCGACCACGGCGTTGTGAACATAGCTTGACACCACGCCCTTGGGCACTTCGAGCATGGCCGCGCGGCGCAGCGTCATGTTTTCGCCGATGGTCGCAATCGCGTCCGCGATCGCGGTCTCGACCGTCACGCTGCCGACCTTGGCGGCCTTGATCTTCTCGAGATCGGCGCCGACGCTGAGCGCGACCTGGGCGATCATCTTGACCAGGCCCTGGAACTGCTCGTTGCGGGCGACGAAGTCGGTCTCGGAATTGACCTCGACGACAACGCCCTTGGGGCCCGAGGTGGCGGCGGCGATCAGGCCCTCAGCCGCGACGCGGCCAGCCTTTTTCGCGGCCTTGGACAGACCCTTCTTGCGCAGCCAGTCCTGGGCGGCCTGCATGTCGCCGCCGCTCTCGGTGAGGGCTGCCTTGCAATCCATCATGCCCGCGCCGGTCGACTCGCGCAGGTCCTTGACCATCGCTGCTGTGATCGTTGCCATCGTCAAAAATTCCTCTTGCCTGTCAGGGCGACCGCGATGCGGCCCCTTGCCGCCTCGCCGCCGCCCATCGTCAGGGAACAATCTAGGGTGGAAGCCCGTGGCCGGAAGGCTCCGGCCAGCGCGTTCGCGTTATTCGGCTTCCGCGGTCATTGCCTTGGCCTGGGCCACCCAGCCATCGGCGCGCGACGGAAGCCCGACATCTTCGCCGATCTTGTGGGCGGTGTCGTGATCGAGTTCGGCGAGCTGCCAGTAGTGGAAGATGCCGAGATCGTTGAACTTCTTCTCGATCGTGCCCGACACGCCGGTAAGCTTCTTGAGATCGTCGGGAGCCCCGCGCGGCCCGGCCAGACCCTGGAAGCCCGAGACCTGCGGTGCAGTCGGAATCTCCTCGCGGACCGGATGGGCGGAGGCGCCGACATCGATCCCGGCCTCGCCTTGCGCGCGCGAAATGCCGTCGATCACCGCACGCGCGACCAGATCGCAATAGAGCGAGATGGCGCGGCCGGCGTCGTCATTGCCGGGAATCACATAGGTGATGCCCTTGGGGTCGGAATTGGTGTCGACGATCGCGGCGACGGGAATGTTGAGCCGCTGCGCTTCGGAGATCGCGATGTCTTCCTTGTTGGTGTCGATCACGAAGATCATGTCGGGCAGCCCGCCCATGTCCTTGATGCCGCCGAGCGAGCGGTCGAGCTTGTCGCGCTCGCGCTGCAGCGTCAGCCGCTCCTTCTTGGTGTAGGCATTGGCATCGCCCGAATTGAGCACCTCATCGAGATGCCGCAGCCGCTTGATCGAACCGGAAATGGTCTTCCAGTTGGTCAGGGTGCCGCCGAGCCAGCGCGAGTTCACAAAATACTGCGCCGAGCGCTTTGCGGCCTCCGCGACGCCGTCCTGCGCCTGCCGCTTGGTGCCGACGAACAGCACGCGGCCGCCCTTGGCGACGGTATCGGAGACCGCCTGCAGAGCGCGATGCAACAGCGGCACGGTCTGCGCGAGGTCGATGATGTGGATGTTGTTGCGGGCACCGAAAATGTAATCCGCCATTTTCGGATTCCAGCGGTGCGATTGGTGGCCAAAGTGAACGCCAGCTTCCAATAGCTGACGCATAGAGAAATCGGGTAGTGCCATGTTAAAAATTCTCCGGTTGGTTCCTCCGGAAACGTGTGAGCAAACGAGCCTTATGGCCCGGCTGCCACCGGACGGCCTTTTGAGCCATGTTTCCGTGTGAGATGGCGCGGTATATAGCGGTATTTTCGCGAGAAGCAAGGAAATACGGCCGGTTTTCGGCACCTCAGGCAACCGATTCCGCATCGGTCGACGATTCCCATGCAGCGTCCGGTCAGGCCCCGAATTGCGGCCCGACCGGATCCGTCTTCAGCATTTCGGCACGTTCGGCGGACATTTCTTGGCTGCCGCGGGTGCCGGCTTCGGCGGTGGCGGAGGAGCTGGCCGCGGTGGCGGTGGGGGCGGCGCCGGACGGACGGCCTGAGCCACCGGATGCGGCGGCGGAGGCGGCGGCGGGGCCGGACGAGGCGGCGGTGGCGGTGCCGGTCTTGCGACCTGCGGTGCCGGGCGCGGCGGCGGTGGAGGCGGCGGCGCAACCCGGTGCGTGGGTTCAACATGTGCGACCGGCGGCGGCGGTTTTGGCGGCGCCGCAGCAGGTTTCGCTGACGGTGGTGGCGGCAGAACTTCCTTTGGTTTTCGGCCCATTTCCAACGTTTTCGGGGTGCCTCCAGCTCCGGCACGGGACGCCGCCCCCGTCGGAGATGTCGTCAACGGGGTCGTCGTCGCCGATTTGGTTTCAGGGGTGGGTTTCCCACTGGGGGTTGTCACGCCCTGAGCAGGTCCGGTGGTACCCAGCGTTTTCGGGCTCCCCGCAGCTCCGGCACCAGAGGCCGGCCCCGTCGGCGATGTCGTCAACGGGGTCGTCGTCGCCGATTTGGTTTCAGGGGTGGGCTTCCCACTGGGGGCTGTCACGCCCTGAGCAGGTCCCGTGGTGCCCAGCGTTTTCGGGCTCCCCGCAGCTCCGGCACCGGACGCCGCCCCCGCCGGAGAGGTGGTCGGGCTTGTCGTCGCCGATTTGTTTTCAGGACCGGGCTTCGTACTTGGGTTCGCCAGGCCCGGCGTGGAATCGTTCGCGCCCTTCGGCAAGGGAGTAGCTCCCATGCCCGGCAGGGTTTTGTCCTTCAGCGAGTTAGGGGCTGTGTTTGTCTGCAGCGTCGTCGATGTCGTCGCCTTCTGACCGGACTGTACGCTCGCAATTCCAGCAGACTTTGCTGTTCCATTGATTATTGTGCTCTGCGGCGCCGCCTGATCCCCTCTCTGGATCGCCATGGCCTTGTTCTTCACCGTCAGCGGTGTCTGAACCTGCGCACCGGTGGTGACCGCCGCCGTCACAGTGCCCTGCCCCGGTCCGCCCTTTGCGGCTGCCGACACAGCTCCGGGTTGGGCGGTGGGAGCCCCAGCGGTAGCGGGAGCACCCGGGGTCGCGGGGGCGCCCGGGGTCGCGGGAGCGCCCGGCGTGGCGGCAGCAGCCGGTGCCGCCGGCGCGACCGGAGGCGGCTGGTTGATGACGTTGTTGATGACGGTCGTGTTGTGGATATTGGCGAAGATGATGTTGTTCGGCGGCGGCGACACATAGACCGGCGTCTGGCAATAGACCGGGATCGGCACAAAGTACGGCTGCGGCAGGACGAACAGCCCGACCGCCACGATCGGCGGCGCCAGGATGACAAAATCCGGTGGCGGCGGCGGCAGGAAGAATACCGGCGGCGGCGGTGGCGGCACAAAGTCGAACTCGGGATCGCTGAACACCAGCACGGGCCTATCGACATAGACGATCTCATCGGGCGGCGGCGGCGGCACGTCATAATCGATCACGGCGAATGCCGGCGGCGGCTCCAGCGGCGCGGTGAGGATGGCGAGGCGGCGACGGGCGTCCCAGGCATGGGGCCCGCGCGGATAGCGCCGCAGATACGACCAGTAGGCCTGCGGCGTATCGTTCCGGTAGGTACGCAGCCAGGTGATTGCCTCGCGCCGCGCGGCGACGATGGCGCGGACCCGTCTGGCGAGGGGATCGCCGGGATAGGCGGCCAGGAAATCCTCATAAGCAGGCAGCGTGTCGCGTTCGAGCGCCGCGGCATAGGCATCCTGCACCCCGAGATCGCGGATCGGCTTGCTCCTGATCGCCGCGACCTGGTCCTGCGGTGGCGGCGCGGGCGCATCCGGCGCGCGATCGAAGAACATGAACGGCGCGTCGATCTTCTCGGCGTCCCATGGCACTTGCGCGCCTTTGCTGGCCTCGTTGACGCGCAGCCGCAAGCGGTTGAACACCTCCGGCAGCGGCAGTCCGCCGGTGCGGATCATCTCGGCGAGCGACTGGGCGTAAACGCCATAGTTCCCCTGCTCGTTGGGAGCGACCGTGCCCGGTGCGGCGTTGAACGCGATCAGCATGTGCGGATCCGGCTCGACCAGCGAAAGGCCGCCCGCGATCGGCTGGCCGCCCTCGATGAAGGGCTGCTGGCGCGCCGCGTCGAGCACCACGATCGAGGCCTTCAGCGGCAGCGATGCGAGCTGGCGGGTGTAGTCAGAGATCCGCAATCCTTCGACGGGAATGTCGACGTCGCGGCTCAGCGAGGAATCGACCGGGATGAAATAATTCTCGCCGGCGAGCTGCATGCCGTAGCCGGACAGATAGACCATCGCGACCGTGCCCGGACCTGACGCCTGGGCCTTCTGGATGAAATCGCGAAAGCTTCCGCGCAGGGTGTCAGCGTCGAGGTCACGGGCCCCGACCACGTCGAAGCCGGCCGCCTGCAGGGTCTGCGCGATCAGGCCGGCATCGTTGGCCGCGGTCGCAAGCTGCCCCTTGGCGTAGGCACCGTCGCCGACCACCAGCGCGATGCGCTTTTCCTGCTGCTGGGCGCTGGCGGAACTCACGATCCCCGGAAGGGTCACAAACAGCATCAGGCATAGCGAAAAAATTGAAGAGCTCTTGGTCCCGCACATGATCTTTGTCCGCTCAAGGTTCAATTGCGACATCCGCGCGCATTGGGCGCGCAATTAGCTGAACGCCGCTTGAACGAAAAGCGCTGCCATTAAGGCGTGGCCGTGACCGCGATGCATGACGCGCGAGCGGCGCGCACATGCAGCAATTGACTGGGATCAGCGGGTTCCCCGTCCCTTGCGGCTCCGCGCGAGGTTGCCCGCCAACGGTACCGCATTATACGCAGGTCGCCCCTCAGGCGACCATATCAACTTCGCCGTCCTTCAGCCGGTAGATGCCGCCGACCACCTTGATCTTGCCCTGCTCGACCGCGGCGCTGAGGATCGGCGTTGCCGAGCGCAGCTTGGCGACGTTGTCGACCACATTCTGGCGGATAGCCTTTGTGAGTGTATCGCCGCCTTGCTGGGATACGGCCTTCACCGCGGGGGCGATCGCTTCGACCAGCGAGGGCATGTGCCCCGGCAACGTCGTACCGTCCTTGAGCGATTTTATGGTCGCATCGACGGCGCCGCAGGCCTCGTGGCCTAGCACCAGGATAAGGGGCGTATTCAGCACGGCGACGGCATATTCCAGGCTGGCGATCGTCTCTTCACTGGCGAAGTTGCCAGCCACGCGGCAAACGAAGAGATCGCCCCGGCCGGTATCGAAGGCGTATTCCGGCGCGATGCGGGAATCGGCGCAGCTCAGGATGGCGGCGAAAGGATTTTGACCTCCGACCAAGGCCTCTCTCTCACGCTTGAAATCGTGGCGCCGCGATTCGCCCTCGGCGTAGCGCTCATTTCCTTTCATGAGCCGCTTGAGCGCTGCATCGGGCGACAGCACGTTCTCAGGCTTGGGCGGCTTCTTTTCCTTTTCTTTTTCCTTGGCGACGGCGGCGTTGCAAAGAAGCAGCGACGCCGCACCGAGCAGCAGGCCGCGCCGGGAAGGTCCGAAGCGGAGAGTAGCTTTTTGGGGGCACATCTCGCACATCGGAAACTCCGCTCTGGAGCATGATCCGGAAAAGTGGAAACCGGCTTTCCGATCATGCTCAAACAAAAAGGATACCTTTAAAGCCTGATTTCAGCTGAGTTGAATCAGGCTTTAAAGCGTTTGCACGTCGACCACGCCCGAGACCGCCTTGATCGCGCCGGCAATCTGCGGTGAGACCTTGAAGCGGCCAGGAAGTTTCATTTCCACCTCGGTTTCGAGGTCGAGCATCATCACCAGCGAGACATCGCCGTCGGCCCCACCGGAAGGCGCAGCCAGCTTTGCCTGCGGGCTGCGCGCGGCGGCGCCTTGCGGCCCTGCCTCGGGCATCTGCAAGCGCCTGGCGATGGATTCGAGCGGCTTGGTATCGCGGACGAAAATCCGAAGACCTTTTTGGGTTTTCGCGGCGGCATCATCGAGCGGCTCGGCGTGCAGCACGCGGGCGCGAACGTCTTCGCCTTGCAGCTCGGCGCCGAGCTGCAACAACACGGCAGCGCCCGGCTCCAGCACGTCGCGATATTGCGCGAGCCCTTCGGAGAACAGCACCGCCTCGAAATGGCCGGTCGGATCGGACAGGCCCATGATGCCCATCTTGTTGCCGGTCTTGGTGCGCCGTTCCATCCGCGAGACGACAGTTGCCGCCACCTTGCCGGCGGTCGCGCCGGTTTTGACCGCGCGAGAAAATTCCGCCCACGACTGCACCCGCAACCGTTTCAGCACGGTCGCGTAATCGTCGAGCGGATGGCCCGACAGGAAGAAGCCGATGGCGTCATATTCGCGCCGCAGCCGTTCGGCCGGCAGCCACGGCTCGACCTGCGGCAGCATGATGGTCGGTGCATCCGCCGCGCCGCCGAACATGTCGTTCTGCCCGATGGTCGCGGCCTCGTGGCTGCGCTGGCAGGCGGCCAGGATCGCCTCTGAGCCCGCGAACACCCGCGCGCGATTGGAATCGAGGCTGTCGAACGCGCCAGCCGCGGCCAGGCTCTCGATCACGCGCTTGTTGATCGCGCGCGGATTTACGCGGGAGGCGAAATCGGCGAGCGAGGTGAACAATCCATTCTTGCGCGCTTCCACGATCAGTTCGACCGCCTGCTGGCCGACGCCCTTGAGAGCCGCCAGCGCGTAATAGATGGTGCCGTCGGCGACCTCGAACGTGGCGCTGGAGCGATTGACCGAGGGCGCCTCGACCTTGATCCCGAGCCGCTGCGCTTCGGCGCGAAATTCCGAGAGCTTGTCGGTGTTGTTGAGGTCGAGCGTCATCGACGCCGCCAAAAATTCGACGGGATGATGCGCCTTCATGTAGGCGGTCTGATACGACAGCAGCGCATAGGCCGCGGCATGGCTCTTGTTGAAGCCATAGTCGGCGAATTTTGCCAACAGCTCGAAGATCGTATCCGCCTGCCCGCGCGCGATGCCGCGTTCGACGGAGCCTGTGACAAAGCGTTCGCGCTGCTGCTCCATCTCTTTACGGATTTTCTTGCCCATCGCGCGGCGCAACAGATCGGCTTCGCCGAGCGAATAGCCGGCCATCACCTGCGCGATCTGCATCACCTGTTCCTGATAGATGATGACGCCGAACGTCTCCTTCAGGATCGGCTCGAGCATGGGGTGGAGATATTCCGGCTCCTCGTCGCCATGCTTGCGCGCGCAATAGGTCGGAATGTTCGCCATCGGACCCGGGCGATACAGCGCCACCAGCGCGATGATGTCCTCGAAACGGTCGGGCCGCATGTCGACCAGCGCGCGCCGCATGCCCTGGCTTTCCACCTGGAACACACCGACCACATCGCCCTTTGCCAGCATCGCGTAGCTCGGCGCATCGTCGAGCGGCAACCGCGCCAGATCGAGCTCGATGCCGCGCCGCTTCAACAGCTTTACGGCAAGATCGAGCACCGTCAGCGTCTTCAGCCCGAGGAAGTCGAATTTTACTAGCCCTGCCGGCTCGACCCATTTCATGTTGAATTGGGTGACCGGCATGTCGGATTTCGGATCGCGATAGAGCGGCACCAGTTCGCTTAAAGGTCTGTCGCCGATCACGATACCCGCGGCGTGGGTGGAGGCGTGCCGGGTCAGGCCTTCGAGGCGCTGCGCGATGTCGAAGGCGCGCGCCACCACCGGATCCTCGTCGCGAAATGCCTGCAGTTTTGGTTCGCTCGCGATCGCGGCCGCAAGCGTCACCGGCGCGGCCGGATTCTGCGGCACCAGTTTTGTCAGTTTGTCGACCTGGCCATAGGGCATCTGCAGCACGCGCCCGACGTCGCGCAGCACGCCGCGCGCCTGCAGGGTGCCGAAGGTGATGATCTGGGCGACCTGATCGCGGCCATAGCGCTGCTGCACATAGCGGATCACCCGGTCGCGGCCGTCCTGGCAGAAATCGATGTCGAAGTCCGGCATCGACACGCGTTCCGGATTAAGAAACCGCTCGAACAAGAGGCCAAACTGGATCGGATCGAGATCGGTGATGGTCAGCGCATACGCCACCAGCGAGCCCGCGCCGGAGCCGCGGCCGGGACCCACCGGAATGCCCTCGGATTTCGCCCATTTGATAAAATCCGCGACGATCAGGAAGTAGCCCGCATAATTCATACGGGTGATGACATCGAGCTCGAAGGCGAGCCGGGCGCGGTAATCTTCGTCGGTGGTGCCCTTGGCGAGGCCGTGGATTTTCAGGCGGCGGTTCAGCCCCTCCTCGGCCTGGCGGTGCAGTTCGGCGGCCTCGTCGCTCTGCGCGTCGGCGGCGTTGGCACCGGCGCCGACGGTAAAGCGCGGCAGGATCGGCTTGCGCGTGACCGGGCGGAACGCGCAGCGCTCCGCAATCTCGACGGTGGAGGCAAGCGCCTCCGGCACGTCGGCAAACAGCACCGCCATCTCGGCGCGGGTCTTGAAGCGGTGATCCGGCGAGAGCTGATCGCGGTCGGTGTCGGCGATCAGCCGCCCGCCGGCGATGCATAGAAGCGCGTCGTGCGCCTCGTAATCGTCCGAGGTCGCAAAATACGGCTCGTTGGTCGCGACCAGCGGAAAGCCTTTGGTGTAGGCGAGATCGATCAGGCCGGCCTCGACGCGGCGCTCTCTGTCGACGCCGTGGCGCTGCAGTTCGATATAGAGGCGGTCGCCGAACAGGCTCGCCAGGGCCTCACAGCGACTTGCCGCGAGACCTGCTTGATCGGCGTGGAGCGCGAGCGAGATCGGCCCGTCGGGGCCGCCGGTCAGCGCGATCAGGTCCTCGGCCTCGCCCTGCAGCCATTCGAATTTTATGTGGGGAGACTGATGGGTCGGCGTCTCCAGGAAGGCCCGCGAATTGAGCCGCATCAGGCTGCGATAGCCGCGTTCTCGCGCCGCCAGCAGCACGATCCGCGACGGGGTCGCCGCCAGCGCATTGCGCGCATTGGGATCCTGGTCGCCAAAATCGACCGCAAGCTCGCAGCCGATGATCGGCTGGATGCCGTAGCCGGCCATCTTGTCGGAGAATTCCAGCGCCCCGAACATGTTGTCGGTATCGGTCAGCGCCAAGGCCGGCTGGCGATCGGCTTTTGCCAATTCGCCGAGTTTTTGGATCTTGATCGACCCTTTCAGAAGCGAATAGGCCGAATGGACGTGGAGATGGACAAATCCGGCGTTGGACATGGCCGACGGTTTTTGGGTCATGGAGGCAGGCGATCACAGGGCTTGAGGGAGCGCGCCACCTTTGGAGGGCCGACTCGCTCCGCAATGGTGATGCCTCGGGAGGATTGAGTCCACGCGGAAGGCGCGATTGTGACCCGCCGTCCGGCTTTTCCCCAAGCCGAACGCCTCGCCGCCCTGCCTGCCCGCCCCTCAGAGCTGCGGGATCAATTGCGCCCAGACCGCGATCATCCCGACGAACAGGGCGATCGACGCCAGCGCCGCCGCTTCTTCCACGAACATCTTCAACATGGCTGACTCCTCAATGCGGAACATAAGAAGAACATTGTTCCTTATTTGTTCTTGAAGTCAAGAGGCGGTAGTGGGTCAGTTTGGAAAATAACCCCTGTGGTTAATTCTTGACTGGATCGACTACCTCCAATTGATCGGAGGAAATTGTGATAGTTGCAGACCACGCCCCTATCGGCTCTGGGAGCCCCCCATGGCGGCAGGAGACGTGCGCATGTCTTTTCGCGGAATTGCCACAGGCATTTTTTCTTTCCTTGTCTTGGCTGTCATTAGCTCGATTATCAGCGCCAACATCAGAACATATGCTTCAAAGAGGGGCCACGACACTTATCTCGATCGATTTGCGGACCACCCGCAGGTTATCAACTGGTGTCGTCGCATGATCGCAGGTTGGCAACCATTACAAAGACGATGGTGGCTTTGGCTTGCATTAGGGCTTAGTGGCGGCCTTTCGGCCGCATTGTGGGTAATGCCAAGCCCGGAAATTATCCGTGCTCTCCCACCGCAAGTTGCGCCGCCTCTCGCTGCCGAGCCCCAACCACCTAGGCGATATACCGCATATGAAAAAGAGCAGCGACTACGGGCGATAGATGAAATCTACAATGTGTTCGCCACTCAAATCTCACCGGCATTTGCGGAGGGGCACACGATGCTCATCAACCTTGTATCCACAATAGGGGATGGCACTCCGCAAAGGCTCAGTGACCACGCGAAAAATGTTGAGACAGCATTTAACAACTTATCTGGGCTGCTAAAGAAATGGGAATATCACCCTGACATAGTTCAAGTGCTGCAACAGAAACCAATGTTTAATGGTCTCAATGAAACAAACGCGTCCAAAAATATGATCAGCACAATCGAGCTTTTCAAAAGCGCTGTTCAGCCTTCGTATTTTACTCAACTTCTAGACCGTGACATGAGTATGTTCGAACTGCGCAGCGCGAACCAGGATTTCGAAATTTATCTCAAGAAGGTAATGCCGGCACTTAAACAGAAGCGTACTGAAATCGAATCATCCCAAGTCTTGGGAGACAAATAAGTTATTTATGCTCAAGCAACCAAGCTTGCGACTTCTCCTTGATCCATTGCAGCGCGTCATCCTCTTTCTCAAATCCGAAAATCGTGTCGACTTCACCGCCGCGCCAAAGAACGCTTATCGAATGCCCCTTCCCGATCTTGTACTGCCGCACCACGAATTGATATTCCGGCTTGAAGTTCGCTAGCTCCCACTGCTCAAGCATCTCGACGATGTCTGATACTTCCCAAAGCTTGTCGGTAACGCCAGCGGCCATTGCGGGAGTAACGCGGAGGGTTTGATGGATGCGCACGAAATTGTAGTACATCGTATGGAGCGCAATCGCGGCTGCGTGGTTCTCAACCTTCTTTGAGAATGCATTCGTCAACCGCGTGAAGCGGCGCATGTGCATCCGCTTGGTGAGGTTGCTGCGCTCAACGTATGACGTGCTGATGTGCTTGTCGTCGGGCGAACCGATCTTTGGCTGTTTCTCTGCGCCGATGCATTTTGCCGGGCTGTAGCGTGTCTCTGCCTGCGGGTCCGCGCCATAAATCTTGATCAACATCGCATAATCAACTTGATCCGCAAACGCCGCCTCAACGGCTTGCAGATACGGGCGATGACCATCGCTGGTTAGCTGCACGCGATTGGCAAGCCTGCTTTCCAGATCATGGGTGAATGCTAGAGCGGCGTCCATATCGCGAGAGCCGAGCAACCAGCTAACAATCAGCTTGGTATCGGCACAAATGGCGGTCCAGGTCCAAACGTCGCCAGCGGTCGCCGGTGCGCGCTTGGCATCCTTTACGTTGTCGTTCTTGGCGTAAACGAACGACCAGATTTCATCCATCTGGACGCGCTTGCAGGGAAGCTTGCGAAGCGCCTTGTCCTGATAGGCGGCGCAAGCGTGACCGGCTTCAACCAGTAGCTTCGCGACGGTGTTCTTGCTGCACCCGGTCAGCCGGGTCACGGCGCGGATCGATTGCCCCTCGCAAAGGAGATGGAGGATTTGGGCGCGCTGCTGTCTGGAAAGCTTGTGCGGCGGCAGCCGGGTCCTTACCCTGTTCCTCGGGCGTAGGATCGCGGTCAGGCTTCTCCCCCGTCGCAATGTCGATTATCGACTTGGCGAGCTGGTTGGGGTCCCTAGGGCGTTTGGGGTGGCTATTCATCGTCTCGGGTCTCGTATGCCCGGATTAGCGCCAAATTCCGGTGAATGCGCTCTGAGAGTGAGGATACTTCGCTCCCCGTAATGTCTTCGCCATCTGGATGGTCCGCAAGGTCCTCACGGTCGCTTTCTACGACCCATTGTAGCCGATCTTTGATTTCGCCGAATCTGCTCATGCGGCAAAATATGCGCCCAGAATCGGCCATTTTCCAGCCGGAAACGCCGCCACAATCAAACTGACCCACTACCCAAGAGGCGGTAGTGGGGGTCAGTTTGAAAAGCGACAGTTCTGGTTAACGTCCTGAGCCGAATCTGCCAGTGTGAGCGCCGGGTACAAGAAAAATGAGGTCGCGATGACCAAACTTTTGATTGCCCCGGAAAACTCCTAAGCGGGAGTTTGCCCCTCCCCCGGTCGCAGTTGCGGCGAGAAGGGAAAAAGGGTTCTCGCTTCTAATCAAAGCGGGGCTCGCGACGTAAACCCGGACGAAGCGAACGCAACGCGCTTGCTGAAGGGGTTAAGGCGGTAAGAAAGATGCCCTTCGGCCCCCCGAACACTAGGGGATACGCCTGGGGCATTTTTATTAGCGTTGGTTTAGCAACCACGCTTGAGACCCTGATCTAACGGAGTGTCCCGTCCCGATCTTGTATTGCCGGGCTACGAATTGATATTCCAGCTTGAAGTTCGCTAACCCCCACTGCTCAAGCATCTCGACGATATCGGACACTTCCCAAAGTTTTTTCGAGGCCGCCACAAACCGGAGCCGGCTTCTTCGCCGCTGTATTTCCCTTGATTTCTTGTTCATCTCAAGTTCCGGCTTATGGCCACCGCAAATGACGCGACGCGAAAAGAAGCAGCCCAACCCGCCAGGACAATGCATTTTCTGCGGTAAGCGCGGCAAGCGCAGTGGCGAACATGTATTCCCGGAATGGTTCAGCAAGATTGTCCCACGAACCGAAGAACGGCATCATAGCATTCGTGCGAACGTCGTGGACCATACCGTTTCACCCGATATCGCCTTCATTCGCAGAGAAGGTGATATCGCAAGTCGCAAACTGAAGGCGCCATGCAAAGAATGTAATCAGGGCTGGATGAGTCAAATCGAGACGGCATCTATCCCAATTCTCACCCCGATGATTCTGGGGCAGCCCATAACGTTGACCGCCGAGGTGCAACAAATCATAGCAACTTGGACCACTCTAAAGACGCTAGTCATAGAAACGGACGACCCTAAATCCGCAGCCATGCGTCCGCAGGCGGCGAAGCAATTCTATTCTGATAGAAAGCCCTTTAACGACTGGAAAATTTGGATCGGCCAATATACCGGCACCACTTGGAGCCAAGGAAAACGAATGATTCACAACGGAGCATTCCTTGGCCCTAGTCAAATGGCGTCAGTCAAAAATTTCGGTCAATGTGAGAGACGAAACATACAGACGACGACCATCTGTGGAGGTCAATTGTACATCCACGTTTTCAGCACAACTGTCCCTAATACCTTTTACGGATTCAAGGGACGCTTGGGTGACGTTCTCAGCCTTGTTCACCCGTATGGGGGGGATATTAGCTGGCCTCCCAAGGTCAGTATGACCGACGGCGACGCTGGGCAAATCGCCCTCAGTCTTGCGGCGGTCGTCCCAACTCGCGGGACGGCCGCTTAGCTTCTTGGGTGCGCCAGCTTCGGCCGGTAGGCCCGACGCGGCCCATTTACCATCAGTCAAGAGGCGTAGTGGGTCAGTTTGAAAAATGACCCGACTTAGCGAGTTGGTCGGGGTCCCTACGGCGTTTGGGGTGGCTTGTCATGCCGGCTTTCTGTCTGTGGACGTTCAATAAGTTCGTATGAGGGAACGTGAGTGCTTTCCTCCCACGATTCTAGCGCGGCCCCGCAGACCGTGCAGACCGCGTCACCCGTATGCGGTACCAAGAACTTCTCTTCAGTGCGTCTGTACTCGGCGCCGCAATTGCATTGAACAATTGTCGCCATCCCCGAAATATGCGCCCGGAACCACCCGTTTTCCAGCCCGGAAGTCTGCAACAATCAAACTGACCCACTACCGGCTCGACGAATGAATGCCTTGGTTTAATTCCGGAGCCGCCGCCTCTCCTCCCTTTAGTAGGAGCCCCATTTTGAGGAGAGCTAGATGAAATTGGCGGAATTAATCCGAAGGGCGATTGAGATGGCAGAGCCGACAGGCACCATCACGTTCAATCAACTCAATGACTTGGTCCCATCCGATCAAGTTGGGCCGGAGGACATTGAAGCCCTTCTCTCCGCGCTGAGCGATGCGGACATCCGGCTCGTCGAAGAATAGGCCCGCTTATTTCCTCGGTTCGCAGTCGAGATTGTCCGGCGGCAGGGCTCAAGCCGCGATCGGCAGAATCGGCCGGTCTCATTCGGTGCCCAGGATCCCCTGGGGCGGGCCATAGGCCCCGGCGGCCAGCAGCAGGAACAGCGCGCGGTCGCCTTTGTATTTGGCGGCGCGGCGGGTCGGCTCCCATCCGTGCATCAGGATGGTTCCCTCGCGGTCGCGCACTTGCCAAACCCATTTGGTCGGGCGGCGCTTGATGATCACGACGTCAAACATAGGCGGCAGCATAATCGCGCTATCTAACAGGATGCCCTTGAGATCAATCAAAAACCACCGTTTTGCCACAGGCGCGGGCGCGGGCGCCGAATTCCCGGAATGTGAGTTGACGGAAGGAGCCGCTCCGGCTTGGGTTTGCCCGGAAGGAATCGATCAAGCAAGCGGCTGCGGCCGAAGGAGACGTTATGCGTAACATCGCTCTCATCCTGGTGGCCGCGGGCGGCTTGGCGGTGGTTGGGCTTGCGCCGGCCGAGGCCGTCGGCACCCGCCATCCCTTTTGTCTTCAGGGCAACCAATATCCGGGGCTGAGCAACTGCGTCTGGGACAGCTACGAGCAGTGTCAGGCCACGGCCTCGGGGCGGTTTCTCTACTGCATCGAAAATCCCTATTACAGGGCCGACGACGATTACGCCCCGCGCCCCACTCGCGGCCGCAATCGCACACGCTCGGTATATCCCGCCTACTGATCGCATGGCAGCGCGGACCGCGCTGCCATAACGCGTGAACGTGAATTGACTGCGAACGGCAAGGCCTGTCTGCTTGCGATCTGACATGGCGGCGAAACCGGCAACGGAGGAACGCAAATGCGCGGGACTTCCTGGCAAACGGCATTTTGGGCGCTGACGCTGTGCGGCGCCGCCTGGACCTCCGCCGCGCTGCCGGCGGCGGCGCAGGAATATCCGTTCTGCATCAAGGGCTGCGATTTCGGCTCCGGCCGCGGTGACTGCAGCTTTTCCAGCTACGCGCAGTGCCGCGCCAGCGCCGCGGGGCGGACCGCCTGGTGCGACGCCAATCCCTATTACAGCGCCCGGGCCGAATTGCAGCCGGCCCACAGCCGCCTGTCCCACCGGAGGTTCTGATGCGCATCCTGGGTTTGGCGATCTTGGCGATCGCGACGGCGTCGATGGCCGGGTCGGCACGGGCCCAGACCTACGACCCCAGTTATCCGGTTTGCCTGCATGTGTATGGCAAGGCGACCTATTACGAATGCCGATATACGTCGCTGGCGCAGTGCAATCTTTCCGCCTCCGGCCGCGCCGCCCAATGCCTGGTCAATCCGTACTTCGCGAGCGCGTATCAGGAGCCGTACGGACGGTACCCCAAGCGGCATCGCCGGGTTTATTGACCTAGAGCGGCATGACTTTTCTTCGAATCGTCATCCCGCTCTATCTTTTTGTTTGAGCATGATCTTTTCGGAAAACCGGTGCCCACTTTTCCGGATCATGCTCTAATCCAATTCGACCACCAGGCCGTCCACCAGCGACACCCGGCGGTCCATCCGGCCCGCCAACTCCATGTTGTGGGTCGCGATCAGCATCGCGACGCGGGTGGCTTTGACGAGCTGCATCAGCGCATGGAACACATGGTCGGCGGTGTTCGGATCGAGATTTCCGGTCGGTTCATCCGCCAGCAGCGCCCGTGGCGCGTTGGCGACCGCGCGCGCGATCGCCACCCGCTGCTGCTCGCCGCCCGATAATTCCGCCGGCCGGTGTTTGATGCGTTCGCCGAGGCCCAGATAGGCCAGGATCTCGGTGGCGCGCTTGACGGTCTCGGCACGCTTCAGCCCTCGTATCATCTGCGGCAGCATGACATTTTCGAGTGCGGAGAATTCCGGCAAGAGCCGATGCGACTGATAGACGAAGCCGATGTCGGTGCGGCGAATTTGCGTGCGCTCGATGTCCGACAATCCCGAAGTCGCGGTGCCGCCGATATAGACCTCGCCGTCGTCGGGGCTCTCGAGCAGGCCCGCGATATGCAGCAATGTCGATTTGCCGGCGCCGGAGGGCGCCACCAGCGCTACCGACTGTCCGGCCCACAGCGCGAGCTTGGCGCCGTTGAGGATGGTCAGGGTGGTTTCCCCCTGCGTGTACTGGCGTTTTATCTCGTGGAGATAGACGACCGGTACATCTTCCGCCCCCTGCTCCATCTTTTCCCTCACTCGTACCGGAGCGCTTCGACGGGATCGAGCCGGGCGGCGCGCCAGGAGGGATAGAGGGTGGCAAGGAAGGACAGCGTCAGCGCCATGATCACGACCGCGCTGGTCTCACCGAAATCGACCTCGGCCGGCAGCTTGGAGAGAAAATAAAGCTCCGGCGAGAACAATTCGGTGTTGGTGAGCCAGGACAGAAACTGGCGGATCGATTCGATATTCAGGCAGATCAGAAGGCCGACGAAAAAGCCGGTCATGGTACCGACGACCCCGATCGAGGCGCCGGTGATCAGGAATATCCGCATGATCGAGCCCTGCGAGGCGCCCATGGTGCGCAGGATCGCGATGTCCTGGCCCTTGTCTTTCACCAGCATGATCAGGCCGGAGACGATGTTGAGTGCCGCCACCAGCACGATCATGGTGAGGATCAAGAACATCACGTTGCGTTCGACCTGCAGCGCGTTGAAGAAGGTCGAGTTGCGCTGCCGCCAGTCGACCAGAAACACCGGCCGCCCGGCGGCTTCGGTCACGGTCTTGCGGTAGGTGTCGATCTTGTCGGGGTTGGTGGTGAACACCTCGATCGCGGTCACGTCGTTGTTGCGGTTGAAATAGGCTTGCGCCTCGGCCAGCGGCATGAACACGAAGCTCGCGTCATATTCCGACATGCCGATCTCGAACACGGCCGCGATCTTGTACGGTTTTATGCGCGGCGTCGTGCCCATCGGGGTCACCGCGCCCTTCGGCGAGACCAGCGTGATGCTGTCGCCGGCATGCAGCGACAATTGATCGGCCAGCCTGCGGCCGATGGCGACGCCCTGCCCCTCGTCAAAATTCTCGAGCGAGCCCTGCTTGATGTTCTTGGCGATCGAGGTGAGGTTGTTGAGATCGTCGGCGCGGATGCCGCGGATGAAGACGCCGGCCGCGTTGAACGGCGAGGATCCCAGTCCCTGGCCATCGACGACGGGTGCCGCGAGCCTAATGCCCGCGACCTGGTTGATACGCTCGGCGACGTCCTTCCAGTCGGTCAGGGGCGATTCCAGCGGCTGCACCAGGAGATGTCCGTTGAGGCCGAGGATCTTGTCCAACAGCTCCTTGCGAAAACCGTTCATGACCGCCATTACGATGATCAGCGTGGCGACGCCGAGCATGATGCCGAGGAAGGAGAAACCGGCGATGACCGAGATAAAACCTTCCTTGCGACGTGCCCGCAAATAGCGTCCGGACAGCAGCCATTCGAATGGCGCGAAAGGTGGGGTTCGAACTGGCTCGCTCATGGATTCATCCATAGTTCGATTTTCACACGATTCGGGCGAATTGTGGCGTTACGTCTGTCCGCCAGCAGGCCCGGTGGATAATTCGTCACGAGGTTAATCGCGCCACGACCTCGGCCGGGCTGAGATTCTCGCGCGTCCCGTCGCCGCGCCGCTTGAGCTCGAGCTTGCCGTCGACGAGCCCTTTCGGCCCGACCAGAATCTGCCAGGGAATGCCGATCAGGTCGGCGGCGGCGAATTTGGCGCCGGCGCGCTGGTCGGTGTCGTCGTAGAGGACTTCGACGCCCTTGGCGGTGAGTTCCTGGTAGAGCTTTTCGCAGGCGGTGTCGGTGTCATCGGAGCCCTGCTTCAGATTGAGGATGACAGCCTTGAACGGGGCCACCGCTTCCGGCCATTTGATGCCGGCATCGTCATGGCAGGCCTCGATGATGGCGCCGACCAAACGCGAGACGCCGACGCCGTAGGAGCCGCCATGGATCGGCACATCGGCGCCGTCGGGACCGGCGACCATGGCCTTCATGGTGTCGGAATATTTGGTGCCGAAATAGAAGATCTGGCCGACCTCGATGCCCCTGGTGTGGACTTTCTTCTCAGGCCCCACCTCGCGGTCGAAACGCGCGGCGTCGTGGACGTCCTCGGTCGCGGCATAGACCGAGGTCCATTGCCTGATGATCGGCTCGAGATCGCCGTCGTAATCGATCTCCTCGCCGGGCACAGGCAGACTGAGCACGTCGCTGTCGCAATAGACGGCGGACTCGCCGGTTTCCGCGAGCACGATGAATTCGTGGCTGAGATCGCCGCCGATTGGGCCGGTCTCGGCGCGCATCGGGATCGCCTTCAGTCCCATCCGTGCAAAGGTGCGCAAATAGGCGACGAACATCTTGTTGTAGGAGCGCCGCGCCGCGGCCTCGTCGATGTCGAACGAATAGGCATCCTTCATCAGGAATTCGCGGCCGCGCATGACGCCGAACCGCGGCCGCTGCTCGTCGCGGAATTTCCACTGGATATGATAGAGGTTGAGCGGCAGGCTCTTGTAGGATTTCACGTAGGCGCGGAAAATCTCGGTGATCATTTCCTCATTGGTCGGACCAAACAGCAATTCGCGCTTGTGGCGGTCGGTAATGCGCAGCATTTCTGGACCGTAAGCATCGTAGCGGCCGCTTTCGCGCCAAAGATCTGCGAGCTGCAGCGTCGGCATCAACAGTTCCAGCGCGCCGGCGCGGTTCTGTTCCTCGCGGACGATCTGTTCGATCTTCTTAAGCACCCGCAAGCCCAGCGGCAGCCAGGCATAGATGCCCGCCGCCTCCTGCCGCATCATGCCCGCGCGCAGCATCAGCCGATGCGACACGATCTCCGCCTCTTTCGGATTCTCTTTCAGGATGGGCAGAAAGAACCGCGACAATCGCATGGGTACACCGGTAGAATCGCTCTGACATTGGAGATGAGCAGTGAAACCGGATCGGGTGCCAAAACACAAGGCCGCCGGTCGGCAAAAAGGCCGCTCAGCAAACGGATTTCCTGCTACTTTGCGCCCGACATTGACGGCGCGAATAAGGCGCGAGCGGGTCGGTCAAGCGCCGATGAACGAAAAAACCCGCAAACGACGGCTCAGCGCGCCGGCACCTCAACGTCGTCTTCCAGCGTAATGTTTTGAGAGGCGGTTCTGGCGTCGATGCGCAGGTGCCAGCGGCCGGGTTGCGGGATCGGCACGTCGGCGACGTGCCAGTAGCCGTCACCGCCGAGCGTGGCCTTGCGCGCCAGCGGCGCGATGCCGCGCCCGGGCAGGCTCAGCGTAAGCGTCGCTTCCTTCACCGGCAGCAGGCTTCCATCGCCGGACATCAGTTGCAGCACAAAGCTGTCGGTGCCGACGTGACCGGGCGAGATCAGCACCTGGAACATCGCGTGCTCGGTATGGATATGGAGCGCCAGCGGCGGCTGTTGCGCGGTCACCGGCGACGCCGCAAGTGCTGCTATGGTGACGAGGTACCAGGCGTAACCGGCGCTGCGCATCGTCGGCGTCACATCTTCATGCCGTCGGGCATCTTCTTCATGTCCATGTGGCCGCCCGCATCGCCCGCCCCCGCCGGCCCTTGCGCGCCGACGCCCTGCACGTCGAGCGAGAGTTTCACCTTGCCGGCCTTTTCGAACTCGAGCGTCACCGGCACCTTGTCGCCCTGCTTGAGCGGGCTCTTCAGATCGAACAGCATCAGATGATAACCGCCCGGCGCCAGTTTTACGGTCTTGCCGGGCTCGACGGTCAACCCGTTATCGAGCGGGCGCATGGTCATCACGCCGTTGGTGGTGGCCATCTCGTGGACCTGGAGCTTGCCGGCGATGTCGGCCGAGCCGCCGACCAGCCGGTCCGGCGCTGATCCCTTGTTTTCGATGGTGAGATACCCGCTGCCGATTTTCGCACCGCCTGGCGTGGCGCGGCTCCAGGCCTGCGTGATGACGAGATCGCCGGCCTTGACCTCCTCGGCGCGCACCGGCGCTGCGAGGAAGCAGGCGAGCACCGCAGCGCCCATGATTGTCCGGGTGACCGACATGAAGGTTGGCTTTTCGATTTGCATTTTCTTGTTCCTCTTCCGATTGTTTCCGAGATTGCATCGCTGCGTCCCGGACATCTCACATAAAATGGCTCGCCGGATGCAGCGTCCCGAGCAGGCCTACGATGGCGAAGACGAGAAGCCCCAACGCGATCTCGGTGACCGTATTGCGCGTCAGGGAGCGAAGCGCATCGCATTGCGCCTCACTCCCCCGTGACAAGGCAAGCTGAGGCGTCAGCCTGAACCGGTTGACCGTCGCCAACGCCACCATGATGGCGAAAACGATGAGCTTCAGCATTAATATCCAACCGTATAAGGTAACGACAAGCCCGGCGAATGAACCGACCAGAATCCACGCGTTGATCAAGCCCGATGCAATCAGCGTCGCCACGCTGACGATGCCGAGCAACGAAAACCGCCTGACCAATTCGAGTTCGAGCGCAGCCCATGCCAAGAGGTGATATCGCCTGCCGGCAGTGAGCAGAAGCGCGAGCGGCACCAGGCCGCCGATCCAGGCCGCCGCGGCAATAAGATGCAGGGCATCGGAGGCGAGATGCAGATACCCCAATTTGTGCGGGGTTGACCCGGCATGTCCGGTCCAGGCGATGGAAGCAACGAGGCCCACAGCCGCCGCCAGGGCGAGCCCGCGACACAACGCAGAGCGCTGGAAGACGAGACAAATCGCCAGCACGATCGCGAGCGCCAAGCGGATCTGCGATATCCATCCAAACTGCGTCAGGTTGAGAACGTCGCGCAGCGCCCCCGACATCACCGCTTCGCCGAGGCTCTCGCCACTCAACGACATCGTCAGCCACAGCACCCAGGTCAACCCGGAGACCATTGCGATGGCGAGACTGATCCACGCCACCTTGCGAATTCGCGAATCCACGATCGCGCTTGCGTCTCGCTGCGAACGCAAGGCGGGTTCGGCGACGACCCCGCGAAACATAAGGGCGCCGGCCGTCACCGCCGTGGCGGCGAAGTGGATTGTACGAACGACGATCATGGGGCCGTCGATCTCCGCCCCGAACCAGGTCATCAGTCTTTCCCGCTAACCGATCACTCTATTGACCGACCTGGAAGGTGAAATTGCCCTCGGTCCTGTGGGTGTCGACCGAAAGCACATGCCACGTCACGTGGTAAGTCCCGCTGCCGCCCGGACGCAGCGCGACCGACATCTGGTTGCCGGCAACGCGCGGCTTGCCGGTATCGACGCGTTCGCCGCTCGCGTTGGTCACGGTGATATTGCTGAACGCTGCTTCCAGCTTTTGCGTGAACCACAGCGTCACTTCGCGCGGGGGGCTGGCGACCTTGTTGCCGACACGCGGTTCGGCATGATCGAGAAAAGCATGGGCTGAAGCTTCGCCCGCAGCCAGCAGGAAAATCAGCGGGATTATTCCGAAAAGAGATGAGCGGTGCATGGTCAGTTCCTTGCAAATGGGCTTGCGGGCTGCACGGGGCCGCCGAAGATCGGCTTGCCGATGCCGCGCGGATCGATGTCGTCGAGGTAGAGGTGCAATTGCGCGATCACCCCGACATTGGTGCCGCTTTGCCGGTTGATCGGGATCAGCGCCTCGACAGCGATTTGGAAGGTGTTTCCGACCCAGATGACCCCGGGATTGATGGTGCCCGTCGTCATCGTTCCGGAGGTGATTGTATTTGCAACGGGCGTCTGCATGGTCGCTTCGACCAGCGGGATCATGTGATTGATGAACTCCGGCAGGCCGAGGTCGATCACGGCCGATTTCAGATAGGGCATGCTGTATTGGATAGTCGCGCCCCAGTTGAGAACCCGCGGGTGGAATTGGGTGTCGACGGTCGGATTGCCGGTGTCAGGATCGACTCCGAAGGTTTGCGTGAAATTTTTCTCCGGGATCGAGTAACCGACCTGGCCGGTGATCGCGACCGGCCTGATCCAGGACAGCGTGTCCGGAAGATCACCCAACCCTTTGCCGAAATACAGGTTCGGCGTGTAGTGGTTGAACGTCTCCGCGCCCACGTCTTCGGAGCCGGTACCACCCCACTCGACGCTGACACCGACCGACATCACGAACTCATGCACGGGGTCCCTGAACACGCGGTACTTGAAGGTCGTGTCGAGGTTCTGAAAGCCGTTGGCGCCTGGTGCGGTCGGATCGGTCGGGCTGAGGAAGGTATAGGTCGAGCCAAACGACACCGCGAAATCCTCGGTGATGCGTTTGGAGAACTCCGTGGATACATCGCGCTGCCGCACCGGCGGAACGTCGCCGGTCTTGAAGCTGTCGGCGGTCGGAAGCGACATCTCATCGTTGACGCCGGGATCGTCGATGCCAATGGTTGCCGGGAAAAAGCGATTGCCAACGATTTCGTGGGCGGGGCTTTGAGAGAGTGGAATGAGCGCGATCGCGAGCCCTGACAGGCCCGCGCGCCAAAGATGGGGTGACATGAAAATTCTCCGCAAATGTTGAACTGTGAATGCATCGGCGGCCGATGGCCGCCACGGTTCACGTCAACTGCGGAGGTGCGCGGGCTTGGGCGTTCGAGCCGACCCGAACGGTCGGCATCGCGTCTCCGGCTTCCAGCCATGATACGCGCTGGTACTGGCGTTGCAGACTTACAAAAATCGGCGGGGGCGGCGCGACGGCAGCGGCGCCGCCATGACCAACCGCGCAAAGCACGCAGCAATCTCCGTGATCATGCTGGGTCTTGGCTGGAGCCGTCTGCGCGTCCGGAGAAGCCGCCGTTTCCGCACAGATCGAGAGCATATAGAGGGGATCGCTTGCAGCATAAGCGACCACGCGAAATGCCGCGATCGGCGCAAACAACTGCACCAATATCGAGAGCAGAACGATTGGAATGAACGCTTCCAGCCGCCGTCGCATGATTTTCCCCAAGACGCCTTGGGTGTCCTACCACCCGCATCGCTGCATGTCGAGGTTACTTGCGGCAGCGCATTGGTACCATGTGTCCACCCCGGAGGCCTTTGTACAAGGCAAAGGAGCCATGCGGGAATATATCCGAATGGCCGGAGTTTTGCGTGCTGTCGCTCGCATAAGAGCAACCAAAGGGGAAGGAATTATACCATGATATCGAAAACAGTCGCCGCAATCGCGGCAGCAGCCCTTATCTGCGCAAGCTCGCCGGCGTTCGCGCAAATGGCCCCTGCAAAAATCGCCGATACCGCAAAGGGCAAAGCGTTGGTGGATGGCAAGGGGATGACCCTCTACACCTTCGACAAGGACGCCGGCGGGAAGTCGATGTGCAACGGTCCCTGCGCGGACAACTGGCCGCCTTTGATGGCCAGCGCCGACGCCAAGGCGATGGGCGACTGGACGATCGTCACGCGCGACGATGGCAAGACCATGTGGGCCTATAAGGGCAAGCCCCTCTACACCTGGAAGAAGGATGGCGCGCCCGGCGACACCAGCGGCGACGGCTTCAACAATGGCGTATGGCACATGGCGGCGCCCTGATCCCGCTGATCCGGACGCGCCGATACGGCACCTTGTTGGAGACAGCAAAAACCCCGACGCGAACGCGTCGGGGTTTTTTTCGATCGTTGCATGTTTTGATCGGAGTCTAAAACCTTAACGCCCGCCCCATATCAAGGCGGCGAAGGAAGCGGCGACACAGACTGCGGCGCGGCTCAGGCTCCAAAGGGCGAGGCGCTAAACGCTTTTCCGACCTCGCAACAAGGCACCTCCTTGCCGTACACGGCTATCTTTGGACAAACTGCTTACTGCCCAAATTGGAGATCGTCGTGAAAAAGCCACTCCTCGCCGTCGCGGCGATACTTCTAGCGTTGACTGGCCTGTACCCCGCACATTCGGAAACCAGAGAACAATGGATCGAGATCGGCGCACGAGTTCACGGCGCCTTCGGCGCCTTTATCCCGGTCGGCATTCGGATTGGTCTCGACGCCAAAGAGCGATTGAAGGCGGACGCGCGCGGTCTCAGCGTGACCTTCTACAACGGCGAGAAGCCGCCCTGCCCCTGCGTCGCCGACGGGGTGATGATTGCGACCCAGGCCAGCCCTGGACAGGGTACCTTGCTGATCTCCCCGGAGAAGGCCCCGCCGGGAATGATGGCTGTGGTCATCATTCGAAATCGCAAGACCGGCGAAGGCCTCAAATACACGATTTCCGACGAATGGCTGCCGAAGATCCTCGGCTGGAACAAATCCGGGCCGGCAGATCGATTCGACGCGGCGATGGCTGCCGAAGGACTGTTCAAGTCCGAGCCAGCGCCATAGCCCCTTGGGACCGCGCCGGAGCGGCGTGAGGCGCCTTCCGGCCCATCCGAGCCCGATTTCCTTGACCTAACTGCAAGGCCTGCAACCCGGGGTGGCGAAATCCCAATCATTTCGAAAATTGCTCGAATTTTGAACAATCGTTGCCGAAAATGGTGACAAGACGAAAAAGATGGTCTAGCAATGCAGGTTCAGGCTGGCCGAGAGGTTTTAGTCTGGTGGTCCAAGTCTCGGGAGGAGCCCTGACGCGCACAAGCAGCGTCGCCCCGTCAATCAAGATCAAATCCAAATTTTCGGGAAAATAGGGTCGACACAATTTTTGGAGCAGGGCGAAAGCCCTGCTCTTTTTTCTTTGGCAGCGGCTGGTTTTCTTTTCGAGATGCTTGCAAAAACTCTCGCACGCCTCTCACTCACGACGCAGCGAACGCGATGGCGCCAACGAATCCGATCGAGCGCAGTTTCGAAATGGCCGCCGAGCGTTGCGAGGATCTGACGCCGCTGGTCTATCGCCGGCTGTTCCGCGAGCACCCCGAAGCCGAAGCGATGTTCCGGACTGAAGGCAGCGCGCCGGTGAAAGGCTCGATGCTGGCGCTGACCATCGACGCCATTCTGGATTTTGCCGGCGACCGCACCGGTCATTTTCGCCTGATCGAATGCGAAGTGTCGTCGCACGACGCCTATGGCACGCCGCGTGAATTGTTCGTCGCATTCTTTGCCGTGATCGCCGACACCATGCGCGACATTCTCGGGGCCGACTGGTCGCCCGAGATCGACGACGCGTGGCGGAAGGTGCTTGATGAGATCGAGGGTGTCGTCGCGCAGCACCAAACTTAGGTCGAATATCTGGTACACTTGCTGTTGGCAGGAGACCTACCGATGCACCCTCGCAAATTTGTCGGCTCCAAATTGCTCGTCGCGACTATCCTCTGTCTCGCCGCGACGCTCGCGGACGCTGCCGGTCTCCGGGCCATCGATATACCAGCCGACGCCGACGGCCCGGCGCTCAAGGGAGCGATATGGTCGCCCTGCTCCCAGCCGCCGGGAGAGGTTGATTTCGGGAAGTTCACCCTGCCCGGGGTCAAGGACTGCCCGCTGCCGGGCGGGAAATTGCCGCTCATCGTCGTCTCGCACGGCCGGAGGGGCAATTTCCTCGGCCATATCGACACCGCTCAAGCGCTCGCCGACGCCGGCTTTATCGTGGCCGCGATCAATCATCCCGGCGATACCGTCTCGGATTTGAGCCGGACCGACGATCTTTCGGTCTACGTCTCGCGGCCAAACGACATCAAGCGCCTGATCGATTTCATGGTCGGCGCGTCCGCTTTCGCTTCCAGCATCGACCGCGAACGCATCGGCCTCTTTGGGTTCTCAAGGGGCGGCTATACCGGGCTTGCGGTGATCGGCGCCAATCCGGATTGGAGCATTGTCACCGAACTTTGCCAGCAATCCACGACTCATGTCTGCGAGCAAATTCGCGCCAAGCAGTTCCCGACGCAGCCGGTGACGCACGATCCGAGGATCAAGGCCGCCGTCATCGCCGACCCCCTCACCGTCTTCTTTACATCAGAAAGTTTTGCTGCCGTCGGAGTTCCGGTTCAGTTATGGGCGTCGGAGCTCGGTGGCGACGGCGTGCTCCCTCATACCGCCGACATCGCGGATCGAAACCTGCCCTCGAAACATGAATTTCATTTCGTTGCGAACGCCGGTCACTTCGCGTTCCTGGCGCCCTGTCCGCCGCCGTTGGCGAAGGAAGTTCCGCAGATCTGCGTCGATGCGAATGGCTTCGACCGCGTCGCCTTCCACCGGCAATTCAATGCAGATGTACTCGCGTTCCTTCGGATGCAGCTCATGAACGCACCGTGAGCTATTTCTCATGGATCCGTATCAAGCCAAATGGCAGGCCACGAGATGCCCGTCGCTTCCTTGCTTCAGTTCGGGCGCAGTTTGCTGGCAGCGTGGCTCGGCCTTGGGGCAGCGCGTGTGAAAATGACAGCCTTTCGGCGGGTTCATCGGGCTTGGCACGTCGCCTCGCAAGCGGATCCTCTTGCGCTTCGCCTTCGGGTCCGGCACCGGCACGGCGGAGAGCAGGGCCTGCGTGTAGGGGTGTTGGGGATTGCGGTAGAGATCGCTTGCCTTGGCCAGTTCGACGATGCGGCCGAGATACATGACCGCCACGCGGTCCGAGATATGCTCCACCACGGAGAGATCGTGAGCCACGAACAGATAGGTGAGGTTCAGCTCGCTCTGCAAATCTTCCAGGAGATTGATCACCTGCGCCTGAATGGACACATCGAGCGCCGAAACCGGCTCGTCGCATACGATGAGCTCGGGCTCTACCGCGAGAGCGCGCGCGATCACGATGCGCTGGCGCTGGCCTCCGGAAAATTCGTGCGGGTAGCGGCGCATGTGCTCGCCCTTCAGCCCCACCTTGACGAGCAGGCTCGCGACGCGGTCGTCCCGCTCCCCTGCCGATGAGGCGAGCTTGTGGATCGTAAATGCTTCACCAAGGATCGCGCCTACGGTCATGCGCGGATTGAGGGAGGCGAAGGGGTCCTGGAAGACGAGCTGCATCTTGCGCCGCAAGGCGCGCAAGTCATTGCCGCCGAGGCCCAGCACGTCCTGCCCGTCAAAGACGATCTCGCCTGAAGTGGGCTCGATGAGGCGCAGGATGCAGCGGCCTGTGGTGGACTTGCCGCAGCCGGATTCGCCGACCAGTCCCAGCGTTTCGCCGCGATTGACCGCAAATGACACGCCGTCCACCGCATGAACGCGCCCGATCTCACGCGACAACAGGCCGCCTAGGACGGGAAAATGCTTCGTGAGATTGGTGACGCGCAGCAAGGGTTCGCTCATGGCGCCTCTCCCAGATGGCAGGCCATGCGATGGCCCGGCGCGATCTCGCGCAAGACCGGCTCCGTTTCGGTGCAGAGGCTCATGGCGTAGCGGCAGCGCGGCGCGAACCGGCAACCGGGGGCAGGATTGATCAGGATCGGCACGGACCCGCCGATGGCCTCCAGCCTACTCTTATGCTCGCTGTCGAGGTCAATCCGTGGAATGGAGCGGATCAGACCCTGCGTATAGGGATGGCTCGGGTGTTCGAACAGGCTGTCGACGGTGGCCTCTTCGACAACCTTGCCGGCATACATCACCACCACGCGCTGCGCGGTTTCGGCCACCACGCCCATGGCATGGGTGATCAGCATCACGGCCATGCCGAAGCGCTCCTTCATGTCCTGCAACAGGTCGAGGATTTGCGCCTGGATGGTCACGTCGAGCGCGGTGGTGGGTTCGTCGGCAATGACGAGCTTGGGCTTGCAGGCAAGCGCCATGGCGATCATGACGCGCTGGCGCATGCCGCCCGAGAACTGATGCGGATAATCATGCACGCGCGCTTCCGCATTGGGAATCTGCACCAGCTTCAGCATCTCAACCGTCCGGGCGAGCGCGTGCTTCTGCGGCAAGCCCTCATGGCGACGCAGGCTTTCCGCGATCTGCTCGCCGACGGTCAGCACCGGGTTGAGCGAGGTCATGGGCTCCTGGAAGATGAAGCCGATCTCCTTCGCCCGGACCTCGTCGAGCTCGCTGCTGGTGAGCGGCACAAGGTCACGGCCCTCGAAGATGATCTGGCCTTCGACAATGCGGCCCGGCGGCATGGCAATCAGCTGCAGGATCGACATGGCCGTGACAGTCTTGCCGCAGCCGGACTCCCCCACCACACAAAGCGTCTCGCCCCTGTTGATGGTGATGTCCACGCCGTCGACGGCCTGAAGGATGCCGTCGTCGGTGGCAAAGTGGGTCTTCAGGCCTTTTATCTCGAGCAAGGGCGCCATCAGATCACCCGTCGCGCGTCGAGAGCGTCGCGCAACCCGTCGCCGATGAAATTGATGGCCACGACCGCGATGAAGATGGCGCCGCCCGGAAACAACGCCCAATGGGCAGAAATGTCGAGATAGTCCTTGGCGTCAAACAGGAGGCGTCCCCAGGTCGGAGTATCAGGCGGAAAGCCAAGACCCAGAAAAGAAAGCGTCGATTCTGCGATGATGGCGGCGGCGACATCGATCGTCCCGGCAATGATCACCGGTCCGACCGCGTTGGGGAGGATGTGGCGGGCCACCTGCCGGGTGCGGCTGGCGCCGAGCGCGCGGGCGGCTTCGACAAACTCTTTCTCGCGCAGGGAGAGGAACTGGGCGCGCACCAGGCGGGCGACCGGCATCCAGCGCAGTCCGCCGATCACCAGCACGATGAGGATGAAAATGCCGCCCTCGGGGCCGAACACGGCTTTGAGCCCGTCGCGGAACAGATAGATCAGCAGGAGTAGCAGCGGCAATTGCGGCAGCGAGAGAAAGAGATCGGTGAGCCACATCAGCGCATGACCGAGCGCGCCGCGCGACATGCCTGCGAGCGCGCCGATCAGCGTGCCGACGATCACGGAGACCATCATCGCGGCAAGGCCGACGGCGAGCGAGATGCGTCCGCCATAGATCATGCGGGCGAGGATATCCTGCCCCAGATCGTCCGTGCCGAAGGGATGGGCGAGCGAGGGACCCTCGAGGCGCGCGTTGAAATCGATTTCGTTGATGGCGACGCGCCACAGGAAGGGGCCCAACACCACCGCCGCAACCAGAACGAGGAGCAGGACTGCGCTGACCACGGCGAGCTTGTGGCGGCGATAACGCAGCCAGGTCTCGCGCAAGGGCGAATAGGTGCGCCGCTCAGCGGAGGGAAATCCGAGGATCAAGCCAGCCATACAGAAGGTCCGCAATAAGGTTGAAGAGCACCACAAGGCAAGCGAATACAAAGGTCACGGCCATCACGACCGGCGTGTCATTGGCGAGAATGGAGGAAATCAGCAGCGAGCCGACGCCGGGAATCCGGAAGATCTGCTCCGTGACGATGGCGCCGCCGAACACGGCCGGTATCTGCAGCGCGATCAGGGTGACGACCGGAATCATGGCGTTGCGCATCACATGCCTGACGATGACCCTGGTCTGCCCCAGGCCCTTGGCACGGGCAGTGGTAACGTAATCGAGGCGGATCACGTCCAGCATGGCCGAGCGCACGAAACGGGTCATCGAAGCCGCCTGAAACAGGCCGAGCACCATGACGGGCATGATCGCCTGCCGCACCTGTTCGCCGAACCAGTTTATGCCGGTCGCCTTGATGTCGGTCGAATAGACGAAGGGCAACCAGTCCAGCTTGACCGAAAAGATGAGGATGAACAGGAGGCCGGTGAAGAAGGTCGGCAGCGAAAAGCCGATGAAGGCGAGCGTGTTGGCGATCTGGTCGAAAATCGAATAGGGCCTGGTGGCGGCATAGACACCGACCGGGATCGCAATCAGAAGTGCAAGCAGCTGCGCCGAGCCGATCACATAGAGCGTGGTCGGCAGGCGCTGCAGGATGAGCGTGTCCACATTCATCCGGCTGACAAAGGAAAAGCCCCAGTCGCCCTGCGCCATGGCAACGAGCCAATGCAGGTAGCGAAGATAGATCGGATCGTCGAGGCCGAACTTGGTCCGAAGCGCGAAGCGCACTTCGGGCGGCACGTTCGGATTGGTCGCCAGTTCCGAGAACGGATCACCGGGCGCAAGCGCAAGCACGGTGAACAGAACGAGCGAAATGCCGAGCAGGCTTGGAACGGCGATCAGCAGGCGACGCAGGATGTACTGGCTCATGAGGGAACACTCTGCCCGCGCCCGTCCTCACGCCTCCTCCCGGTACCAGTCGTGCAGATTGTCCGTTTCGTTGGCCCAGCCGCTGATTAGCGGTCGCAGCGCGTTGGAGCAGGCTTCCACCTTCAGGCGGTGCATCGCGGGTATGAAAACGGTGTCCTGCCACAGGAGGTCGTTGGCCTTGATGTAAAGGGCCGCGCGCTTGACGGGGTCGACCTCATTGTCAGCGGCATCGACTGCTGCGTCGTAGTCCTGGTTGACATAGCGTGGGAAATTCGGGCCCTGCCACTTGTTCTCCTTGGTGGCCACGTAGCGCGAATGATAGCGGCGCATGTGCTGGGCAGGATCGGGCTGGCTCATCGGAATCTGGAACATCTCGATGTCGGCGTAGAACTTCGCATAGGTGTCGGGATTGGCGACATCTGAGGAGAAGAACACCGACGCCACGACCGATTTCAGCTCCACATCGATACCGGCTTTCTGGCAGGCCTGCTTGACGATGGCCTGGGTCTTCTGGCGCGGCCCGTTGATCGCGGTTTGGTAAAGCAGTTTCAGCTTCTTGCCATCCTTCTCACGGATGCCGTCAGCGCCTGGTTTCCACCCGGCCTCGTCGAGCAGCTTGGCTGCCTTTTCGATATTGAACTCCCACGAGGTGTTCTTGGAAACGAATTGCTCGGGCCCATTGAGGAAATTCGCGGAGGTCCGCCCGGCACGGCCGTATATGACTTTCTTGATGGCGTCGCGATCGACGAGCAGCGCAAGGGCCTTGCGCACGGCCGCATCCGAGAACAGCGGATGCTTGGTCTTGATCGAGGAGCGCTCGCCGTCGACCTCGGTGTTGGGGTCGGTGAAATTGAGGGCGATGAATTCGGTATCCCCGCCCACCGCATAGATGGTCTTGCCCTTGCCGCCCTTCTCGAGACGCAGCAAGACCTCGTCTTCCACCTGGATGTTCCAGGCAAAGTCATACTCGCCGGTCTGGATGACCGCGCGTGCCGCCGAGACGGCATCGCCACCGCCCTTCATTTCGAGCGTGTCGAAGTACGGGCGGTTGGGCATATGGTAGTCGAGGTTGATGTCGCCGCGGATGAGGTCGCCGGGCTTGAACTCGGCGAATTTGTAAGGGCCGGTGCCGACGGGTTTGAGGTTGTTCGGAGCGTCGCGGGACTTGTCGCCCTTGTAGTCGGCGAACAGATGCTTCGGGATGATGCAGCCGGTGGCACCGACGAAGGCATTGGCCCAGAACGGAGTCGGCTTCTCGAACTGGATGCGGACAGTGAGGTCGTCAGCCTTTTCGACGGTGATGTCGCGATAGAGGCCGATGGTTGTCGCCGCGGTGGCGGGATCCTTGGCGTACTCCCAGTTGAACACCACGTCGTCGGCGGTGAAGGGCTTGCCGTCGTGCCACTTGATGCCGGGCTTGAGTTTCCAGGTGACCGATTTGGCATCGGCGGACAGACCGCCGTTCTGGATGGACGGAATTTCGGCTACAAGGACAGGGTTCAGGTTGCCGTTGGCGTCCCAGCAGGCGAGCGGCTCATAGAACAGGCGTGAACCGTCCTGGTCCTTGGTACCGGTGGCAAAGTGCGGATTGAGCAGGGTCGGCCCCTGCCACCAGAGCAGCTTCAGCGGGCCGCCGCCGCCGCGCTTGGTCGGCTTGTACGGTGACGGGCTCTGGGCCATGGCGACGCCGCCGATGGCCAGAAGCTGCGTGGCCATGGGCGCGGTGAGGCCAAGACCGATCATGCGCTGAATGAAGGCGCGGCGATCCATGTGGCCGTCCTTGACCCCGTCGATCATGGTTCGCAGTTCAATGTCCAACATCGACGCCTCGTCCGGTTCTCGTGTGGTTGCAGTCGGCCGCAGGGCAGCCGCGCCAAGTGTCCCGGGGAAGATGGCACACCGAACGCCCCGCGGGTCAACTTCTTGCGGCGTGGACGCGGAGGGTTTTCTGGTTGTTGCTTGGGCAAAAGGCCGCTTTGGCGCACACCGCTTCAGCAATCCGCCGGTACCCGGGCGCCAAAGCGCGTTTCAGCGCGCTCTGGGTTGCTAAAAATTTGTTCGCCAAGTCAGAGGTCCAAGTCAGGTCCAAGTCACCTCCAAGTCACCTCCAAGTCACCTCAAGGATCAGTTCAGGGACATGTCCAGTGGCGGCGCAACATTGTCCGGCAGCGGGCTGACATAAGGCGTGCGGGCAGTGCGCTTTTTGAGGTCGGCCTTGGCGGCGGCGATCAGATCAGGTTCCGTCAGCGCCTTGACGCCGAGTCCCGCCATGGCTTTGGCGGCCTGCACCATGGCCTTGTGGGCGGCCGGGCTCTTGCCCTGCGCCACCACCTGCCAGGTGTGAAACGGGGTGCCGATGGCAACCGTCGGGGCATGGACCTGAACGGTCGGGACGACCCAGCTCACGTCGCCCACATCGGTCGAACCGATCTGTGGGTTGCGCTTGGCGTCGAGCGGCACGAGGAAATCGGCCAGCGGGCGGTCAGTGGGATCCATGCCGATGGCCTGATAGACGGTGCCGATGTCCTTCTCGGTCAGCGTCGAGCGGATTTTCGTGGCGAAATCCTTGTCCGCCTCGTCGAAATGCGGGGGACCGAGCTCCTCCATGATCCGATGGAGCGTTTCCTCAAGAGGAGTGTTGGGCA